>CAZYYS010000115.1:0-1239 GCA_964651015.1 uncultured Verrucomicrobiota bacterium
GATCCGAACGTTCGGCACTGCAACACATCAGAATCCTCGCGCGGTGCGAAGATTTGCCGGAGCGCGGCGGTCTGTAAGAACAACTGCGGCAAAGCAAATCGGACGGAAATAGGCAGAGGAATGAACGGCAAGGGAATGGAACACGGTTCTCCAGCCTTCATTCCTCTGCCGTCCATTCCCCTGCCTTCGCTCTGGAAGTGTTGGATTGCGGCTCTGCCGTGCTGTGCGCTACGGGACCTGACGCGCGCGGTAAAACTTCTGCGCCGAGTTCGTCGCCGCGTCGGTAAAGACCACGGCACCCACCGCGTTGGTCACTGTCCCTAACTCGTTCCAAGTGGTTAGGTCAGTGGAGCCGAGGATGGTGTAGGCCGCCAGCGGACCGGTGAGCGCAAATCCAAAAGCGCCAGCCGGCGTCCGCTGTGGTGAGGCCAGGCTCAACCCCACCTCCAGCGGGTAAGTGTAAACCGACACACCCTGGTTTCTGAGTTCTCCAACCGTGCCCGCAAAGCCGGTAGCCGCCAGAGGTTCAGGTAAAACGAAAGTCGTGAGCGGATTGCCGTATAGGTAGAGCGTGGTCAAACTCGTCAGCGCCGCCGGCAAAGTGAGGCTGGTCAGTTGATTGCCGTATAGGTAGAGCGTGGTCAAACTAGTCAGCCCGCTCAGAAAGGAGAAGTTTGTCAACTGATTGCCGCCGAGGTTGAGCGTGGTCAGATTCGTCAGGCCCGGCGGCAAGGTGGGGTTGGTCAGTTGATTGCCGTAGAGGTCGAGTGTGGTCAAACTCGTGAGCCCCGCCGGCAAAGTGAGGCTGGTCAGTTGATTGTAGCTGAGGGAGAGCGCGGTCAAACTAGTCAGCCCGCTCAGAAAGGAGAAGTTCGTCAGTTGATTGGCGCCGAGGTCGAGCGTGGTCAGATTCGTCAGCCCGCTCAGAAAGGAGAAGTTCGTCAGTTGATTGGCGTAGAGGCTGAGCGTAGTCAAACTCGTCAGCCCGCCCAGAAAGGAGAAGTTCGTCAACCGGCTGCCGCTGAGGTAGAGCGTGGTCAAACTCGTCAGCCCCGCCGGCAAGGTGAGGTTGGTCAGTCCATTGTCGTCAAGGTTGAGGAATGTCAAATTCGTCAACCCCGCCGGCAAGGTGAAGCTGGTCAGTTCATTGATGCTGAGTAAGAGCGTGGTCAGATTCGTCAGCCCGGCTGGCAAGGTGAGGCTGGTCAGTTGATTCCCGACGAGGTCGAGCGTGGTCAA
>CAZYYS010000115.1:1249-9878 GCA_964651015.1 uncultured Verrucomicrobiota bacterium
CTCGTCAGCCCGCTCAGAAAGGAGAAGTTTGTCAACTGGTTGGCGCTGAGGTTGAGCGCAGTCAAATTATGAGCCGCCTCCAGACCTTCCAGGCTCCTCACGCCTCTTGAGCTGGCGTCCAGATTGGTCAGACTGAGCATGTCCTGCACTGTCAAAGGCTCGTTGGGCTTTTGCAATGCCTCTCGCATCGCGGCATTGAGGCCGGGGTCGGGAATGGAGACTTCCTGCGCCGAGGTCGTGGCCAGCAAGCTGGTCAGCACCAACAGTCGAAGGATTTGGGATAGGATTTTAATTTGGGGTGGAGTTTTCATACCAGGAGAAACCGCTGGTAGCTAAAGGACGGTCGGCCAAGGGGCGAACCGGGCCATAGACAGTTCTGTCGGCGGCGGTTCGGACTGGCCGTCTGAATTCTGCGGCTTGGAGCCTGATGCTGCGTTGTTTGATGCTTGCCATAGGGACGAGTTTCACTCAAAGCGCGCGTCAACTCGACCGACGTGTGGAAAGAATGGAACTGATCAAAGACTGCCTCAAGTCCCGGCCCGAGGGCAAGCAGATTATTCTCGTTGGCAAACAAGTGGCGCATCTCAAAAAAAATGAGCACCTTGCCGACAGTTTCATTAACACTCTGCTTTAGCGGGGTGTTGAGCGATCCTACCAATGTTTGCAACCGCTTTAGCGGTTTTGGGGAGCGGACAAACCGCTGAAGCGGTTCAACCACTCCACCAACTTTCGTCACCCCGCTAAAGCAGGGTGCTAATCAAAAAGCCGCAAACACGAAGGACTTCAATGACTGCAACCCGCTAATATTTTGAGATGCGCCGGTCGCGTCAATCTTCGCCTAATTCAACGCCACACCGCGGCGGATATAGGTTGGCACATCAAGGTCCTCGCCTTTGTGGACCGTCGGTTCGCTCTTGTCGAAGCGGCCCTTGGAAATGATTTCCAACGACAACTGGCCCTGGCGCAGCCGCGACGCTGCCTTGCGCTGCCGTCCGGTCGTTGATTGTTTTTCCAAAAGCTGTTCGCGTTTTTCCGAGGTCATTTCGGGCGGCGGCGCCACAAATCGCGAGGCCGGCCGGCTGCTCATGGAAGGTGAAAGCAAACGCGATTCCAAAGGTGACCGGTTCTCCGGCGTGGTCGAGGTTGATTCGACCGGTTCAGCCCCGGCATCAACGGACGGCGACCTGGCCGCCGAGCTTCGGCGCGTGGCAACGACAGTCACGGACAGACGGTCCTTGAACGCTTCATCCACCGCCGCGCCCATCATGACCTGTGCATTTTCACACTGACGATTGATCTGCTCCATCACCCGGTTGACTTCGGCCATGGTCAGATCCGGGCCGCCCATCAAACTGACCAACACGGCTTCGGCCTCGCTCAACATCTGCCCGCCATCGAACATGGGATGCGTCGCCAATTTTTCGATCACTTCGCGCGATCGATTGGCGCCCATCGCCTCGGCAGCGGCAAAGGAACTTTCCGCATGCCGCCCGCGCAGCACGGCGCACAGGTCGGCAAAATGAATGTCGATCAGGCCGGTGCGGGTCAGCAGTTGCCAGATGCCGCGCACGCCGTCCGCGAGCAAATCATTGGTGATTTTGAAGGTGTCGATCAGGCTGGTGTTCTCGTCGATCAGTTTGAACACTTTTTGATTCGAGAGGCAGATCACGCCATCGGCCGCCGCCTTGAGTTGATCCAGCCCCTCCTGCGCCTGTCGCTGCCGCCGGCCGCCTTCGCAATCGAACGGCAAGGTCACAAATCCAAGCACCAGGGCACCGGCCGCCTTGGCGATGCCTGCCAGCACCGGGGCCGCGCCGGTGGCGGTTCCACCGCCCAAACCCGCCACGATAAAGACGACATCGGCGCCCTCGCACAAAGCTTTCAACTCCGTAGTGTGTTCTTCGGCGCCGGCGCGACCGAGTTCGGGATCGCCACCCGTACCCAGGCCGCGGAGAAGCTTCGACTCCAGGCGCAGTTTGTGGGTTGTTGGTGAATTCTCCAACCTTTGCGCGTCCGTGTTCAGCACCGTGAACGAAATGCCCGGGAAGCCCTCTTTGGCCATCTGCTCCACCATGTTACTGCCGGCGCCACCCACGCCGAACACTTTGATGCAGATCTTTTTTCTCGGCGCCGTGCTCGGCGCTCCACTTTGCGGGTCGGATTCCATAGGCGAGTTTGATTGAATGGATTTCAGCCGAAGCGGAAGAATTGACTGAGTGTGGTTTTGATTCCACCCGTCAGGGAAGATCGGCTTGATTTCTTCTGGTTTTGCATAAATGACCCGTACTTGACCAGACCGATGGCTGTCGCGAACTCCGGTTGGTCGAGAGCTGACTTCAATCCACTGATCGAATGGGCTTTGCCGAGAGATACCGGCAGTTGGAACACGCGTTCCGCCAGTTTTTCAATCTGCGGAATGCGCGCTCCACCACCGCAAATGAAAACCCCCGAACGCAAATAATCCAGCAACCCGGCGGACTCCAAATCGTGCCCGATCAGTTGAAAGATTTCCTCCAACCGCAGCGACATGATTCGCCGCAGATGTTCCAGGTTGATGGTTTTCAAAGTCAGCCCGAGTTCATTGGTGATACTGATGGTCTGGCCCTTAAGACTGTCATCCACCAGCGCGGCGCCGTGTTCGATCTTAAGCTGTTCCGCGCGACCGAGCGGCACTTTGAGTCCATAAGCGAGATCGTTCGAAACGTGATCGCCGCCGACTGCCAGCACCCCGGTATGTTTAATGACACCCTCCGCGTAAACCGCATAGTCGGTCGTGCCGCCCCCAAGATCGATCACCAAGGCGCCCAGTTCCTTTTGTTCAGGCGTCAGCAACGCCAGCGCTGAGGCCAGCCCATTGAAAACAATCGCCTCCACTTCCAACTGCAAACTCTTGACGGTGCGAATTGGATTCTGCAGGCGATTAAAATTGCCGTGCACCACATGCACGTCCACCTCGACCCGGGCGCCAAACATGCCAACCGGATTTTCAATCCCATCCTGGCCGTCCACGTGAAAGTGCTGACGAATGGCATGCACCACATGGTTTTGCGCGGGCAGGTTGATGGCTTTGGCATTCTTGATCACGTCCTGGATGTCGTCGTCCGAAATCTCCCGATCCGCCGAAACCACCGGATGGACTCCGCGATTGTTGAAGCCACGGATGTGACCTCCGGTGACGCCGAGGTACACGCTGCGAATCTCCACATCCGCCATTTGTTCGGCCTCCACAATTGCATTGCGCACGTCTTCCTCAGCAACTGGCGCATCGGCAAGCTCGCCTTTGCGCACGCCGCGCGACCGCGACTGGCCCAAGCCAATAAGATTCACGGCACCGGCCGTATTAATTTCGCCGACCGCGGCACAAATCTTGGACGTGCCGATCTCCAGCCCAACGATAAGGGAAGACGGTTCAAACATTTTTCTTTTTGTAGCGTTGAGGGTTGATCTTTCTGTTCATAGCCGGCGCCACTGCGTTCGTCGCCATCCAACGAACCGGGACGTTGTTGGTAACTGAAAGATCGACTGAGGCGATGGCAACGTTATTGGTTTGACCATATTTGTGCACTTCCGCCCAGCGAAGTAACTGCCGCTCCAGGTCCTTTGTCGCAAAGGTGACGTCACTGCCTTGCCAGGTCGTCACCTGCAGGATATCCGGAGAGGACAAATCAATCCGCCGCAGGTCAAACACTCCCGCCATCGGCGAACGTTCGAAGGCCGTGATCAATTGCATGGCCGCCCGGGCCTGCGGTGATTCCAACCGTTTGGCGGGAACCAATTCGTTCGGTTGTAGGCCCTCCAACACGGGTAAGAGGTCATCCGCGGGAGTTGGTGGAGTGGTCCGTTGCTGACGCTCCAAGGGCAGGATGACGTTACATTCGAGATCGAGTTGGAGCGTTTTCACTTCACACCCTCCGTTCGGAACCGGTCGGAGCACGAGGACCCGCGCCAGTGGCTCTCGTTCGACAACGCGCAGTCTTAACGTATTCGGCAACACCCGTTCCACCGCCACCCATTCGATCAAGGAACTCAATTTCAAATCCCGTCTCACGCGGGCCAAATCCAGCGCCACTAAATTCTCCCCCAGCTTCACGCCTGCCCAGCGCCGTAATTGATCGTGTGTGATCACTCCGTCCGTCTGCACATCGATTTGGCGGATGGCGAATGCAGGGTTTTCATACACCAGCCGGTTGAGCGCCCACTCGCCAGTGCGCCACAGCAGGTACAGCCCGAAAACCGTTCCGAATAAAATCCCAAATGACAGAGCCACCAAACGCACACGCTTCGCGCGAACATGACTGGAACGTAGTTTGACGGAAAGCACGTGTCCGCGCCCGAGGCGTCGATTCATTGATTTGCGTTGGAACCAACTCATACTTGATTTAGTTCGAACTTTCTCGGCGCGCGCCGCATCGCCAGATTAATCATGCTTTGACATAACTTTGTGTAAGAGATACCGGCCGCCGCCGCCGCCTTTGGCAACAAACTGGTTTCGGTCATGCCGGGCAATGTGTTGACTTCCAACACAACCGGTTGCCCCTCGGCGCTCACCATCACGTCCACGCGCGCGTAATCGCGGCCACCCACCGCTCTGAACGCCCCCAAGGCGGCGGCTTGGATTCGTGACGTCGTAATTTCATCGAACGGAGCTGGGCAAAAATACTCCGTCATGCCAACCGTGTACTTATTGCGATAATCATAAGCGCCCGCTTTGGGACGGATTTCGACAACTGGCAAAGCTTGGCCCGCAAGGATTCCCACCGTGGTTTCGCGCCCGCAGATTTTCTCCTCCATCAACACTTCTGAATCGTGCCGCAAAGCCTCCGCCAGTGCCGGCCCCCAGTCCTCCACTCGCTCCACGAACTGCAAGCCCACACTCGATCCTTGCCGCACTGGTTTGAGCACGACGGGCGGTTGCCAGCCCATTGGCCAGGGTGCGTTGACTGAATTGATTATGGTGAACCGCGCCGTTGGCACTGCTGCTTCGACGCAACGTAATTTGGTCAAGTGCTTGTCAAATGCCACCCGGCTCGCTTCGACGCCGCATCCGGTGTAAGGCACTTTCAAGTCCTCCAGCCGCTGCTGCACCGTACCGTCCTCGCCGTAGGTACCATGCAGCGCGAGGAACACCACGTCCGTGCCTTCCGGCAATGACCACGCATCATCTCGTGGATCGAGTTCATGCACCGTATGGCCTAACGAACGCAGCGCCTTCGCTACTCCAGCGCCGGAACTCAGCGAAACTTCGCGTTCAGCGCTCGGGCCACCGAGCATGACTGTGATGTTCAAGTTTTCTGTCTTCATCCAAGACCGTTTTCTTGTCGCCCTCAAAACCCCGTCACGAGAACGACCACATCATTCACCCACGATCTCCACTTCCGTTTCCAATTCGATTCCTCGTTCGGCTTTTGCGCGTCGCTTGACGAGCTCGATCACATCCAGAACATCCTTCGCCGTCGCCGTGCCTTGGTTGACGATGAAGTTGCCATGTTCAGTCGAGATCATCGCGCCACCAACCCCCGTGCCTTTAAGCCCCAGTTCATCAATTAATTTGCCCGCTGGAATGGTGCTGGAATTCTTGAAGATGCAGCCAGCGCTGGGCGCCGCCGGTTGCGTTTCCCAACGCTTTTTGCTGAACGTGTCCATTCGCTGCTTGACCACCTCACGCGACGCCGGATGACCTTTGAGCACGGCGCCGAGCGCAATGTGAGTCTTAAACAAAGCGCAACTGCGATATTCCACGTCCACTTCGCCGGCGGTGCGATTGTGCGCTTCTCCGCTGTAATCCATGAAGCGAATCGACTCCACGACATCAAACATCCAGCCGCCCATCGCACCGGCGTTCATGCGCAACGCCCCGCCCACGCTGCCAGGAATGCCTTCCAGGAATTCAAGCCCGGTCAGACCATTTCGCCGGGCTTCCACAGCCACTTGCTTGAGTTTGGCGCCAGCGCCGCAATGGAGACGGTAGCCTGTGACTTCAATGCGGTTGAATTGCGGGTGTGCCAGGCTAATCACCAAGCCGCGAATGCCGCCGTCCTTGATCAACAGGTTGGACCCACGACCGAGAATCAGGAAAGGTACTTCGTGCGCCGCGCAAAGTTGCAAAACCAAGGCCAGTTCCTCCTCGGAAACCGGCTCCACATAAACATCAGCCGGCCCGCCAACACGCAACGTAGTGCGCCTGGCCAACGGTTCAGCCAGCCGCAACACCGTCGCGGGTGAAAGTTTCGCGGCGAGTTCTTCCTTCAACGCACTGACCTCTTCCCGGAGCATATTGTCGCTCTGGGGTGCACGATCTGTTAAGGAGCAAGCTGAATTCACGTGAGCACGGATTGGTGATTACGAAGGATTACAGGCGCCGCCGGCGAGCGACCAGTCCTCCGAAGTTTGTCAGTGATAGCCCGCATCATACAGTCGGCAATCTGTTCCGCCGCGCGTGGGGAGTGCCAGTCCTTAAGCGCCACCTGCATGCGCTCGCGGACCGCGACGTTATCAGCCAATTCCAGAATCAGGCGCATCAGATTTTCCGGCGTGGCAACGCCTTGTTCCAATAAACGCGCAGCGCCGGTCGCCTCGTAAGCGCGGGCGTTATGGAATTGGTGATTGTCCGCCGCCGTGGGCAAAGGAATCAGCACCGAAGGCACGCGCACGGCCGCCAGTTCCGCCAGCGACGACGCCCCCGCGCGATTGACGGCCACCGTTGCCGCACCCAACGCCAGTTCCGTCCCGGCCAGAAATGGGAGCACCACCGACCTCAGTCCGGCTGCGGCACAGGCGCGACTGACCTTCTCCGCATCGTTGGCACCGGCCAGATGCAGCAACTGCCAATCCGATGCTCCATCTGCCAACCGGGGGAGCATTCGCAAAATCAATTCGTTGATGGCGCTCGCGCCCTGACTGCCACCCATAACCAACAACACCCGCCGCTGTGGTTCCAAGCCCAACGCCTGCCGGCAAACCGCCGCGTCCCGCGGTTGAAACTGCGGTCGCACCGGGGTTCCCGTGGTTAAAACGCAGCCCGTTCGCAAGCGATGAGCCGCTTCCGGAAAACCCACGAAAGCTTGATCCACCTTGCGCGACAACCAACGGTTCGCCTTGCCCGGAATCGTGTTGGACTCATGTAGAAAAGTTGTGGCACCGAAACTTCGCCCCACCCACACCGGCGCCACGCTGGTGAAGCCGCCCATCGCCAAAACCGCGTGAGGCGCGCGCGCTTGAAAAAGTTTTTTCGTTGCCCAATACGCCTGGCCGCAGCCGCGCAGAAAACGAATCCAACCGCCGCGCCTGAATCCTACCGCCGGTAACGTGACGACCTCCATGCCGCCGGCGGCTTTGGCCGCCAGTTGGTCCACCTCCTTGGGAGAAATCAGGAGTGTGACGGCGCAACCTCGTTGAACCAGTTGTTGCCCCACCGCCAATCCGGGAAAGAGATGGCCACCCGTGCCACCGCACGCAATGGCGACCGCCGGGGTTATGCTTTGGTTTTGCATCAGGAATGTTTGAGCCCGGGCGTAAGAAGCGTCTTTGCAGTTTCCAGTGTGGCCTGCACACCTCCCTTGCGCGCGATGCTGATCAACAAACCGACGCCCGTCAGCGTCATCAGCAAGTTCGACCCCCCGTAACTGATGAAGGGAAGCAACAATCCTTTATTGGGGAGCGCGCTGGTGACCACACCGACATTAATGAACGCCTGCAAACCAATCAGAAACGAGATGCCGCAACCGAGCAACAGACCGAACAAGTCACGGGCATTCCAGGCAATGTAGATGCCACAGAGGATCAGCGTCACAAACGCCAGCAGGACCGAAAGCGTGGCAACCAATCCAAGTTCCTCGCCGATCACCGCAAAAATGAAATCCGTGCTGGAGAAGGGAATAAAGCCAAGCTTCTGTCGTCCCTCACCCAAGCCTCTCCCCGTCACCCCACCGGCGCCCAAAGCGAGCATAGCTTGGTACGCCTGCATACCTGTCGAATTCTTTGTTTCCTCGACGTGCAACCAGGAATAGATCCGGTCGGAACGCGTGGGATTGTAATTAATGAAAAGGCCGACTGCGACCGCCAACGCAATCACGGGTGGCAGAAAATATTTCAGCTGAATCCCCGCGATAAGCAACAGGATGCCACTCACTGCTCCGAGCAACATGGCGTTGCCCACGTCCACTTCGACGAAAATCAAACCCAGTACCAACCCGATGAACATGCCCGGAAAGAGAAGCCCGCGTTTGAACGAAGCCATATGGCGATGGAACCGTTCGCCATACCAAGCCAGAACGATGATTAGCGCGAGCTTTGCGAATTCTGAAGGTTGAAAGCTAACCCCTCCAAAGCTGAACCACCGGCGCGCGCCGTTGATCTTCTTACCGATGTGAGGCACTAAAACGAGAGCGAGCAAGACCACCGCAATGCCGAACAACGGCCAGGCCAGCTTCTTCAAGACCCGGTAATCCAGGCACGCTGCCAAGGTACCTGCCAGCAGGCCCAGTGTGCACCAAATCAATTGCTTGATCAAATAGGTCGCGCCCACCTGGGCGTCAGGCTCCCCCTTAATCGGCAAAACGGAACTTGAACTGTAGAGCATCACCATGCCAAGTGCCAAAAGGACGGCGACACAAAAAACCAGCACCGAGGT
>CAZYYS010000115.1:9978-15263 GCA_964651015.1 uncultured Verrucomicrobiota bacterium
CGCGGGTATCTTCAACTTCTGCCCGACCCGGATTGTGGTTATGCTCAAATTGTTGGCCTGCTGAATCGCCTTGACCGTCGTGTGGTGATCGGCGGCAATCTTGCTCAAGGTGTCCCCGGACTTGACCGTGTAAATCGTCTCACCTCCCGGTGACAACACAGCTTCACCGTTGGTGGGCGGCTTCGGTGTCGGCGCCGGAATCATCAGCTTCTGTCCGAGTTTGAGTTTGGTGGAATCCACGCCGGGATTGGCGTCCGCGATCGCCTTGATGGAGACACCAAATTTCTTGCCGATAGAGTAGAAGGAATCTCCCTTGACCACTGCGTATTCCGTCGCACTGGGCGGCGTTTCCACTACGGCGGGCGGCACAACTGCATTCGTCTCGACGGGCGGCAGCGGGGTGAAAGCATTCGTGAACTGCGGCAAGTCGTTCGTCAGGGTTTCCAGTGGCGGGATGGCGTTGGTTTCCGCCGCAGTCGTTAGCGGCTGCTCCCGTTTGCAACCTTGGATCAACAACGGCCCGAGAAACAGCACGTGCGCGGCCAACACGCAAAGCACGGCGAGTTTGACGCGGGAACGACCTTTGATTTTTTGCTCCAAGTTGGAGCCCTGTGGCACAAGCGGGTTTGAGTTATTCATAGTTGTTGGCGCGGGTTCGCGTCCTTTCATTTGGTTGGTATGGTTGATATTGCGCCGGGGTGTTCCTCAGAAAACCCGCGGCAAACTGATAAACTAAAATTATTTTCCGTCATGGTCCGTCTGGTTCGTGCCGGATGGCGCGGAACCGCGCAACGCGCCGCCCTGCTGCGTGACCCACTGGCGAAACGCGTCCCCCCGATGCTGGTAGTTTCGAAACTGATCGAAGCTTGAGCAAGCGGGTGACAGCAGCACCACATCACCCGGAACGGCGTTCACCGCCGCCTGATGAACAGCTTCTAACAACGAACCCACCGCCGTGCAAGGCGTAAAAAGACTCCACGCCGCGCGCAGCTTATCGCGCGCTTCACCGATTAAGAAAGCCCCCTTCACCCGTTGCGACAGCACCGGGCCGGCCTGGTGAAAATCCAGCCCCTTGTCCCGCCCGCCGGCGATCAACCACACATTCGGCTGACTGGCCGGCCCAGCGGGCATCGTCAGCAACGCCTGATGCAATGCCGCCACATTCGTGGCCTTCGAATCGTTGAAAAACTTCACCCCGTTGATCTCCGCCACAAACTCGCAGCGATGCGGCGGGGGCGGCTGCCGCTGCAACACCGCCACCATCGAATCCAACGGCAACCGCAACACATGCCCCACCGCCAACGCCGCCATCATATTCTCCGCGTTGTGCGGTCCACGCAACTGGCAATGATCCAGATCCAACAACGGCCCCTCCCAACCTGCCAGACGGCTGATCAACAAGCCCCGCTCCAGATAAACATCCGCCCGCCGATCGTTGGCGCTGAACGTGATCACCTTTGAAGGAATCCCCACCCCCAAATCCTGCAACTGCGCGAGCGCCTCACGCTGGACAATCGCCCAATCAAACGCCTGTTGATTCGCGAACAACCGCCCGTTCGCCCGCGCATAATCCGCCACACTCCGGTACCGATCCAACTGATCCGCCGCCAGATTTAACAACACCGCCACCGCCGGACGGAAAAACTGCGTCCGCTCCAGCTGGAACGCATTCACCTGCACCACCAAAAAATCCAACTCCTTGCTCCGCTCCACCACCGCACACAACGGCCGCCCCCGGTCCCCCGTCAACACCGCCTTGCGCTGATGCCGCGACAACAACTGCTCCAGCAACGCCGCCGTCGTACTCTTGCCATTGGTCCCCGCGATGGCAATATTCAAACACTGCGACAACCGGTACCCCAACTCCAACTCCCCGATGATCGGCACCTGCCGCGCCGCCGCCTGCCGCAACAACGGCGAATCCGCCGGCACTGCCGGGCTGGCCACGGCCAGACTAAACGGGCGATCCGCCAGCACCGTCGCCCCCAACCTCACCTCCACCCCCAACGGACGCAGCTTGCCCGCCTCATCCCGCAACCCCGCGTCATTCGCGCTGTCCACTGCCGTCACACTCGCGCCCCGGCGCTGTAACAACTCGCACGCCGCGCGGCCTCGGTTCCCCAGCCCGATCACCAAAATCTGTTGATCCTTCAAATCATTCATCAGCGTATCTTCAAACTGCTCAACGCCACCACCGCAAACAACACACACAAGATGTAAAACCGCATCACCACCTGTGATTCATACCAACCTTTCTTCTCGAAATGATGATGAATCGGCGCCATCAAGAACAATCGCTGCCCGGTGCCGAACCGACGTCGCGTGTAACGGAACCACCCCGTTTGCAACAGCACCGACCCCGCCTCAATCACAAACACGCCCCCGGCAATCACCAACACCAACGGCTGGTGAATCAACACCCCGATAATCCCCAACGCCCCGCCCAACGGCAGCGAGCCGGTGTCACCCATGAACACCTGCGCCGGATGACAATTGAACCAAAGAAATCCCAGCCCTGCGCCGATCATCGCCGCGCAGAACACGGTCAATTCACCCGCGCCCGAAACGTGGGGAATCTGCAAATATTTCGCAATTTCTGCGTTGCCGGCCACGTACGTCATCACCAAAAACACAAACGCCACAATCAAGGTGCAGCCGATCGCCAGCCCATCCAACCCATCCGTCACGTTGACCGCATTCGAACTGCCCACAATCGTCAGCACCACCAGCGCAAGACCCACCAAGGAAAAGCTGAAATAATGAAACGCTGACAGGCTGAAATAATTCAGATTTTCAGCTTTCAGCATTTCAGCGTTTGCCCGGAGGATCGGATATTTATAGAACGGCACCATGATTTCCGTCACCAATTGGGTCGTGGCCGGCACCATCCATAGGTAAACGCCGATGAACAAGGCCAGCCCGGTCTGAACCCACAGTTTCACGTGCGCTTTGGTGCCGCCACCACTCTGTTCCACGATTTTGGCCCAATCGTCGTAAAACCCCAAACCCGCCAGCACAATCACCGAAAGCAGACTCAGTTGCACCAGCGTGTTCCATTGCGCCCACAGCAACGTCGTCAGATTCAGCACCGTGATCAACAGCACGCCCCCCATCGTCGGCGTGCCTTTCTTGCTCAACACGCGCGCCGCCATGCCACCGGCGGTCTCCGCTTTGTCCAGATACTCCTGGCCAAATTTCAATTCCTTGAGCCAGGCAATCACGCGCGGTCCCAGCCACCAACTCAACAGTAGCGCCGTCACCGCCGCCCCGGCGGAACGAAACGTGATGTAACGAAAGAGCCGCAAACCCGAAAGCGGGTCCTGCCACGCGGTGTCCTTTGAAAGTTCCATTACAAATTGGCTCAGGTAAAAGAACATGCGTCAATCGTGCCGGAAATGCGGCCTCGGCTTCGGCGTCGACACGGGCAATCGCCGCCAGCCTGACAACCGCAGCACCGACTCCGGAAGTCCGCGCGTGCCGGGTTGGAGCTTTGGAATGTTCGAGCTTTGGGATTTGGCGGTTTTGTGACCCTTCACTCCATTGCTCCATTTCTCCACTTCTGGACCACGTCGCGCCGGTTGCTTAGGCAGGTTTTTTAACAATGAGTCATCCATACATTTTTTATTTGGCCGTTCCGCTCCGCAGAATTTCACCCACGCGCTCCAGGCGCGTGGCGCGCGAGGCTTTCAGCAGCAGGAGATCCCCTGTCTTCAGAAAATTCTTTACGGCCGGGGCTGCCAACTCCACGTCGGCAAATTCAAAAATCCGTTGCAGTCCTGCTGACCGTGCGGCCCCAGCCATCACTCCGGCCATTTTCCCCACCGCGAATAGTTGCTCGACGCCGAACTCGACCGCGCGTCGCCCGACTTCCTCGTGCGCCGCCGCGCTGTGTCTGCCCAGTTCCGCCATCTCGCCCAGCACCGCCACGCGTCTGCCGGCGCATGGCATTTCGTGCATCACTTGCAAGGCGGCAAGCATGGAATCGGCGTTTGCGTTGTAGGCATCGTCCAGCACCCGGACGCCGTTGATTTCCCATAATTGCAACCGCATTTTGAGCGGCCGGCATTCGGCCAGGCCCGTCTGGATTTCGGCGCGGTTCAAACCCAGTTCGGCTGCCACCGCCAGCGCGAGGAGCGCGTTCACCACCTGGTGGCTTCCCGGCAAATGGATCTCGTACTCGCCCGCAAAGCCCGGCATCGGCGCGGCCACGTTAAACCGCATGCCCGAAGGTTCCATTCGCAGGTCACTCCCACGCCAGTCGTTCCTGCTTCCCAGACCCACGCGCACGACCGAGGCCCGGCTGCGTTGGGTGATGCGTTCCATCCCTTCGCTGTCGCCGTTGACAAAGAGTTTTCCATCGGCCGGCAGCAGTTCCGCCAGCCAGCCTTCCTCCTCAATGACACCGTCGCGATCGCCGAAGAATTCCAGATGCTCGCGGCCAAGGCTGGTGATGATTCCATAGCGTGGCTGAATCATGCGCACCAGTGGCGCCAGTTCGCCGGGATGATTGGTGCCGACTTCGAGGACGGCCGCCTGATGCGCGGCTTCGAGATTCAGCAGGGTGAAGGGCACGCCGATGTCGTTGTTGAAGCTCGCTTCGCTGGCGAGGGTGGCGTGTTTCTGGCGCAGCACGGCGGCCAGCAGTTCCTTGGTAGTCGTTTTTCCATTCGAACCGCCCACCGCTATGATGGGTAGTTGAAAGTCGGTCCGGTAGCGCGCAGCCAGTTTGCCCAGAGCACGGCGCGTTCCCCCTACGGCAATGATGGCTTGAGCTTCAGGGGCGTCCGTAACCCGAGAACGATCTACGACGATGACCGCGGCGTTTTTGCGGGCAACTTCGCTGAGGAAATCGTGGCCGTCGAAACGTTCGCCCGTCAGCGCCACAAACAAGTCGCCAGGTTGCACTTGCCGTGAATCCGTGCAGACGCGGTTGATCAACGACTCGGGAGAGCCACTGATCAGCTCACCCTCGCAGGCTGCGGCGACATATCTCAAAGAGCGCGCTTCCATGTTTCCCGTTGCCATACCAAAACCAGTTGTCGGTTATTCAAAAAAGGGCCACGAAGCACTTATCGGCGTTGGGTCCTGGAGGCTGGGCGATGGTTGTGGAGGCTCAGTCACAGCAGACTTTTCCGAATCGGCGGGAGGCGTACTCCAGGTGTCGTCACACTGAATGATAGCTACCTTATCGGCCGCCGCACCTGCGGAGCGAACGCCGCGATGCTCCACGACCGCTGAGACGAGCAGACGATGGGATATGAAGGGTAATGCATTCATTTTTTGCC
>CAZYYS010000116.1:0-15223 GCA_964651015.1 uncultured Verrucomicrobiota bacterium
CACCGCACCGGCGGCGCAGAATTCGATGGCGAAATCGCGGTTGCTCACAGCGTCCATGGAGTTCTGGGTGATCTGGACCTTGCCGTCGGCGTCCACGAAACCAAGCAACTTGGCGACGAGCACGCGATCCAACTTCAGCGTGGATCCGGCAATCGCCCCGCTGCCGAGCGGGCAGATGTTCACGCGAGAATGACAATCCCAGAGCCGCTCGCAATCGCGTTCGAGCATCTCGACGTAGGCGAGCAGGTGATGCGCGAAATAAACGGGCTGCGCGCGTTGCAGGTGCGTGTAGCCGGGAATAATGACGTCGGCGTTGTGCTCGCCGAGGGCGACGAGGGCACGTTGTAGGCCGACGATTTCGCCGAGCAACGATTTTATTTCGTCGCGCAACCAGAGCCGCACGTCGAGCGCGACTTGGTCGTTGCGCGAGCGGGCGGTGTGGAGTTTCGCGCCAGGGGGCACGCGTTTGGTCAAGGCGGATTCGATGTTCATGTGGACGTCTTCGAGTTCGGGTTTCCACTTGAATTTTCCGGCAGCGATTTCTTTCCCGATCCTATCCAGTCCCGCGATGATGGCTTTGGCCTCGGCTTTGGTCAGCACGCCAATCTTTTGCAGCACGGTGGCGTGGGCGATGGAACCGGCGATGTCGTGTTTCCACAGCCGCCAGTCGAAGGAGACGGATTCGGAGAACGCGGCGACATCCGCGCCCGGCCCGGAACTGAAGCGGCCGCTGCGAGAGGTTGGAGAGTGCTTCTTCATGCGATGCGATTGCGCGAAATGATGCATTGATCTGCCAACAAAGTCACTGCTAAACGTCTGTCGAATTGTGTTGCCAAATTAGTATTTGTCGCTTGGCAGCCGGTGTGCAAGCTTACCGGCGTCCGATGAGCGATTTCAAATTTGCGTGCCCGGTATGCAGCCAGCACATTCGTTGCGATACGGCGTACATCGGCACCCAAACAAAATGTCCCGCGTGCCAGAACTCGATTGTCATCCCGCCACCGCCGTTGGTGCCGCTGCCGAAATTATCCATCGCCAATCCGCACACGGTTCCACTACCGGGACCGGAAGCTCACGCGGCGCCGCCCGCAGTTGATCTGCCACCGCATGAACCGACTGTTCCTCAGACATCCAATCTGGCAATTGCTTCCCTGGTCCTGTCAATTGCGACCTTGGTCTTGGGGCCTCTCGGATTCATTCCCGGAATCATTTGCGGTCATGTTGCCCGGGCCAGAATCAGGAGGGATTCTTCACTCGGTGGCGATGGATTGGCCAAGGCCGGATTGATCATTGGCTATCTTTTCCTTGGACTCATCGCTTTGATTGGCCTGGTGGCGTTTCTTGTCGTGGCTGCCCGGCATGGGTAGCACCGGTCGGCAGATCGCCTATCGTTTGGCGACCGGCAACCGGTAACACGCCGCCTCCTTGTCGTTCCGCACCAGGAGAAGTTCCCCTGCCAGCGCCGGCGGATTCCAGGTCTTCCCGTTCAAAGCGGAAAAGCGCGCCAACTCCCGATGTTCCTCGGGAATCGGATCCACCAAAACCACATCGCCATTCTCGGCCATGACCAGCAACACATCACGCGTAAGAATCACTTGGCCGTGACCGTAGCGTCCATCTTTCCATTTTTGGTTTCCGGTGGTTGCGTCGAGGCAAGCCAGAATCCCGTCGTCGAGGCCGTAGATGAAGCCACTGTGATAGACCACGTTGGTGAACTTTGCCTTGAGGCGGATGGATTTCCAAAGTTTCGTGGCCGACCATTTTCCCTCTTCTTTCTTGACCTGCAATAACTCACTTCCTATTCCGTAACCACTGGATACCAATACCCGGTCGCCCGGCAGGATCACCGGCACGGCCACGTGCGGATTCTCTTTAGACCACGGATACTCCCAAAGAATCTTTCCACCCGATGTTTCGTGGGCCGCGATACCGCTGGAGTTAAAAATCACAATTTGCGCAACTCCCGCCAGTATTGCGGGCAAAGGCGAACTGTACCCGGCGCCGTCGCTTCCGCCGCCCCAAATGAGATCCCCGGTCGCCGCCTCATACGCCACGAGCGAGCGGTCGTTTGGCCCACCAGCACTCACCACCACAAGCTTGTCGAAGATCAATGGCGAACCGCTCATACCCCAGCCGTTCACCCGGCTGTGGTTGTCCTTGATGATGTCCTTGGCCCAGATCAGTTTGCCTGTCACCAAATCCAGACAATTCAAAATCCCGGTTGCTCCAAGCGCATAGACGCGGTTGCTGACGATGGTTGGCGTGGCGCGCGGACCTTCACCGGCGATGGTGGTGTTATAATGCGCGTTGCCGGCATGAGACCAGAGTAGTTTGCCGGAAGATAAATCGTAGCCGACAACCAATTCGTCCTCGCCATGTTGTTCCTGGGTCACGGCGAAATTCCCGACAACCGCAAACCCCGACCACGCCGTGCCGACTGGCCGGCGCCAGATCAATTGTGGTGGTTGCAATTTCCAGTCGCGAGCCAGTCGCGGGCCGGACACGGTGCAGTTACGATGTGGTCCAAGAAACTGTGGGTAATCATTCGGCGTTTGGATGATTTGTTCCGTAGCGAGGGAGTTTGTATTCCCCGGCGTGGCGACTTGTTTGATTGCCAGTTTGGAGCTTGAAGATCTTTTCCAACGCCAATCAAGCACCGGCAACAGATCACCCGTTACGCCTCGAATCCTAAAAAGCAATGCCGCTGCACAAATCCCTATCACCACTCCACCAAAGATCAGGAATCGAATTCTCCACCGCAGTCGTGAAAGGAAAAGACACCATAACAACAGCGCTCCCGATGTGATGATCACGACTTGGGCGGTTTGAATATTCTGATTCTGATGGTTGACGACATCCTGCAATAACCGGATCCAGATCAGTGCCCCTGCGGCGATCAGCAGAATTGCTATCGCCGGCCACCAACGGACCGGACGCGATGTCGCCGGCTTAATAAGGCTTTCCCCCTTGCTCGTGGGAGTTTCGGAATTCGTCATACGAAAACAAAACCACCCCTTTCCAATGGGGCGATTGCTCACAACTCTACAAAGGCGCAATCAGTTTGAGAATCCAATACGCTGCGGAAGTTGGGCTTGGGCACGCCAACACTCAGGCACCCAGCAAACGTGCGTTGCAACCATTTTAGATCGGCACGAGAAAGTTCATCATCCAGGAGCGCTAACCTATCGCGCTGTCTTCGCAAGCTGCTCGTAAATCTCAAGCGCCCGGCGATAGTCCTCAATCAAACTTTCCGGGGCAATACCCTGGCTCCTGGCAATCTCCTCCTTCACGCGCGTAGCGAGCCAATCGGTTTCTGTTCGACGCGGTCGGAGAGGTTTGCCGGGAACTTCAAAGTGCCACGGCGCGGTGTGCGCGAAACGGAAGCGACCACTTGGCCGCTTCTCAAAACAGCGCCACGCCAACCAGGATGTTGTCGTGGGATTGAAGCGTGTCGAGATTTCAGTCTCGAACGCTCCCAAACTCGTCTGCTTGTTTTGCGGTTCGACACGTTGGGCAACCTCACCGTTCACAATCAACTCAATGCTTTCGAGCGGCTGTTCGCTCCGTACGGTGCAGTCCAGCCGAAAATCCATCGATTGGTTCGTCACCTGGAATGTTGCTCCCGGCCATCGGTCTTGGACTTTGGCTAAGATCATCGGGCCGGTGGTCACGAAGCTGCGGCCCGCGGCAAGTCCGCGCATCCAGGCATCGAAATCGAATGCCCCATCCAATTGCACATACACACGGCTGAAACCAAGCGGCACTGGGTGGACGCCGTTGGCCGTGCCCGCTGTCGGTCGCATCCGAAAGCCGCAATTCAGCAGCGCGTAATAGGTTTGGAAACCGTAGAGCGTCCAGCCGCGTTCAGTGTCTGTGCCTGATCCGGATATTCCCATCCAAGGTGGAGCGGGCACGGCCCAATTTCTCACCGCGTATTCCGTTTGCCAGTGATGATTGTTGGCGAGCTCGAAGAGGTCCACCTTCAACAGCGGCACCAGCGCGAGTGACCACGGCCAGTTGTGTTTTTCCAGATCGAGCAACGCGCCTTCCGCTCGCGCCTGTTGCGCGATGGCAGTCAGCGGGAACACCGGCTTATCAAATCGCGTTCGATGATTCAGGATCACCAAGGCGCCCAACATGTGATTGGTCTTACCGGTTTGAAAAATTTCGTACTCGGTGTTCCGCGGATTCCAAAAGTGCGTGGCGTCGATTTTCACTGGCGAATCGCCGAAATTTCCTTGGAAGCCGCGCCCGTTGGGCGTCGGAGCGACATCCGCATCGGTTGTCCAATCCACCATCGGTAACGCGACGTTTACATCTTCCGCCAGCATGGTGGCGGGAAGTTCGGTCGGATCGCGATGGTTGTGCGTGTCGCCGGAGAACCAACCCAGTTCCGCCATGTTCACCCAGCGGCGTAATCGAAAGGTGAGTTTCGGCAAACCCTTTTCAACGACCACCTCGCGGCTTTCAGAAAAAAACTCCTTCCCACGTTCAACGAGAAAAGTGCAACTCCCCGGCAACAACTCAACATGAAACACATCCGCCGGAAGCGTCGTGTGCATTTCGATCGAATTCGTGTTCGAGGAATTCCTCCGCTCGTAGCGAATCGATGAACCCCGGGTGAACGAAGATTTCGCAAAATGCCAGGTGCCGTCGGTACCACGGATATAAAGACGCGCCGGCAGCAGCTTGCCGCTCTCTTCGTCCTTGATCTCCCCCTCGATCAGCACTTCCTTTCGTTCGGCCTTACGCGTTTCGACGATGGCCAGCGGCTCCGCTGGTTCCCGAATCGGATCGACGTAGCGCGCAAGGTCACGTAGCGCGATGACCTTGAAGTCATTGGTCTTGAGGTAACGCATGTACTCCTCGAATCGCTCAGGCCGCGTATGCACCCAGGGATGCTCGCGATCCGGCACGCCGTGGAATTGCAGTACGGCAATGCGGCCCGCCCGCGCTTGATCCGCCGCCCGCTTCAAATCGCCGAGCGTCCAGTCCGGTCGCGCGTCGCCCGCTGAAGGAATCAACAGCGGATGGTCCACACCCGGCTCGTAGGCAAATCCGTTGCCCCATTCGTATGGGTGTTCCGGCGCGCCGCCGCGTCGAGCGAACCGGATGCCTAGTTCCTTTAGAATCGAAAGGGCGCCCGGCGCGATGGCATTGCCAGGGTAGGCGAAGCTGATCGGTTTCGGAATGCCATACTCCGCACAGCGGGCGTTGATGGCTTCGACCTGCTCGCGTAATTGACCAAGTGTCTTGGCGGAAATACCAAGGTGATCGCGGGTGTGATTACCAATCTCGAATCCGTCCTGGTGAAGTTCTTTGATTTGGTCCCACGTCATATAATCGCGTTTGTTCGTGGGAAATGAAAAACCCTCGGTGATGAAGAACGTGGCGCCAAAACCGTAGCGCTTCAGGATCGACCGCACGACCGAATAATGGGACGCAACTGAGTCATCGAACGTGAGCACAACCAATTTGTCTGGCACCGGTTCGAGCGCTGACGTTCGTCCCGATCCCAGACCCAAAATCAGTAGTGCCATGAGCGGTAAACTCGCCAAGGGTTTCATGCCGCAAACTGTAGGCAAATGATGCGCGACGCACAATCGTCGAATCTCGAAGAAGGTCAGTTTTGATTTGGCGCTCAGAGGGCTAAACCAGTTTACACGGCCTGACGGATCAGCAGAATGGTCGGAAGTTGGGCTTTGCCGATCTCAATCCGCCGAGTTGACCCATGTCACACTTTTTTGCCAGAATCCTTTATGGCGACAACTGGTTTTCAAATCGAAATTCTTACCAACGGTAACGGTCCGTCACCGCAAAAGGGCCAGACTGTTATCGTTCATTACACGGGCCGTTTCACCGACGGCAAAAAGTTCGACAGCTCGGTGGATTCCAACCAGCCGTTCAGTTTTGTATTGGGTGAGGGGCAGGTCATCGCCGGCTGGGACCTCGGCGTCGCAAAGATGAAAGTAGGCGATAAGGTCAAACTGACCATTCCGCCGGAACTCGGTTATGGGCGGGACGGCTATCCGGGCGCCATTCCCCCGAATTCGACGTTGGTATTCGAGGTCGAGTTGCTTGCGATCAAGTAGCCCTATCGCCTGCGGAAAGTGAAGCAGCACGGCGGCGACTTTGGCGCCGAGCGAGTTCAACTCTTCCGGACTTAATTCCGAGCTTTCCTAGTCGGTCAAACCCGGCTAAGAATTGCCCATGCCTAAATCCATTTCTCTTTTTGCTGCCGGCCTCCTCGGCTTCGCGTTTAGCTTGAACCTCGCCGAGGCGGCGGATGTGAAGCCGCTGCGAGTCCTGTTGATCACCGGTGGTTGCTGCCACGATTACGCGAATCAAAAGGACGTTCTGAAGAAGGGCCTTGAAGCGCGCGCCAACGTCGTCGTGGATCAAATTCACAGCGTGATTACCGACACCAAGCCACCGCTCTCGATTTATGGCAACCTCGATTACGCCAAGGGCTACGATGTCGTTATCCACGACGAATGTTCGGCGGACATCAACGATCCGGCCGTCATCAAGGGAGTCCTCGCACCGCATCGCGCGGGCATTCCCGGCGTGAATCTGCATTGCGCCATGCACAGCTACCGCATTGGTAATCCCAGCGAGCCGGCTAAAGCCGGTACGGAGCGCGCCATGTGGTTTGATTATCTTGGCCTCCAATCCAGCGGTCACGGCCCGCAGCAACCGATTGCAATCCGCTTCACGGACAAAGCTCACGCGCTCACACACGGGCTCGGCGACTGGACGACGGTCAACGAGGAACTCTACAACAACATCCAGGTTTCTCCGACGTCCAAGCCGCTTGCGCACGGCCGACAGACCATCAAGAACAAAGACGGCACAACAAAAGAGAACAATTACGTCGTCGCCTGGGTTAATGACTTTCACGGCACGCGCGTGTTCAGCACCACCATCGGTCACAACAACGCCACCGTGGAAGACGCCCGTTACCTTGACCTCGTCACCCGCGGCCTGCTCTGGGCCTGTGGCAAGCTCGATGACAAGGGCAACGTCAAGCCTGGTTACGGTCCGAGGAAGTGACGGATTGCATCATATCCGCCGGCGTTAATGCTCCATTCACGCTCGCCACGCAGGGCGTTTCAATGTTTGGCCACCAATACGATGATGGCGATGCCGGCCAGCGCCGCGAGCACCGCGAAGAGAATCTTCAGCCAACTCTTGGGATACCTGCCGGCGATTGCGCCCGTGAAGCCGTTGATCACCACTTGGAACGCGCGCGTGCCGTAGTTGTAGGTCAAGAGCCACACCGGCACGAGGATGTGCTTGAAGGTCTGTCCTGAGTAATCGGTGTTCACGCTTAAATTGCGGTGCGTATCACCGGGGACTCGCGAGGCGCAGAGCGAACGGATTTTCCCGTCCATTATTTCACGCGCATGTTGCGCCGCCCTGACCAAGTCGATTTGATAGCGCTCCACCACCCAGCCGGAAAGAAAGCCGGCGTTGTAGGGCGTCAGTTCCTTGGTCGGGAACGGTTCGACCTTGCGGAGCAAATCCGGTTGCACACCGCGTGACGCGGGCACGAGTTCGTCGTCGAAGAAATGATCCAGATTGCCGGACGACCACTGCCAGCGAACTTTCTGCACCTGCCGGCTTTGCTGTTTGCCGTTCGCGTCCGTGTAGTATTCCGTCTCGTAGTAGTAATAGCCGGACTCCGCCGTCCAATCCGCGTGGACCTGCGCGTCGAAGGTCCAGTAAGGGATGTAAAGCCCCTTCACCGTGTCCGTGAGCGCGGCGTTCTTGAGCTTGTTCGGCGCGAACCAGCGGCTGCCATACCACCGGCGGATGTTGTCGCGCACCTGCGTTTCGCTGAGCTTGAACGGCAGCAAACTCTCCGGGCTGAACGCCTCCTTGATTTCTTCGTACGGCACGAGCGCCGCCGAACCGCAGAAATCGCAGCGTTGCCCGACACGTTCGGGATCGAACACCGAGATGGCTTGGCAACTCTGGCATTTGACGGAAGTCTTCTTCGCCTGCCAGCCGCGTTTGTCATCGGGAATGCCGCGAATCGCCGCAACCAGATCATGTTCCTCGATGACCTGCTCGCCGGCGGCATTCAGTTCCATCTGCGCCGGCGAAGTCGTGCCGCAGAACGGGCAGATGAGTGATTGCTTGGCGGGATTCCATTCCGCCGCCGCGCCGCAAGCCGGGCAGGAGAATTTCTTTTGGGCGATGGCTTCAGGCATGGGAGTTAGGCAGAGGAATGTTCGACAGCCGAACAGCAAAACGAATCCCAACGGGATTCCATCTTCCAGCCCCGGGTTGCCGAGCTTGCGAGGCTACCCGGGGTGAGTTCAACACAATCCACAACTCTGAAAGAGTTGCATCAATCCCAAACAATCGTTCATCGAATTCGATTTCATATCGTGCCATTGGCCCATGTAATCCAACTCCTTCAGAGTTGGTAATTTGTTTGGACCATTACCCAGCGTAGCCGCTGCGCGTCAACGCTGGGCTGGATGATTCCAATCCCGTTGGGATTGGCGATCGTTGGACGAATCCGGGGCGACTCTCCGCCGCACGCCGGGCAGGAGAATTTCTTTTGAGTTGTGGCGTCAGGCACAATGCTAAGTTCTGTCCGGCATGTTCTCAGTCCATCGTCTGATGATTTGCCCGAAGGCGACAATACGATGGCCTTCGCGAATCGTAAAAGTGGCTCTAGGTATTGCAGCCTCGTAGTCAACGTGCGGCCAATACACCAATGCCATCGTCGTCCTTATGGGTTGGTTGGCTCGAGATGCAATTGGGCCATCGGTAAATTCAACACCGAGATATGATTCGCTGGGTACGTCTGCCTTTCGGAGCGTGGGGTCACCTATCACTAGATGAGGCCGGTAGCGGCCGTTCTGAAACATGATACTGAGATTCTCTCTGCCACCCTCGGACCTCGGCAGGAATGTTACTTGAGCCTCAATCATGACTCGTTGGCGCATACTGCGTAATCATCAACCTATGACTTCAGGAACTCGTCCAGCGCCGCGCGTGTCACGCGCCACGTCGAGCCAATCTTCTTCCCTTTGAGTTCGCCCTTCTCCAGCGTGGCGAGTACATCGGCTTCGCTCACGCCGAGTGCCTTCGCGACATCGCTCGTGCCGAGCAGTTCAGGCATTCCGCCTGCGCCTGGAATTGGCGGCGGCACAGCGCCTGCCGGAGCAGCGGCGGGAGTTGTTTGTTGCGCGCCCATCGCGGCCATCATCTGCTGGCCCATCGCCAGGCCGGCGCCAAGTTGAGCGGCGGTGTTGGCCATGCCGCCACCTTCTCCGCCTTTGCCCATCGCTTCGGCCATCTGGAATTTCACGTAGTCGTTGAGATTGCCCACCGCTGCCATGCTGGAGCGTTTGTCGATTGCCTGTTCCACCTCCGGCGGGACAGACACGTTCTCAACAATGAAGCTGCTGATTTCGATGCCATATTTGCTGACGACCGCGGGATTGATGGCAGGCAACAACGCCTCGCCTAGTTCCGCGTAGCGCGAGGCGACATCGAGCACCGGCACTTTGGCGGACGCGAGGGCATCGGTGAACACACTCACAATGCGCGAGCGCATGGTGTCGGCAAATTCATCCAGTCGGAAATGATGGTCCGTGCCGGCGACTTCCTTGAGGAACGCTTTCACGTCCACGACCTTGAAATCAAACGTGCCGTAGGCACGGGCCCGGACGATGCCGAAGTCCACATCGCGCAGCATGATGGGATTGGCCGTGCCCCACTTGTTGCCGGTGAAGAGGCGCGTGTTGACGAAGTAGATGTCCGCCTTGAACGGTGATTCGAAGCCGTACTTCCAACCCTTAAGCGTGGAGAGAATCGGGATGTTGTCAGTGGCGAGCGAGTGTTTGCCCGGGCCGAACGTGTCACCGAATTGGCCGAGGTAGATGAACTGCGCCACCTGCGATTCGCGCACGATGAGTTGCGCGCCGCGTTTGATTTCCTTGTCCTCGTCCGGGAAGCGCCACGAGAGCGTGTCGCGCGAATCGTCCTGCCACTGGATGATTTCCAGGAACTGCGTTTTGAGATAATCCATTAAACCCATAATCAGCCTTTCGTTTCGTGGTCGAATCTTCGTTCAAATCCAATTTCTGGAAAGCACAATTTCCGGCAATCTTTGTAATCGTCAGGCGTGACTCTAAACTTGCAGAACGCCCGCCAACACGGAAACTTTCACCAACTATGGCGGCGCAAACTCTAAACTGTCCGATGTGTGGCGCGTCGGCTTCGACCGAAGCGACCCGCTGCCAACATTGCAATGCGCGGCTGGCGACGGTTGCCTGTCCCAGTTGTTTTGGGATGATTTTCCTCGGCGCAAAATTCTGTTCTCACTGTGGCGCGCGGGCCGATCGCAAGGAAGGGGCAGGGGACATCGTACAACAGTGTCCGCGCTGCCGCGTCGATACGAAACCGATTGTCGTCGGGAAAACCGACCTGCGCGAATGCCCCAAGTGCGAAGGCGTCTGGGCCGGTGCCGGGGCATTGCAAAAGATTTGTGCCGATCGTGAGCAACAGGCGGCCGTCCTCGGAATCGCGATTGCGATTCCGGTGACCGAAAGTGTCCCGCTTGAATCGATCCGCTATGTCCCTTGCCCGGTATGCCGGAAATTGATGAATCGTGTGAATTTTGCGCGTTGCTCCAATGTCGTAGTGGATGTTTGCAAAGCGCATGGCACGTGGTTCGATAAAGATGAACTGCGTCGCATAGTTGAATTCATCCGCGCGGGAGGAGTGGAAAAGGCGCGCGCGAGTGAAATCACCGAACTGGCACGCCAACGCCGGGCTTTGGAAACCGCGCGCACGGCGGCAGCTGGAGATCGGATCTCGGTTTATGGCCCGGCGTCCAGCGGCTGGGAGCCGGCGCTGGCCGAGGCAGCCGCAGGACTCCTGGCTTCCTTCTTCGATTGAACCAACTACGCGCGGAAGCCGAGTCCCGGCGTCAATCGTGTAACCGAACCGCCTCGACCGGAGGATCGTTGCAGAACGAGAGCACGCGTTCGACCTCCTTCTTGCTGCCGATGATCAGCGGTGTGCGCTCGTGCATGGCGCTGGGTTGCTTGGTCAGGATGCGCTGCTTGCCGTCGTGTGCCGCGCCACCCGCTTGTTCGGCAACGAATGCCAGTGGGTTGGCTTCGTAGAGGAGTCGCAGCTTTCCTTCGGGAGATTTTTTTGTGCCCGGATAAAGAAACACACCGCCGCGAATGAGTGTTCGATGAAAGTCGGCGACGAGCGAACCAATGTAACGAGAGCTGTACTCGCCTTCCTCCTTGGCCCATCTGAGATAATTTTGGATGCCGTCCGGGAATTGTTTTTCGTACGCCTCGTTCACGCTGTAGATGCGGCCGGACTTGGGCATCTGCAAATCTTCCTGCGCCAGGAGGAAAGCGCCAATGGAGGGATCAAGCGTGAACATGTGTACGCCGGCGCCGGCGGTGTAAGCCAGGACAGTGCTGCTGCCGTAAATCACATAACCGGCCGCCACCTGACTGCAACCCGGTTGCAGGATGTGCGACATCACGCCCTTGTGGCGATTGGCCGGATCACGGTGCAGAATGGAAAAGATGGTGCCAATGGAAACGTTCGCGTTGATGTTACTTGAACCATCCAAGGGATCAAATAGCACGATGTATTGACCCGATGCCGCTTCCTGAATGACGTGCGGCTCTTCGTCTTCCTCCGAAACCAGGATGCCGATGTTGCCGCGGTAGCCGAGACAGCGCTGGAGCGTATCGTTGGCGAAAACGTCGAGCTTCTGCACGACTTCACCCTGCACGTTGACCGCGCCGGCTTCGCCGATGATTTCCAGCAAGCCGGCACGCTGCACATGCGCGGCAATGATCTTGGTCGCGAGCGTGATGCCGGACATCAACCAACTGAACTCCGAGGTGACGTGCGGATTGCGGCCCCGACGGTCGAGCATGTGGCGCTCGACGGTAGTGATCTTCGGCGCGGGCGTCATTTTGATTTGAGAGGGCATAAGGCGGTATCGGTAAAGACTCTGGGTCGTTGTCCAGCAGACCGGCGCAATGCGGAAAAAGAATTACGGTTTGGACGTTGCGTGGTCGAAAGGTGACTGCTGTTTGTCCGGATGCATGCAGCAAGACTGCGCATTACCATTTTCAGCGTCAAGCGGCGATTTGCCGGCCCGATCATGGATTTCGCCGGCCAACCGAAAACAACGATTCACTTGGTGACAGCCAACTCAACCTGGCTCAGCGATCTCCAAAGTCCTCGCATCCGCCTTGCGCTTCCCTTAAGAGTACTTTCAATGGACTGGCTCGACAAAGTATCCCGGTTCTGGCCGCACTTGGTCGCGGCCTTGGATTTTCTGGTCGCGCTGATTGCTTCCATCCATGTGCTGCTCCATAAGCGCGATTCGCGTGCGGCGACGCTCTGGCTCGGGCTGATCTGGCTTCTTCCGGTGCTCGGGCCAATTCTCTACCTGGCGCTCGGCTTCAATCGCATCCGCCGTCGCGCAGTTTCGCTCGCGTTGAATAAGACGATCACGCGTCCCATTCCTGAAGATTTGGGTGAACCACAGCATTCCGGCGCGGAACATCTGCAAATGCTCGCGCGCGTGGTCAGTCGCGTCGTGGCACAACCGCTGATGCCCGGCAACGACATCCAGCCGCTTGTCAATGGGGATGAGGCCTTCCCTGCCATGCTCGCGGCGATTGAATCCGCGAGACATTCCATCTCACTCACAACCTACATTCTCGACAATGACCAGAGCGGGAAACAATTTGTCGAGGCGCTGGAGCGTGCCGTCAAACGCGGGGTCGCGGTGCGGGTTTTGATTGACGCTGCCGGGGCGCGCTACTCGTGGCCTTCCATTACTCACAAACTAAAATCCGCGAACATCCCGTTCGCAGTATTTCTACCCTCATCCTTGTTCGCACCCTGGCGGGTGACGACGATCAATCTTCGCAGTCACCGCAAGATCCTCGTGGTGGACGGCCAGACGGGTTTCACGGGTGGCATGAATATCCGCCACGGCAACGTACTTGCCGACCGGCCCAAAGGCGCGGTGCAGGATTTGCATTTTCGAGTAGCCGGCGCTCTGGTGACGCGATTGCAGGAAGCTTTCGCCGATGATTGGGTGTTCAGCACCGGCGAAATATTGGCGGAGGAAAGCTGGTTCCCGAACGTGGAGGAATGTGGCCACGTTGTCGCACGAGTCATTGCCGATGGCCCGGATGGGGATTTTGACAAATTGCGCTGGACGTTGATCGCCGCGCTGGCCGAAGCGCAAACGTCCGTGCAAATTCTCACGCCCTATTTCCTGCCGGACGCTGCGCTGGTCACCGCGTTGAATCTTGCGGCCCTGCGCGGCGTGCGCGTGGACATTATTTTACCGGCCAAAAATAATCTGCCGTTTGTGCATTGGGCGTCGCGCGCCATGTGGTGGCAGGTGCTCGAACGCGGCTGCCGCATCTGGCTCACGCCGCCGCCGTTCGATCACTCGAAGCTGATGATCGTGGATGGTCACTGGGTTTTGCTGGGCTCGGCGAATTGGGACACACGCAGTCTCCGGCTGAATTTTGAATTGAATGTTGAGTGCTATGGACGCGAGTTCGCCGAAAAGGTGACCAGGATTATTGAGCGAAAACTGCAAGGCGCTCATGAGGTAAAGTTGTCCGAAGTCGATGCGCGAAGCTATCCCGTGAAGTTACGCGACGCCGTCGCCCGATTGTTCTCACCGTATTTGTGATTACATCCAGGCAACTAGAAAAACGGGCAACCGAAGCATAGCGATACTATCCTAGGGATTTTTTCCATTCATTCTGTCATGCACGTTTTTTTGAAAGAATTAGCTTTTCCTTACGTATTCAGGCTAACAAGAAAAGATGCAGATTGGTGGTTAAATGGGCTATGGGGAGCCGCCTTCTTAGGATTGAAGAGTGGGAGCCTTTGGCGCGGCAGGCGGACTTTCAACCGGCCGTGAATCCGAGGTCATGCACGATTGTTTCACATCAATATGAACAATGGCAACTGCCTGTTCTTTCAACGAAATGCGATTCAGCCGCTGACACACGCCTTCATCGCCAAGCACGTCTATCAGTTTCCCACCACCGGCGCGCTGCTGGACGCGCTCAAGTCCCGCCTGCGGTTGCGGCAACTCTGCGGCTGGGAGAGCGCCGGTGAGATTCCCAGCGAACCGACCTTCAGCCGCGCCTTCACTCAGTTTGCGGACGATCAATTGCCGCAGCAAATCCACGAACACATGGTCCAGACCCATGCCGGCACCAAACTGGTCGGCCACGTCAGCCGTGACGCCACGGCCATCGAAGCCCCCGAACGGCTTGCGCCCAAAGCCGCGCCCACGGCCCCGCCGGCACCCCGTAAACGGGGGCGGCCCAAGAAAGGAGAGGAGCGCCCGGCTCTGCCGCCCAAGCGGCTGGAGATGCAACTCACCCGTCCCTTGACCGAGAACCTCGCCGACCTGCCGACCCGCTGCGACGTGGGCTGCAAGCGCAACAGCAAGGGGCATCAGGAAAGTTGGATCGGCTACAAACTGCATTTGGACACCGTGGACGGACTTCCCAGTCAGCGCGGTGTTGACCAGCGCCAGCGTGCATGATTCGCAGGTGGCAATCCCGTTGGCGCAGTTGACCGCGCAACGTGTGACCTCGCTCTACAACCTGATGGACAGTGCCTATGACGCACCGCAAATCGCGGCCTTCAGTTGGCGGCTGGGCCATGTGCCCATCATTGACCCCCAACCCGCGGAAGGGCGACAAGCCGCCCCTGGCGCCGGCCGAAGCGCTCCGGTTCCATGAACGCACGGCCAGCGAGCGGGTGAACAGTCTGTTGAAGGAACGATATGGAGGCCGTTGGGTGCGAGTGCGGGGCGCGAAGAAAGTCATGTGTCATTTGATGTTTGGGTTGGTGGCGCTGACGACCAGTGCTGTTTGCGCGGCTGTGCTGAAGCGCGCCGAGCGCGCTGCCCGCCAAGGGCGGCCGTAAACCTGCGCCGCGGCGGAGTGGTGCCCGATGGGGTGTGCTCGCCGCCGGCAAAAATCGGCGATGGCGCGATCAACACGGCAGAAAAGTCGGACTTTCCGCATCCCTCACAGTGCGCACGTTTTGAAAGAACCTCATAAGTTCGATTCGTTTATGGGAGCACTGTAGGATCAGTCAGGTCACCAGGGTGTTGAAAGTCTCGTGACAGGAACCAAAAGAGAGAGAGCTGCCGAAGCGAACTCTC
>CAZYYS010000117.1:0-15196 GCA_964651015.1 uncultured Verrucomicrobiota bacterium
TTCGCGCTTGGCGCCGCGAGCGGAAAACCACAGGCGCGAATCACGGCTTGGATAACCGGATGACTCGGCCAGCGCACGCCTACCGTTGGCCCGCCCGCAGTGACGAGATCGGGGATTTCCGGGCTGCGGTGCAATACCAACGTCAGCGGCCCGGGCCAGAACGCTTTTGCCAATGACTCCGCCGCCGCCGGCCATTCGGCTGCGCAACGCCGAGCCATGGCGATACTGGCTACGTGCACGATGATCGGATTGTGCGCTGGACGGCCCTTGATTTCAAAGAGCCGCGCAACGGCTTCGGGAGCGAACGCGTTGGCGGCTAGTCCGTACACGGTTTCCGTCGGCAGCGCGACTACTTCCCCGGCTTGAAGCAATTCGACCGAGCGCATGACGGCGTTCTGGAACAATTCCGCTGTGTGCGTAAGCAAAATCTCCGCAGCCGAATGATGTTGTCCGTCCATGCCTAAAATGTGCCTGCGAGACCCGCCAATGAACATGCGAAAATTTTTTGCCGCGCCGCTCTCAACTTTGAACTTTGATCTTTGAATGGTGCGCTTAATCTCTGGCCGTGCTCAAGATTTTAACCGAACAGCTTTCCGAGGCAAAGCCCCTGACCGATGAACAAGCCGTTGATGCCGTCGCGCAATTGGTTGACGAAAAAATCCCGGCCGAAGCAAAGGCTGAGTTTTTGACGGCCCTGGCGCGCAAAGGCGAAACGACGGATGAGATCGCGGCTTTCGCCCGCGAATTGCGCGAGAAATCGGTCAAGCCGCCGCTTGATCCTGAAACTCGCGCCCATGAAATCCTGGACGTTTGCGGTACTGGCGGCGACCGCCTCAACACGTTCAACATCTCGACCACAGTTGCACTGATTTGCACTGCGGCAGGCGTCACGGTGGCCAAACACGGCAATCGCGCCATCACCTCACAGGCCGGCAGCGCGGATGTGCTCGAAGCACTGGGTATCCCGATCGAATTGGCGCCCGAACAAGCGGCGGCGGCGTTACGCGACCATCAGTTCGCGTTCTTCTTCGCCCCCAAATATCACCCCGCGTTCAAGCACATTGCTCCGGCTCGCAAATTGTGCGCCGACCGCGGGCAGCGGACGATTTTCAATTTCCTCGGCCCGCTGCTTAATCCCGCGCGGCCCACGGAGCAACTGCTCGGCGTGCCACGCCCGGAACTTTGCGAGCCCGTTGCGCGCGTGCTCCAACTAATGCAAGTCCGACGAGGAATGGTCGTGTCCGGGAGTGTGAGTAAGGTCTATTTGGACGAGCTTTCGACACTGGGGACAAACACCGTCGCTGAATTTTATCACGATCGCGGTTTCGCGGTGTCCGAACTTTCGCCCGAACAATTCCCGTTGCAATTGGCAACTCTGGCAGATTTGACCGGCGGCGATCGCAACGTTAACGCGCGCATCGTCTGCGCCATCCTAAGCGGCGAAGAACGCGGACCGAAGCGTGATGCCGTGCTGCTCAACACCGCTGCCGCCTTGTTTGTGGCGGGCAAAACCAAATCCTTGATGGCCGGTTGGGATTTGGCTGCGGATGTGATCGACAGCGGCAAGGCGGAAGCAAAGCTAAAGGAACTCCAGGTTGCGTAGCCAGGTTCCTACCCGGAACAGACTAACGCTCTACGTGAATATTCCTGCTTGAAGGTAGACGAAATTGCCTTGGACGCGGCCATAAAACCAAGATTGAACGGGGTTTGGCTTTCCTGCAACGGCTGGGTGCTTGCGTTCGCCCCCGATTTCCAGCCTACTATGCGCAAGAAATGCCGACGTTGCTCGCAAAGATTGAATCCGACGCCGAAGCGCGCTTGCTGCTGCCAACCGGTCGCCAACCGAAGCTGGAGTTGCCGCGCTATAAAACTTTTCTCAAGGTCGAGTCTCATCGGCTGAAAATACTCCATCGTGCCGGCGGCGGTGGCCGGGAGATTTGCCGCGCCCGGGCACAGATTCTCGATGTTCTGGTCCGTCATTTGTGGGATGCGGCCAAGAGCAACCTTTCGCTGCAGGCGCAGAGGGAATTTCCGCCGCTGGCTTTGGTTGCCATCGGTGGTTATGGCCGCGCGGAGTTGAATCCACAGAGCGACATCGATTTCATGTTTCTTCATGCGGGTCAAGTGGTGGCCAGCGGGAAGCCACTGCCTCATCTTGCCAAGATCATCGATGGCATCTTGTATCCGCTCTGGGACATCGGGTTGAAAGTTGGCCATTCCGTGCGGAGTATTGAAGATTGCGTGAAGGTTGCCAACAGCGACATGCAATCCAAAACCTCGCTCATCGAGTCGCGGCTTATTACTGGCGATCAAACCCTGTTTCAGAAATTTCAGAAAACCATTCTGGCGAAGTGCGTCGAGGGGCAGGAAGGCAAATACATTGCCGAGCGCCTGGCTGATCAGGCTGCACGACACGCCAAGTTCGGTGGCTCCGCCTGCTTGCAAGAGCCGAACATAAAAAACGGCTGCGGTGGTCTGCGCGATCATCAAAACCTGCTATGGATGGCATATTTCAAATATCGCACGCGCTCATTGAAGGAGTTGCAGCACCGCGAACTGATCAGCGATGGCGAACGCAAACAGCTCGAAGCTGCATACGATTTTCTGCTGCGCGTACGCAACGAACTACACTACCTGGTTGAGCGTCCGGTGGATGTCCTCTCCAAGAATTTGCAGCCAGCCATCGCCCATAATCTCGGCTACACCAACCGTTCCCCCAGCAAACGGCTGGAGAAATTCATGGGGGACGTTTACTCCCACGCGCGGAACATTTATCTCATTAACCGGACTTTGGAACGGCGCCTGGCTTTGTTGCCACCGCCGAAGCGCTTGAAATTCTTCAGCGGCTTGATCGGCGGTCGTCCGGTGGCCCAGCCGGAGGTCGATGGTTTCAAATTCCTGGACGGTTACATCCACCCTGGCTCGTCGCGGATTTTTCGTGATCAACCCCGGCGACTGATGCGGGCTTTTCTCCACGCCCAACAGCGTGGTCTGCAATTGCACCCGGACCTCACTCAACTCATCCGCAACCAGCTTGCGCTCGTCAACCGGACTTTCTTGACCGACGAACACGTTCGCGAAACGTTCCTCGCCATCCTCAACCAACGTGGCAATGTCGCTCCCACGCTTCGAGCCATGCACGATGTCGGCTTGCTTGGGAAATACATTCCCGAGTTCGGCAGGCTGACCTGCCTGGTGCAACACGAATTTTATCATCAATACACTGCGGACGAGCACACGTTGGTCTGTCTGGAAAAACTGGATCAAGTCTGGGAGGCGAAAGAGCCGCCGGCCCGTAGCTACGCGCCCATTTTCCAAAATCTGGAGCGCCCCTTTGTTTTGTACCTTGCATTACTGCTGCACGATACGGGCAAGGGCGACGGCCACGGCAAGCATTCCGAAGTCGGGGGCAAGATCGCGTTGCGCGTCGCCAAACGACTGGGGCTGGACGCAGCCACGGCGCAAACGTTGCATCGTGTCATACAACATCATCTGCTCATGGCCAGCGTTTCCCAGCGACGTGATCTGGAAGACCGAACAGTCATCAGGAGCTTTGCCCAGCAAGTGGAGACGCCGGAGACGTTGAGCCTGCTCACGCTGCACACGTTTGTCGATTCGCTGGCTACGAGCGACAAGCTTTGGAATGGTTTCAAGGATACACTGCTGTGGACGCTGCACTTTAAGACGATGCCATTATTGATCGGCGGCACAGAGTTCCTTCGCGCCGAGGAAAAGCAACGCGAGCGATTGGCGGAGGAAGTCCGTCAATGGCTGCCGGCGAATCTGAGCGAAGATGAGCTGGACGCGCACTTCAACACGCTGCCGTCGCGTTATTTTCAGGTTCATACCCCCAAAGAAATCGCGGATGACCTGCTCCTGACCCATCGGTTCATGCGGCTGCAGCTTGCGGAAGAGCAAAGCGCCCTTGAGCCGGTGGTCAATTGGCACAATGAGCCCGACCGCGGTTACAATGCCGTCAAGATTTGCACCTGGGATCGATCCGGATTGTTCAGCAAGATCGCCGGCTCCTTCAGCGCGTGCGGCTTGACCATTCTCAGCGCCCAGATTTTCACCCGCGAGGACGGCGTGGCGTTGGACACATTCTTTGTCACGGACGCCAAAACCGGCCTGTTGGCCGATCAACCGACGCGCGCCAGGTTTGAGAACTTGCTCCTTAAGGTTTTGACCGGTGGCGATGTGGACTTCCACGCATTGATCGAGCGGCAGCGAATCAGCCGACCGCTATATCAATCTCTGGAGGGAGAGCACATTCCAACGCGAATCCATTTCGGCAACGAAATCTCCGAAACCAACACGGTCATCGAAATCGAAACCGAAGACCGCCTCGGCCTGCTCTATGCCATCTCGCAATCCCTGGCTGAACTCGACGTGAACATTTCGGTTGCCAAGATCTGCACCGAAAAAGGAGCTGCCATCGACACGTTTTACGTCGCGGAGAAAGATGGGCAGAAGGTTCACGGTGTGGAGCGTCAGAAAAGAATCGAACACAAGCTCCGAACCGCCATTGCCAGTTTGCGCGCCTAACGTGATATCCCAAGTGCGTTGGCGTGCTCGCTGCAACTTTGAACTTTGAAGTTTGTGTTACGAACTCTAAGGTGAAACCCATGAAGCATTCGGGCAAGGCCCTGCGCGCCGGTCTTAAGTTGATCTTCTGGACGCTGGTTTTGTTGGCCGGCATTTTTGTCGGGGGCGTCGTGGCCACGTTGGTCGCGTCACTCATCGCCACCGTATCGATCGCATTGATTGCGGTCTGGATTCTCTTTTCTCTTTTCACGCTTTACTTTTTTCGTGATCCGAATCCGTTGGTGCCCACGGCGGCCCATGTGGTCGTTTCCCCGGCTCACGGCAAAGTTGATGTGATCGATGAAGTGACTGAGTCGGAATTCATGGGGGACACCTGCCGCCGCATTTCCATCTTCCTTTCGGTATTCAATGTCCATGTGCAGAATGCCCCCGTGGGCGGCAAGATCGTCCATCTCCAGCACCATCCGGGGGAGTTTCTTAACGCCATGAATTTGGAGTCCGCCGCACACAACGAAAACCTGCTGATCGGATTCGAATCAAGCGACCGCGCTGGTGAAAAAATTGGTGTCCGATTGATCGCGGGACTCATCGCGCGCCGCATTATTCCGTGGGTGGCCGTTGGCGACGTCATGGCGCGCGGCGAGCGGATCAGTCTAATTCAGTTTGGCTCCCGCGTTGATCTTTATCTGCCTGTGGCAGCCGCCATCAAAGTGAAGTTGGGCGACAAAGTTGTCGGCGGCGAGACGATCGTAGCCACGTTCGATTAGAATTCGTTCATGGTTGAATCAACCTCCAATCCGCAACCCCAAGTTCCGGCCGAATCGCGGCTCCGAATTTATTTTCTGCCAAATCTCCTGACGGCGGGCAATCTATTTTGCGGCTTCCTCGCCCTGACGCGAATTGTCGAGGCTGATATCGCCGCGAGCAACTTCAGTGCAGTGATCCGCCAGGCAATTCTGTTCATCATTCTGGCGTGCGTGTTCGACCTGCTGGATGGTCGTGTGGCCCGGTTCGGGGGGCAAGACAGTCCGTTCGGGCGGGAGTTCGATTCGCTGGCGGACATCATTTCGTTTGGCGCGGCGCCGGCGTTTCTCGTGCATCGCGTTGTCTTGCATGATGTTTTTTTGAGCCATCCCGAAATCGGCTGGTTTCTGGCGTCCATGTACTTGATTTGCGGCGCCTTTCGGCTCGCTCGGTTCAATTGCCTGGCTATGACAGGCGGCGGAGGTGGTAAAGATTTTCTCGGTTTCCCCATCCCGGCAGCGGCGGGCACGGTTGCGTCGATCACACTTTTTTTGCTGTGGTGGGAGGACAAGGAGTTTGCCATCGGTCGCTGGCGCTACATTTTGCCGGTGATCATGGTGTTTCTTTCATTCATGATGGTCAGTCAAGTAAAGTATCCCTCTTTCAAATCGTTGGACTGGCGCGCTCGACGTTCGTTTCCCAAAATGGTCGCAATCACACTGCTGGCGGGTGTTTTTCTCATCGCCTGGCGACAAGTGTTGCCGATTGTGTTGCCAATTGGATTTACCACGTATTTGATTTACGGCTTCGTTCGCCCGCGACTCTCGCGCAAACTGGTCCACCAGATCGAGGAGGAAGAAGAAGATTGGCCGGCGCAGCCGTGATCACGCATGTTTGACTTACCGCCCAGCTTGTCGGCCTTGCTGACCGGTTTTATCAGCGGCTTGCTTCTTTCGGTGCCTGTCGGCCCGGTCAACCTTAGCATCGTCAATGAGGGCGCGCGTCGTGGTTTTCGCTGGGCCATTCTGATCGCCATGGGCGCGGTCCTCATGGAAGTCATCTACTGTACGCTCGCCTTCACCGGTTTTGTTTCATTTTTCAGCCAGGGTTATGTCAAAGCTGCCATGGAACTGATCAGTTTCGTGTTTATGCTCTTCCTGGGAGTTAAATTCCTCATGGCGCGGCAGATTGAAGTTTCCCCGAAGATCGAAGAACGTCTCGAAGAGAAATTGCACCCGCATTCCGCTTTCATGACCGGATTTGTGCGCGTCATGGGCAATCCGGGTGTGCTGCTTTGCTGGATCGTGCTGGCGGCGAATTTCATCTCCCGCGAGTGGGTCGAGCCAACTGGTCGGGGCAAGCTCTTTTGCATCACTGGAGTGGCGCTCGGTAATGGCCTGTGGTTCTTTGGACTGAGCTACGCCGTCTCGCTCGGCCACAAGAAATTCAGTGAGAAGACGCTGTTGAGGATGGAACACTTCTCCGGCATCGGACTGCTGGCGCTGGCGTTGGCTCATGGCATTCGTATCATTTGGGTGATGGCACGGCAGAACATGTGAACGGCGAAGCGGTGGAGTTTGGAGGCCGGGCGCTCCACTGGCCTTATAATAACGGCCGCAAGCAGCGACGGATGATAGTTGATGCTTGAACCAATAGCAAGATTCTGACTTGCTCTCGAACATGTGTAGCTCCCTAAATCCAGCACGCGGCATGACAAGAGGATTGTTTCGTGGTGGTATTCCGTCAGTTGATCCCAAGACAACAGCCGCGAGTTTCAAGGTGTTCCTGTTGTTGATCGCCATGGGTTCTTCCAGTTTCGAGTCATTTATGCCTTGGATGTGCGGCCAATACTCGTGAAAGGACTGCGGCCAAATTCAAAATATCACCTTGTCACCGGCGGGCGCGCGACCGCTGTCGAGGTTTCTGCCGCGGTAGATGGTTCGTATCGCTGTTCGGCGCCGAGCCACGGTCACGATTGGGTCGCCGTGCTGCAAGACAAATCGGTTTCTTCCGGCAACTCGAGGCGTCGATGAAGCTTGTTTCCTGGAACGTCAACGGTCTTCGCGCCGTGCTCAAGAAAAACTTCCTCGCCTTCCTCGACTCGGAAAAACCCGACGTGCTCTGCCTGCAGGAAACAAAGTGCACGCCCGACCAGGTCGAACAACTCTGGCCCACGAGTTACACGACTTATTGGAACGTGGCTGAAAAGAAGGGCTATGCCGGCACCGCCATCTTCACCAGAAAGCGCCCGCAAGAAGTGACACCCCACATTGGTGTTGCCGAACACGATCGAGAAGGTCGTGTGCTCACTGCCGAATACGCAGATTTTTTTCTTGTGAATGTTTACGTGCCGAACTCCAAGCGAGAACTGACGCGGCTCGCCTATCGCCAGCAATGGGACCGCGACTTCCTATATTACCTGAAAAAGCTGGAAAAGAAAAAACCGGTTGTCTTTTGTGGCGACCTCAACGTGGCGCACACAGAGATTGATCTCACGAATCCGAAGGCCAACGTCCGCAATCACGGCTTCACGCCCGAGGAGCGGGCTGGATTCAGTGCGTTCGTACGAGCCGGCTTTCTCGATACCTTCCGCGAATTCGAGAAAGGCGGTGGTCACTACACGTGGTGGAGTCAGATGAGCAATGCCCGCGCGCGAAATGTCGGTTGGCGGATTGACTACTTCCTCACCAGTGCTGCGTTACGTCCGCGACTCAAAGGCGCGTTCATTCGCAGCGAGATTCTTGGTTCTGACCACTGTCCGGTAGGGATTGAGATTGAAGAAAAGTAAGGAGCAGGGATCGCGGACAAATATCAATCAACCTCATGCTGATGGCTTCACACAACTACTCCCGCAGCGCGCCAAAGCTGTCGATCGCAACGTCGGAATTTAGCGTCAGGTAGCAACGTCCGCGCCTGCTTTCCCTCTCACCGAATAGTGGAAGGGTCAGCGCGGCGGGAACGTTGGCGTGTTTACTGGAACTGAGTCAGTTCTCCGGCGGCGGACCGGGTGGACGACCGGCTTTGTGTCCACGCGGACCATTTGGTCCACCTTCCGGTCGAGGCGGACGCAGTTCGTCCATCGTCAATTTCCCATCGCCATTCTTGTCCAGCGTCTTCAACGCAGCGGAGGCATTGGCGATTTCTGTCTCGTCAATCACTCCATCGTGATTCGCGTCGAGCGCGGCCACCAATGGAGGCACGGGACGTTGTCCGGGGCCCCCAGGGCCGCCGGGATGCCTACCGTCGTCATCTTGCGCGAAGACCCCGACCGTGCCGAGGCCGAGCAGGGCTGCTGTAAGGATGTTTGCTGTTTTCATATTTCTATCCGTTTTGAGATGATCTGCCGCAGACTGGCCGGCTGCCGCAAACCATCGGTTCGTTCTCTTGTTACGTTATGGCCAGAACTTGATCCGGACTTGCTGCGAAGCAGCCGAATCTTCTACTTTGATCGAACCAAGCCCGGATCCGATTTCGGTCGGTGTTTCGAACTTGATCCGAATTCTCATGCACGCAGTTTAGCAGAGGCAACCTTAAGGGATCGTGAAGCTGGAAAATAAAAATGCTCAAAGAATTGCGGCGGACGATCTCCATGGTACAAAGATTATTTCGTGATCATCCGGGATTTCGGCCTTGATGAAATCGCAGAGAGGGCAGGGCTGCGGCGCGGCGGAGTCGCAAACAGAAATATTGAACATCCAAGCGACCAGCGCACGAAACTTCGACCTTCGATGTTGATGTTCGTTCGGGAATTCTTCGCGGCGCGCGGCGCCGCTTTGATGCATCTTTGGCTTTTCCGAATCAGCCACTCCGGTCTTCAAAATCAATCCTTACCGTCCGATCAACGCCGATAGGGGTTTTCGCTTCAGTGGGTGACTGGGGGCGGGAAGTGCGGTCCACATGCTCACTCCACCAGGCTACCCGCTTGTCCGTGGTCCACGCCGCTGCTTTGGGGCACTCACGCACCAACGAGAGAAGTTCGTCAGCCGTTTGCGGACGCTCGTCGGGGTTCTTCTCCAGGCAACGCAGGGTGAGACGTTCGAGTTCCGAGCTGATGGAGTTTGTGGTTCGTTGACTGGGGGGAATGGGCGCTTCGGAAAGATGCCTCTGGAAAATCTCCGGTGCTGAATCGCCGTCGAAAACGTTTCTTCCAACCATCAGAAAATAGCCCACGGCCCCGACCGCGTAGATGTCGCCACGCGCGTCGATGCGGCTTGGATTCTTGATTGTTTCCGGCGGCATGTATTGCGGAGTTCCGACGAGCAAGGGAAATCCTGTTTGGTCGGGCTGCCAATGATCGGTTTCGCGCAAATGCTTCACCAGGCCGAAATCCAGCACCTTCACTGTGTCGGGAACTCCTCCGCGTTCACACAGGAAAATATTGCCCGGTTTGATGTCACGGTGAATCAAGCCAGCTGCGTGCGCTTCCTTCAAAGATTCACAAACCTGGGCGAGAATGTGAAGGACGCGTTCTTCCCGTTGCGCGCCGTGTCGCTGGACGAGTTCGTTTAGCGTCAGGCCACGCAGGTATTCCATGGCGTAATAGAAAATTCCCTCCGGCGTGTGCCCGTAGTCGTAAACCTGAATCGTGTTGGGATGCGTCAGTTGACAGGTCAACTGCACTTCGCGCTCAAATTGGCCTACGGTGTAGTCATCCGCCTTTTCAGGCAACAGAAGCTTGATGGCCGTTTCGCGTCGGAGCAGCGCGTGCCGCGCCTTGTAAACCGTGCCCATTCCACCTTCGCCAATTTTTTCTTCCAGCGTGTATTGCCCCAGTCGAATCGCTTTGAGTTGGGCTTCGTTGAACTTCCGTCGCCAGACCAGGTTTGAATACGAAAATAATAACACCCCGAGCGTGCACAACGCCAGCAGGAGCACCAGGACAATGAACGTCAGCCGTAGGACTTTCAGCGGTTGATACGCCTCGGCTGCGTCGATCTTCGTGGCCACCCCAAAGCCATATTGTGGTAGCCAACGCCATGCGCCGACGACTGGAACACCGCGATAATCCCGGGATGGGTTTACGTCAACGCCGCCACCGCCTTCGACCGCATCCGCGATCATCCGCGCCAAGGGACGATTCGTGTCGCCCGCCGGAGGACGAAATCCTTTTGTAAGGTCGCCGCCCGGGTCGCGAAGTTCCAGCGACAAAGCCGAACTGGCGTTGGTCGAATCGTTCAACAAACCGAGCTTCTTCAATTGCTCGTCGAATCGACTCTGCGAAATCATCAACCCGTTTTGGTCGAATGCGAAGGTCTCGCCGCTCATGCCTGACCGGGCGACCGAGAGCACCCGTGTAAACTCGTCCTCCGGTCGAAGGATAAACGCCAGGGCACCCATCAGGGCGCCGCCTTTCTCCTTAACCGGCGCAGCCACCTGCATCAGACTCTCGTCCCGCCTTGGCAAAAAACCAGCACCGAGACGGGAATGCGCCATCGGCAAGTCGGCGCCAAGCCGGCTGGGCGGTCCTCTTCGCGCCGGTTCCTTGTCACCTCGGGATCCATCCCGTCTGGTTGAAGGGCGCCCCGCTGGGAACACACGGGGTGGAGACGGCTTGAAGGGAGTGATGATAATGGCTTTACCCGAAGCGAACAGTTCGTTGAACCTGGCTTCGTGCGCCTCGTCGATCGCGGTCCCCAGGCGGATTCTGCCACGGGCCGTGGTGCCAACAATCACGCGATTGGTGGTCACCAAAAAGGCGGTCAGATAGCTCGTTGCCGGAAGCCTTTCGTTGAGCGCATAATCGAATTTCGAGTGTTGCGACAATTGCGCAATTGTGCGCGCGTCCGGCTTGTCGGCCCCGATCTGTTTCAGGAGGGCCAGCGAAATCTCGCGCACTTGTGGCTCGCTGGCCATTGCTTCCGCCATTCGCTCCTGATTGTGAATCCAGATTTCCAATGCGGCGACGTTGGCTTCAAGTACCGTATCAAGCTGCTCCCTTAGCGTCTTCTGAATCGCCCGGTTCACTTTGTGATCGGCCCACCATCCGACCAATGCGACGAGCGCTGCTGTCAATAGCGGCACGGTCCAGAATAGCTTCGACGCGCGCGGTCTCATCGCCGGCACAATATGACGATGGACGGCAAACCAGCAAGCCCGCTTACTCGTTTGTGCCGGACTTGGTTTTCGAGCGCCAATTGATCTGCCACTGTGCCAGCTTAACGCGGCCCAACCTTAAGAGAGCGTGAAGTCTGGAACGATCAAGCAGTCCCAGCGGTCGAGTGGTTGCGGCACCCATCATCAGCCGCACCGTTCACTTGACATCTTTCGTCCAAAATGTTGCGCTGCGAAGCGTGACAACATCATGAAAAGAGTTTTCAGTTCTCCGGACCTGTCCACAGTCAACCGGCTAAAGGATATTCTGGAGCAAGAGGGCATTGGCTGCTTCGTTCGCAACGAAGTATCCTCCGGCCTCGCGCCTGAGATACCCATGACCGAGAGCACGCCGGAGCTGTGGATTAATGATGACCACGATCTCGCCAAGGCTCAACAGATTAAATCCGATTGGGACTCTCCTTTGGTCGTGGCGGGGAGCCCTTGGAAATGTCCGTCTTGTGGTGAGCAGCTCGAACCACAATTTACTTCGTGCTGGAATTGTGGAGCGGCCAGGTCCTAATTGGCTGGCGGAGTGCGCTCATCTCACGTCTGAAGTGCTCCAATAAGCGCGTTCTTAATCTCGCCTTCAGGTTGTCTCAGCTTAAGTTGTGACTTGGACGGCTCAAAAATTGGCGAGCCAGAGTGGCTATCGAGTGGCATCATAGTGGCGCTAACCAATAACATGAGAATTCTTGTGGTCGAAGACGAACCGGATCTGTTGCGCAGCCTGGCCCAGGCATTACGCGAGGCGGGCTACGCTGTGGACACCGCCGAAGATGGCGAGGAGGGATTGTACAAGGCAGAGAGCTGGGAGTACGACGCGTTGGTTCTCGATGTGATGTTGCCGAAGCTCGATGGCTGGGTGGTGCTGCAACGCCTGCGCAAAGCGAAGAAGACGCCCGTGCTCATGCTCACGGCCCGCGACCAATCGAAAGACCGCGTCCGCGGCCTCGACACCGGCGCCGACGATTACGTCGTCAAACCGTTTGATCTTTCAGAATTGCTCGCGCGTTTGCGGGCGCTCATCCGCCGCTTTGCAAAGCAGACCCGCTCGCAAATCGAAATCAATGACGTGGTTATCGACGTCGCTGCACGGACCGTGTCCCAAGCCGGGGAACCGGTGACGCTAACGGCCCGCGAATACGGGTTGGTGGAATATCTGGCGTTGCATCAGGGCGAAGTGGTCACGCGCACGGCACTTTACGAACATCTCTTTGACGAGAACGACAGCACGCTTTCAAACCTGCTCGACGTGCACGTTTCCAACATCCGCAAGAAACTGGGTGCCGAATTCATCACCACCCGCCGTGGTCACGGCTATTGCATCGAATGAAACTGGACTTCCCTAGTTATGGCGCGCGGCTCTGTGAGCCGCAGCATGTCCGCGATTGGGTGCGGTTTGACGATTTCAACGGTTGTTTTCCGTTCGTGAGAGCTGCGGCTCACAGAGCCGCGTTCCCTGAAGACGTTCCATGATTTTCAAATCCATCAAATGGCGGTTGCAACTTTGGTACGGAGCGATCCTCGTGGCCGTGCTGGTCGGCTTCGGCATCACTGCCTATCAACTCGAGCGCGGGCGACTGTTTCGGCGAATCGATGAGGAACTGCACCGCCGGCTGGGCGCTCTTGCCAATGTGTTGCGTCCACCACCGCGCCGAGGTGCCGGCGAGCTGCCATTTCGCCGGCCGCCGCCCGACCAATCACGATCCGACCGTCCACCGGACCATCGTCCCCCGGAGCGTGAGCCACCACTGTTGCGAGAATTTCATTTACCACCGCAATTAGCGCCCCTCTTCGATGTCGATGATACAAACGGTTACTACTATGTGATTTCATGCGATGCTCAAGAACCTTTGCGTTCGGCCAACGCACCACACAGGGAGATTATTGGCACCCCCGACAAGCATTCTGTGATTTCCGTGAACACAGTACCGCCGTTGCGCTTTAATCCATCTGCGCGACAGCCCGCTTTGACGCGGGATGAATTTCGCGAAGTCATCTCCGTTACTCCCGTAGAAACGATCCTAGTCGGACGCCGGATTGCGCCGGAGCTGTCGGAATTGCGCCGAGTTGCCTGGGGGTTGATCGCTGTGGGCGGCGTGGTGTTGTTGCTCGGTCTGGCCGGCGGGTGGTGGATTGCCACGCGCGCCATTCATCCCATCACTGACATCAGCGCCACCGCCGTCAAGATCGCGGCTGGTGATCTTTCGCAACGCATCAACGTTGCTGATACGGACAATGAATTGGGCCGGCTCGCGGGTGTGTTGAACTCCACGTTCACGCGGCTGGAATCCGCCTTCACGCAACAACGCCGTTTTACGTCCGACGCGGCGCACGAACTGCGCACGCCTATCGCCGTGATGCTCACGCAAACCCAGACCGCCTTGAGCCGCGAACGCAACTCCACCGAGTATCGTGAGACGGTGGAAGCCTGCCAGCGCGCCGCCCAACGCATGCGCCGCCTGACCGAATCCCTTTTGGAACTGGCGCGATTTGACGCGGGCCAGGAATCAATCAAGCGCCTGCCTTTCGACCTGTCTCGCGTTGCGAGAGATTGTATCGAACAGATTCGCCCATTGGCCGAGGAGCGCGGTGTTAGAATTATCGCCGAATTGCCCGCGCTCGAATGTGAGGGTGACTCCGAACGACTCGCTCAAGTGATTACGAACCTTCTCACCAACGCCATCCAACACAATCCCGGTGGCTGCGAGGTGCGCGTGAGCGGGCGGAATGAAAATGGAACGGTGCTGCTTGGTGTGACGGATTCCGGTCGAGGGATTCCAGAGAGTGACTTGCCGCATGTTTTCGAGCGTTTCTATCGGGCCGACAAATCCCGCTCCGGCTCATCCGTAAACGCGGGACTCGGTCTAGCGATTTCCAAGGCGATTGTGGAAGCGCACGGCGGCAGTATTGAAGTTTCGAGCCAACCCGGTACGGCGACAATCTTCACTATCCGGTTGCCGTCAAAATCCTCAAGGCTCTGACTCGGCCTGCGAGCCGCGCCGCTTATCATGCGTTATGGCTCGCGAATGCCACGCATGTCTGCGAGGAACGGTAAGCCTTCGCGATATTTCCGCAGGCTTGCGAGGTCCAATCTTGTGCTAATGCAACACTCGCGGTCGTCGGCGTCCGCCATGATTTCACCGTGCGGATCAACGATCAGCGAGCGCCCGTTGTAAATGTAATATGGATCGCGTCCAATCCGATTGACGCCGATGACATAAGCCTGATTCTCAATCGCCCGGGCCTGCAACAACCGAACCCAATGCAGAATGCGCTTCTCGGGCCAGTTCGCGATCACGACAAAGAGCTCAGGTCGATTCGTGGCCACGGCTTCGCGGAAAATTTCCGGGAAACGTAGGTCGTAGCAGATGAATGGCGAGACGGTGCACTCATTCCAACGAAACGTAATCGGTCGCTCCCCAGCGACATAGTGGTCGGGTTCGCCGCCGGGAGTGAACGGCTTCATTTTCGCATAGAAGGCGATCAACTCTCCTTCGGGCGAAAAGACGAGCGCCTTGTTGCGCGTGCGGCCGTCGCGCCCGCACATCGCGGCACCGGCAACGAGCCAGACCTCGAATTCTTTCGCCATGCCCGCGAGGAATTGTTCCGTCTCGCCACCGTACGGTTCAGCAATCGTGCTTGTATTCATGCTGAATCCCGTTGCAAACATTTCCGGTAACACGACGAGCGAGCCCGCTTCCGGAGGTGGGTTCGCCAGCAGCCGACGGACTTTTTCAGAATTCGCCGCCTTGTTTTCCCAAGCGATGTCGAATTGGAGAGCGACAACGTTCATATTTGGACCATAAGCAGA
>CAZYYS010000118.1:0-8860 GCA_964651015.1 uncultured Verrucomicrobiota bacterium
TAGAGTGCCGCGTGCGACCAGAAACCCGGCAGGCCGACGTTGGACACATACCATTCGCGCCGTTCGAGCAACACATCGCCAGGCTGAAGCGTCCTTTTGAGTTGCTCGACCTGAGTCGAAGAAATCAGCGAGCGGCCGGTGCGATAGACCTTGGTATCGCCCATCCATTCGGACACGCCGGTTTGGATCGGCAACCACGCCGCGCCGGCGCCGTCCTGCACGACTTTGAGGGCGTTCCTGGCCGTGAGCAATTGTCGCCGCCCCGCCGCGTGTTGCCAGAGGTCGGTAGAGTCTGTGCGGATCAACGGCCGCAGCGCCGGCTGCCGTTCGCCGGGAAAGGTTTTCATGATGACTTCGCGCGCGGTGAATTGGGTGGCCATGGCGACGTTGAGGAAGCGGAATTTCACCTTGGCGTACATGCCGCCGGGCAGGCCCAGTTCGGGCACGGGGTCGTTAAGCACCTTGTCCCACTCGGGATTCCGCTCCACGCGCTCGATGAACTCCAGTGCCGCGCGATATTGCGCCAGCATGGCCGCGTAACCGATGAGAAATGAATCATCCTGCGCCGAGGCTTTCAGGCGTGCGAACGAGGCATGATAACGCTCGATGGAATTCAACCCTACTGTGTAATCCAAAAAACGCTGCCAGGCCGGCCAGATGGCTTCCTTTTCTTCGCGCCGCAGGAGCAGAGAAGCTTTCGCGCGGTTGGTGGGGAACAAGTCCGGTCTTGCATCGAGATACCGAATCACCTCGCGCAGGCCGTCGCGTTGTACCTGCACAGCTTTGGCGTCGGTTTCGAGGCGGGCCGCCAGTTCGGTTTTGCCCAGTTTGTTGAGCGGTTTAATTTCAGCGCCCGATTGGGCAGCGCTGACGAGCAGCACGCAAAGGAACAGGGTGGTCTTCACGATTTCGTTGGGGCGTAGCGTCCTCAAGAACAGTAGAACTGGCAAGCATGCTTTGGCGTTGAGATTGCGGGCTTTCATTTCGTAAGTCAGATCGGAGCGTGCGTGTACTCGGAAAGATGTGGCCATTAGCAAAGTCACGCTACATCGATTGACGCCGAAAGTGACCCTCCCTACTATTCGGACACTCATGCAAAGCAAAGCCACTACCGTTAAACAATATCTCGCGGAATTGCCGGCTGATCGCCGACTGGCAATCGAAGGCGTGCGTGCGGTCATTCTCAAGAATCTGGACCCTGTTTTCGAGGAAGGCATGCAATACGGCATGATCGGGTACTACGTGCCGCGCCGCGCGTATCCGCCGGGCTATCATTGCGATCCAAAACAGCCGTTGCCGTTCATCTGCCTCGCGTCACAGAAAAACTACATGTCCTTGTACCTGGGGTGCGCCTATGGCCCAGGGCGAGAGCGACCGTTTCGGGAAGCATGGGCGAATACTGGCAAGAAACTCGACATGGGAAAATCGTGCGTTCGTTTCAAAAAACTCGACGATCTGGCGCTTGAGTGATCGGCGAATCGATCCGGTGCGTTCGCGCCCGCGCGTTCATTGAATACTACGAATCCGTCATCAAGAACATGCGCAGCCGTTCTCGCAAAGCGACGAAGCCTGCAAATTCTTCAAAGGCAAAGAAAAGAGCCGTCAAACCTCCGGCGGTAAAACGGAAGAAGTAGCGGGTGCGTCGAGCGCGCGTTTGGTTCAATGTACATGCCCTGATGGCGGGGCTTTGGGTCACCCATTGTTAGCGATCGTAAAAAACTTTCTCTTGCATGTCCCAAACGCACTTGCTCATTCGTCGAGTATCTGACAGAACAACATCACATACCGAACAAAGGCAAAACATGAGCAAACCGAAGAAACCCACGCCCGCGAGCATCATCTGGTTTGAGATTCCGGTCCGATGGCCGTCGAAGTCCGCAACGAAAAGGAGCTGGCCCACGTTGGAACGGTCTTTCTCAACCATCAACCATTAACCCTTAACCAGGAACCAAACTATGCCCAAATACGTTGACGGATTCGTATTGCCCGTACCGAAGAAAAACATCGCCGCCTACACGCGCATGGCGAAGCAGGCCAGCAAGATTTGGAAAGAGCACGGCGCGCTTGATTACAAGGAATGTCTCGGCGACGACCTGAACATCAAGTTTTGCCTGCCCTTCACCAAGGGCATCCGCAGCAAGCCAGGCGAGACGATTGTGTTCGCCTACATCGTTTACAAGTCCCGCGCGCACCGCGACAAGGTCAACGCCGCCGTGATGAAAGACCCCCGCATCAACGAAATGTGCGATCCCAAGAACATGCCCTTCGATTGCAAGCGCATGCTCTACGGCGGATTCAAAGCCATCGTCGAAATCTAGGTGACCCGAGCCTGGTCGCCTGGTGAGCAGCAGCGTGGGGAACCGCTGCGCCCTGGAACAGACGCGCCAAGCTTTCAACAACAACCAAAACAAACAACATGAGCACAAACAAAGACAATCGGATCGTCCAAGCCTACCTCTTCTTCAACGGCAATTGCGCCGAGGCCGTCGAGTTCTATCGCCAGGCCATCGGCGCGGAAGTGGAGTTCTCCATTCGCTTCAAGGAGAGTCCCGAACCGCCGCCACCCGGCATAATGCCGCCAAACTGGGGCGACAAAATCATGCATACCAGCTTCAAGGTGGGCCAGACCACCGTGATGGCTTCGGACGGTTGCGGCCCGGAGGCGAAAGGTTTTCACGGCTTCTCCCTGTCGCTTTCCGTCGCGACGGAGGCCGACGCGGACCGCTATTTCAACGCCCTGGCCGCCGGCGGCAAAGTCAACATGCCATTGAGCAAGACCTTTTGGTCGCCGCGCTTCGGCATGTTGGAAGACAAGTTCGGCATCGGCTGGATGGTCAGTGTGCCGGGCAAGGAGTAACGAACCTATGACCGATACGATATCGCAAACAACGGAAAGCGGGAGCGGCACCAAGTCAAAAGCTCGCATCGTTGCCGCCGTCGTGCGGGTCTTGCTGGGCTTGATGTTTCTCGTCTTTGGCCTGAACGGATTTTTGAACTTCATGCCGCCGCCCAAAGACCCGCCCACGGAAATCGTGGAAGTGATGGGCGCCATGATGAAGGCGGGCTACCTGACGGTTGTGTCCGGCGCGGAAGTCATCATTGCCACGCTGCTGCTGACGAATCGGTTTGTGCCCCTCGCGCTGGCGATGCTCGCGCCCATCCTGGTCGGCATCATCAGCTTTCACGTCGCCCTGGCGCCCGCGACCATCGGTCCGGGCATTGTCGTCTCGCTGATGGAACTTTACCTGGCTTGGGCATATCGCGGTGCGTTCCGGCCCATGCTGCGGGCGAAGGTGGCTCCAGACGGGTGACGATTTTGTTGCGAAAGGAAACATGCAAAAGATCACGCCGTTCCTGTGGTTCAACGACAACGCCGAAGAGGCGGTGAAGTTTTACACGTCCATCTTCAAGAAATCCAAAATCGGCAAGATCGCCCGTTATCCGGAAGGCGTCGAAGAAACCAACGGACGCCCGGTTGGTTCGGTAATGACCATTGAGTTCCAGATCGAAGGGCAGCAGTTCCTCGCGCTGAACGGCGGGCCGCAGTTCAAGTTCAACGAGTCGGTTTCGTTCATGGTGCATTGCAAGACGCAGGCGGAGGTGGACCGCTATTGGAAGAAGCTCACGGCGGGTGGTGGTAAAGCAGTAGCGTGCGGCTGGCTCAAGGACAAATACGGCCTTTGCTGGCAGATCGTGCCCACCGTGTTCTTCGACCTGGTTTCGAGCAAGGACGCGGCAAAATCCCGGCGCGTCATCCAAGCCATGATGGGCATGGTGAAACTGGACATCAAAAAACTGAAGCAGGCCGCAAAGGAAAAATGACGACCAAGCGCTAAGTAATGGCCAGGCCCAAGACGATTGACGAGTACCTCGCACTGGCAGAGCCGGAGCAGCGCCCGGTGCTCGAAAAACTGCGCAAGACCATTAATGCCGCCGCGCCCGGAGCGGTGGAATGCATAGGCTACGGGCTGGCCGGATTCAAATTCAACGGGCGACCGCTCGTTTACTTCGGCGCGTGGAAGAATCACTGCGCGCTCTACGCCGCCAGCCCGGCCGTGCAAAAGAGGTTTCAGAAGGAGTTGAAAGGCTTCGAGTGCAGCAAAGGCACGATTCGTTTCACGCCGGAGAAGCCGTTGCCAACGACGCTGGTGCGCGAGCTGGTCAAGGCGCGTATCGCGGAGAACAGCCGTGGTTCGTAGCCGCCTCGCACCGGCACCGCGTTACTTGGCCAGTTCCAGAAACCGCTTGGCCATTAGCGGGCCCTTTCCTTCATCTTCGTGTTTGAAGAAAACGAAAGCGTCCGTCCAGCCCGTCTGCCGCACGCGATCCACCCACGCCTTGAGTTCGGCCTCGCCGTAATCAGGCCGGCGCAAGCGCAGGTAACCCCAGTTCGCGGTGGACACGAAAGGAATCTCCAGATCGTTCTCCGCTTCGGCGATGCACAGCACGGCTTGAAACTCGCGCAGCACGCCGAACACTTCCTCGTCGAACCACGATTGGTGTCGGAACTCAAACGCGGCGCGACTCTGCGGCGGCGGCAGCATGAGAAACTCGCGGAGTCGCACGACATCCTTGGACAGATTTGGCGGCAACTGAAACAGCAGCGGCCCGAGGCGTTCTTTCAGCGTGGTGGCGACGTTGACGAGATACTCCACTGAATCGCGCACATCCTTGAGGCGCTGGAAGTGGGTGATCTTCTGCGACGCCTTGAGCACAAACTTGAAGTCCGCCGGAACCTCTGCCGCCCACGCTTCGAGCACCGACGCTTTGGGCATGCGGTAAAACGTGTTGTTGATTTCGACAGAACGAAACTGCTCGCCGTAAAAGCGGAGCATCTGTTTTTCCGGCAGGTCTTCGGGATAAAACGTGCCCTTCCACTCCTTGTAAGAATAGCCGCTGGTGCCGACGTAGAGGTTCATGCGAACAGAGTTGAACAAATCCTGCGTCGTGTCGATTTCTTAACGCCGTTCGCTCACGATCAGGTTTCCGATCCATTCAGCCAGAGTATCGAGCAGTTCAATTCGGACTTTGGCTGGTACACGAAACGAATGATCGGCATCCTGAAACAATTTGAGGGTTGCCCGGGCGCCGAGTTTTTCGCAAAGCGGTTTCAGCAACTCAAGGTTGGCAAACTCATCACGGGTTCCTTGCAGGAACAGCATCGGAATCTGCACATCGAACAGGTGTTTTGCGCGCTCGTCCGACGGCTTGCCGGGCGGGTGTAGCGGGAATCCAAGAAACACAAGGCCCCGAACACCAGGCATCGGAGATTCAGCTTGCGCCTGCGAAGTCATGCGCCCGCCAAAGGATTTGCCACCAGCGAACAGCGGAAACCCCGGAACGAGGCGCGCCGCCTCCTGCACCGCGGCGCGGACCGTGGCGTGGCAAAGCTTCGGAACATCGGGCCGCTTTGAGCCTTGTTCCATATAGGGGAACTGGTAGCGCAGCGTGGCGATGCTGCACGCGGCGAGTTCATTCGCGACAGCCGTTAGGAACGGATGCCTCATCCCGGCTCCTGCACCGTGCGCCACCACGTAACATGCGCGTGCTTTCGGTGGTGTTTGCAGCAAGCCGGAAACGCGTTGCGCGTCATTCACGGTTATGCTGACAGACTGTGTCTCGGTGGAATTCATCAACGCAAAACTTCAATCGCGCGATCTTGCCGGTGCCTGGCATTGTTTGGCAAACTGGGAATCGCAACCAGCATGGCTGCGCGCACCGCTCAAGTCGCCCAGGTCGGCAAACGGAAGATTGAACTTTCGAATCTCACGAAGGTTCTTTTCCCGGACGACCATGTCGTCAAGGCGCAGCTCATCGAATATTATTTCAAGATCGCCCCGACGATCCTGGCGCATGCGAAAGGGCGGCCCTTGTCACTCGTGCGCTATCCCGACGGAATTGGCGGGGAGTCCTTCTTTCAAAAGAATCGCCCAGACTGGGCACCGGATTGGCTCGAACACGTCACGCTTGGCGAGGAGGAGAAGGATTACGTCATTGCGACGGAGGAAGCGTCGCTGGTCTGGCTGGCGAATCTGGCATGCATTGAACTGCATCAGATGCATTCGCGCGCGCCACATTTTGGCAAGCCGGATTACATCGCGTACGATTTCGATCCGCCGGAGGGATTCAAGTTTCCGGATGTCGCTGAACTCGCGCTGAAATTCAAAGAACATCTGGAGGGCTACGGTTATCATCCATTTGTCAAAACGACTGGTCGCAAAGGATTGCACGTGGTTACGCCAATCGAGCCGAAGTGGGATTTCCAAAAAGCGTTTGAGGCGGCGAAGATGGTCGCTCAACCGTTCGTGGATGCGCACGCGTTGGCGTTGACGCTTCAGATCAAGAAGGAACACCGCAAAGGCAGGGTGCTGCTCGATATTTATCGCAATCGCCAATCGCAAACGATCGTGGCCGCCTACAGTGTTCGCGGACTGCCGGGCGCACCGGTTTCGACGCCGTTGCAATGGGAGGAGCTGGAGGCGATCGAAAGTCCAAAGGCATTTGACCTTCACAGCGTCCCGCCGCGCGTCGTGCAGAACGGCGATCCATGGGAAGCCATCGCTGCTTACGCCACGCCGATTCACACCGAACGGAAGGAGGCAAAACCGGCTAAGAAGACGCTGAAGCCTGCGCGAACACGCAAGACTCCGGAGCAATTGGAGAATTATTCTGAGAAACGCAGCTTTGACAAGACGCCCGAGCCGCCGCCAGCCGTGGTTATCGGCAAAGGAAACGCCTTCGTTGTTCATCGCCATCACGCTTCGCGCCTGCATTACGATTTGCGACTGGAACAGGACGGCGTTTTGAAATCGTGGGCGGTTCCGAAGGGGCTGCCGCCGCGGCCCGGCATCATGCGGCTGGCGGTCAACGTGGAGGATCATCCGCTGGAATACGTGAACTTCGAGGGCGCGATTCCCAAAGGCGAGTACGGCGGAGGAATGATGTGGAAGTTCGCGCAAGGGCGATACGAAATCACCAAGGAGAAGAAGGACGGGTTCTATTTTCGATTGCAGTCGCGTGAACTGACCGCCGAATACCGGACGCATCGCACCAAAGAAAATCAATGGCTGCTCGAACGAGTGGATAATCCCCAGACGGATTGGTTGCGCGACCCAATTGAGCCGATGCTGGCGCGGGCCGCCGAAAAGATGCCTGATTCCGAGGATTACCTTTACGAGGTCAAATGGGACGGCCTTCGGGCGCTGATTTCTTTGGACGAGGGGCACGTCACGATTCGCGGACGCAACGGGACGGATTACACCAAGCAATTTCCCGAGTTGCTGAATGCCGACCAGTCGTTTCGCGCGACGTCGGCGGTTTTCGACGGAGAAATCGTCTGTCTCGAAGCGGATGGTCGCCCGAATTTCGCCACCGTGATCCATCGCATGCAGCAAAAGACAGATGGCGCCGTTGAACGCGCCAAGGCAAGGCATCCGGCTGTCTGTTATGTCTTCGATTGCCTCTATCTCGATGGCCGCCCGATCGTGAACGAGCTGCTGACCCGGCGACGCGAGTGGCTTGCGGACGCGATCAAAAAAGATTCCGCTTATCGCGTGAGTGGAGTTGTGGAAGACGGATCAGCGTTCTTCGAAGCTGTGAAGCAAATGGGTCTGGAAGGCATCATGGCCAAGCAACGCAACAGCGCGTATCTCCCGGGCAAACGAAGCGATTCATGGCTCAAAATCAAAACACGACAGACCATCGAGTGCGTTATCATCGGTTATACGAAGGGAAAGGGTGACCGCGAAGCGAACTTCGGCGCACTGCATCTCGCGCTGCTGAATGGCAGTGAGCTTAAGTATGTCGGCAAAGTTGGCTCGGGCTTCGATGACGATTCGCTCAGAGCGGTTTCCGCCGAGGTGCAAAAGTTGCCGACGATCAAAAGGCCAGTGAAGGAAAAGCCCCTTGATGACGCCAAGTCTGTCTGGGTCGCCCCGAGGCTGAGGTGCGAGGTGCAGTTTGCTTCGAGAACCAAGGATGGGATGCTGCGAGAACCGGTTTTTTTTAGGCTGAGGCCAGACCTCGCATTCCAAGCCTACCACGTTGTTTTGACTTGAACGCGCAAACATGACATTCTGTCGAAAGTGAGTTGGCAACTCCAGCGAGCCTATGAACAGAAAGATTGTCCGCGTCCTGGCCTTGGTTTTGGCTCTGAGCGCCGTGGTCGTCTGGCTGGCCACCGGCGCCCATCGCGGCTGGACCAAGACAAGCGTGCCGGTCAAAAAGACCGACGAGGTCACTGGCATCACGTACGATGAATACCAGAAGCGCTTCGTCGCGGGCGTGGATTTTCTCGGGGCGGCGCTCCTCGGAGCGGGAGTCCTGATGGCTGCTTCATTTCTTTTCCGCAACCACACAACCCAACCTCAGAACCGATAAATTGATTGAATATGAAAACGAAACTGAATTGCCTGCTGGCACTCGCTTGTCTTAACACCATCGCGCTGGCCGCGCCGCAAACCTTTGACTTCAAGGACCCCAAAGGCGTCAACAACGCCGTGTTCAAGCTCGATGCGCCGCTGGAGGCCATCAACGGGAGCGCCAATGGCATTTCCGGCACCGTGACTTTTGATCCGTCAGATCCTCCCGCCACCAAAGGGAAGATCGTGGTCGCCGCTTCTTCGCTCCACGTGGGCAACCCGACGATGAAGGAACATCTGCACAGCGACAAATGGTTGGATGTGGCCAGGTATCCTCAGATCACTTTCGAGACAAAGGAAGTGAAGAGCGCCAAAACCGTTGGCGATACGACGACCGCCGAGGTGACCGGCACACTCGCCATCAAAGGCACATCGAAGGAAATCACCGTGCCAATCAAGCTGACTTACTTGAAGGACAAGCTTGGCCAGCGCGTGCCAAA
>CAZYYS010000118.1:8960-15185 GCA_964651015.1 uncultured Verrucomicrobiota bacterium
CCGTGCCAATCAAGCTGACTTACTTGAAGGACAAGCTTGGCCAGCGCGTGCCAAACATGAAAGGCGATCTGCTCGTGATCCGCGCCAATTTTGACATCGAGCGCAGCGACTTCGGCATCAATCCGGGGCAGAACGAGGACAAGGTGTCCAACACCATTGAACTGACTTTGAGCATTGCCGGCGCCTCGTTGCGATGATGCTGGGCGGCCGTTGAAGCAGTCCGCAATCATCGTGATTCAACTTGTCGCGCCGAAGTCTGACGCAGGGGAAAGGCACACTCAACCCGGCTGATAGTCCATAGACCTTTCCGTTCGTTTCACATGGACTATGAGTCATGTCGAAACGCAACGGACTTCTCTTCAAGCTCGGGCAAAACATCCGGCGTGCCCGCGGGACCAAAGCTCAGTCAGGAAAAACTCACCGAACGCCCTGGGCTTGATCCCACCTACAGCCGGTTCGTCGAGATTGATCAACGAGAAGCGCTGGGTAATGGATGTCGCGGATTCGCGGGCGCGGGAACAAGGACACGGAACTGGCGCTGGCCCGGTTGCTCCGCGCACACAGAATCTCAGGATGGCGGCGGCAGAGGACACATCATTCGTAGCAGCCAACGTCACTGGCTCACTCTTCACCGGGACGATCAAAGCCCAGCGCGCGAATTTTAGTCAGAGCCGGCTTACGTCGGCTGCTACGGGTGAAGGTGGATTTCGTTTTCAGACAGGTGCGGACCGCCGTTTTCGTGGACGGCTTTTTTCTGGCACGGCTGCCCCAAGCACGCGACGAAGCCGAAGAACAATCGCCCATTCTGGCGTCACAAGCTGGCGGGGAGCCAGGCGCGTGACGCGCTCGTTGCGTCGTGAGGCTGGCGTGTACCGTTTGTTTGGGAGCACGAGCTGACGAAGAAAATGCAGTGCGGCTTGGACGACGGCTGGCAGCGGCGATTCAGTGTTTGATTAGTTTTCGCCCGCGCTCTGCGCCTTTGCAGTCTTGGCGTCTTTGCGTTGAATCGGTTCGCGTGTTTGGCGTATCAAAAGTGCCCATGCCAATCGCCCAGCGCACGGCATGAAGCGGGCAGACCATGCGGAACACTTCGCGGTTCTGCGGCGTGCCCGGGAAGGACGCTACTTGATGTTTGCCAGTTCGGCCTGATACAGCTCGCGCGTCCTGCTCTGCGCGTCGGCCAATGTGAGTTCGCCGGCATCCAATTTCTTGAGCAGGGCTTTTTGAGCCAGGTAATCCTTGTTCACAATTCCGGCCTTGCTCTGCAACATGCGCCAGGCTTTGCGACGTTCGACGGCAAACAAAACCATCTGGCGCGAAACGGCGTAAAATTTGAATTTTCCGTCGGGTGATTCGGATTTGATGTAGCAACCGAAGTTCGGGACGTAGCTGCGGTGGTTGGGATTGAACACGCGACGGTGGATCACATCATCTTGCGTGATCAGCGCCAGTACGTCGTCGAGGTGAATCATCTCCTTCGTTTCCTCTTCCTTGACGGCTTTAATGTGCTTGCGGAAACGGCCTTCGGTGATGGCCCAGTGTGCGACGTTGAAGTTGTAAGTCTCGCCGCTCGACTTGTATTTCGTCACCCACCAATCGCGCTCCGGCGTCGGGTTACCTTTCAGGTCAAAAGCCTCCTGCGACGTTTCGCCCTTGCGCGGATTGAAGACAAATTCCGGCATGCCGCGGGCGTCGCGAACGAGCTTGGCCTGGTCCGCGCTCATGTTGTCAGCAACGGCGTGCTCGGGCTGGCAGGTTGTATAGCATTGGAAAAATGCCGTGCCGCGGTATTCAAGACCGTCGAGCATCGCCTTGTAAAGTTTTGCGGCATTGGCCATTGAAACCTGCGCGACGAATGGCGACCCGTGTCCGCTGGTGAACGCCTCGGCCACGCACTTCTTCTCGATCAGTTTGCCCTGTGAGGCGACGCCGAACTGGTTCATGTCGTAACCGCCAAGCATCGTCGAGCTGTCCGAGTTCTGGCCGCCGGTGTTTGAATAGACCTGCGTGTCGAGCATCAGCATCTTGACGTTCGGGCGATTCTGCAAAATCACCTTCGACACATTTTGGAAGCCAATATCGCCAAACGCCCCGTCGCCGCCCACAACCCAGACTTTGGGCAACTCGCGAATTTCCTGTTCGGTCATCAGCGTGTCATCGAGATGCGTGAGCGCAAAGTAATCCGTCTCCGAAATCACGTTTTCGTCGCGTTCGAGCAGCGCCGTGCACAAACGTTCGGGCGCAACAGAGCGCCGCGCATGATTAACAATGACCGATTCTGCCATCAGCCACGAAATGGTTGCGCCGTCCTGGAACAGCGAATTCATCCACGGATACGGATGCGGGTTCGATGGCGGCGTCGAGCCATAAACCGTGTTGCAGCCGGTGCTCGCGCCCATGAACATCACGCTCATGCCGTCGGCGCGCCTCCCGTCAATGGCCTGCAAATCGCGATGATTGAAGGCGTCCTGTCGCAAGACGGCAGCAATGCCATTGACGATGTGCTCGTCGGTAATCGGGCCGTTCTTCGCTTCATAATCAGCGATCCGTTTGCTCGTGTCTTCGTCGTCCTCACCACCGAGCCCCATGATGACGTGCGCAACGGTGCGGCGAAACAGATCGTATTCCTCTTCGCTGCGCGATTTGAGCGCTTGAAGTTTTGCGAGACCACCGTTTTCCAGATGCGTCGCCTTGCCGCGCAAGCGGTCGGCCTTCCGATGATAAATCGGGCGCATGTACGCTTCGGTCACGGAAGCCGCCGCGCGCAAAATACTTTTCTCGCCGCAACCGGCGCATGCGCCATCACCGGAGACGAGTGCTTCGTAATTCCGTCGCACCATCAGGTGATTCCGCAGTGCGGCTTCACGAGAGTTCGCCGCATCAGTGTCCGTGTATAAGCCGAGGAATTTTTGCGGCGTGTCGGGCAGCAGGCGCGAGAAAATTTGCGCGGTCGTCAGTTCTGCGTTGAGTTCCTCCGTCTCGCGCGTCATGCGAAGCGCGTCGTGGTCGCCGCAAACCTGCACGCACTCGCCACAACCTTTGCACAGGTCGGATACGAAAATTGAAAACAGACCACCGCTCCCGGGCGTTTTGGCTTCCAGCGAACGGAAAATTGCGGGCACGGCTGTGTAGGCAAGCGGCAATTTGTCGATGATGCCGGTGAATTCGGCTTTCGCCTTGTCGGCGACGCTGGCCAAAGCGGAAATCTCGTTGCGGATGATGTCTTTGAACGGCAGCTTGGCCTTGTTCTTGATCGACTCGTTCATCTTCACGCGCGCACGTTCCTCAACACCTTTCAATTCGGCGACCAGCTTCGGGCGCTCAGTGGCATCGGTCACGTAGTAACTCGCGGCCGTTTTCAAAACGGTGTAAACATCCTGGGCTGTATTCGGTAGTGCCGTGTCGGGGCAGGCGGTGATGCACTCCATGCATTGCGTGCAGTTTTCCGCGATGTAAACGGGCGTTTCCCGACGCGCGACATACTTGGACTGCGTTGCGCCGGAACCTGCCGCCATCACGCCGACCGACGCAAGCGCGCTCGATGGCTGGTGATAACCAAGGCCATTGCGGAATTCCTGATCAAACTTGCCGGTCGTCTGGAATGCGTAACGCGGTGTTTGCGACGCCGGAGTCGGAATTCCCGACCCGCAGGCAGTCGCGCAACCGGCTGTGGGGATGAGCGGAATCTTGGTGTCCGGCAGGATCGGCGGATTGCGCATGGAAGAACGGTCGGGGTCATCGAAATTTCCGTATTTGATTTCCTGCACGCGCGAAAAGCCTTCCGTCATCACGGTCATATTTGAAGTCACCACGGCTTCACCAAAGCGCCCGAATTTTTTCTGGTATTGAGCGCGAACGGTGTTGTGAAAAACCTCTTCGGTGATGCCGTAGGTTTTCAGGAACGGACTGACCCGGAAAAACGCACCGAGGAAACTGTTGCCCTGCATGCGCAGTTGCAGCTCGGTCTGATTCGTTGCTTTTCGCGCAATGTCAAAGCCGGGCAGGATGAAAATGCGAATATTGTTTTCCTTGATGAACTTTCGGTAATGCGCCGGCACGCGTTGCCACGCCGTTTCCGGCGTGTCGCTTGATTCCCAGACGAGGCAGCCACCCTTGTTCAAACCCTCAAGCGGGTTCGTGTGCGTGAACGCCTTGGGGTCGCAGCAAAGAACCACATCAACGTGGTTCAATTCGCAATTCACCTTGATGCGGTCGGGTGCCACGGTGAGGTAATAATTCGTTGGTGCGCCTTTTTTCTCCGAGCCGTATTTCGGATTGGCCATCACAAATAGCTTTTCCTTGATGCGCCCGTCTTCGTCGTATTCGGGATTCTGATGCGAGATGAGATCGCCAAATTCGCCGATAATTGAGCCGAGGTTCTTGCCGGTTGTTATCATTCCCCAGCCACCGATGGAATGAAAACGCACGGCAATCGCGCCCTGCGGCAACAGCGATGGCGTGGCTTTGCTGATGACGGCATAAGGATGATCCACGCCAAGAACGAAAAAAGTCTCACCGTCTACAGCACCCTTGCCGTCCTTGCGGCGCGTCATGCCGGTCGCGTATTCGTAAGCACCGAGCACGTGCTCGGGGCGAAAATCGCGCGAACCGATCCCATAGCTGCCGCGGAAAATGCGCGGGACTTCGTCGGGCTTGAGCGATGGCAAGGTCCCTTTGTAGAGGTGTGTCTCGAGCGCTTTGCCTAGGGCGGTACGGATGTCGCGCGCGAGCGGATTATCGCCAGCGAGACCTTCGTCCGTGCGTTCGAGAACAATGACGTTTTTCTTTCCGCGCAACGCGTTGACGATGGCGGCTTCGGGAAACGGACGAATGACGTTGACATGGATGGAACCGACTTTGGCGTTTCGCTGCTCGCGAAGATAGTCGCACGCTTCTTCGATGTTCTCCGCGGCGCAACCCAGCGAAACGAATACCGTATCTGCATCTTCGCACTTATGTTGAACGAGCAAGCCGTAGTAACGGCCGGTGAGCCGGCCGAATTCATCGAAAGCCTGTTCGAGCATGGGCAGGATGTGCTCGTTGAAATTATTGCGTCGTGCGACGACACCATTCATGTGGTGCTCCTGATTCTGCACTGGGCCCAATAGAATCGGATTTTTTAGATCCATCATCTCCGGCACACGGCGGCGTTTCGTACCAAACAGTTCGCGTTGCGTGGGCGTCGGACAATCGATGACATCGTCCACGCCGCCAAGAAATTCACGGAGCAGTTCCGCCTCTGGCGCCAGATAAGTTCGCTCCGAGTGCGTCGTGAGCATCCCGTCCTGAATGTTCATGCCGGGATTGAGCGAAAGTTCGTTGACCTTGCGGAGAATGATCGCTTGATCGGCGGCTTGCTGGGCATCGCGACCAACGAGGATCGTCCAGCCCGTGTCGAGCGCCGCGTAAAAATCGTCGTGTCCGCAATGGACATTCAGGGCGTGTTTCGTGAGCGCGCGTGCGCCAACTTCGAGCACCATCGTACAAAGTTTTCCTGGCGCGTGGTAATACTGTTCCATCGCATAGACGATTCCCTGACCGGAGGTAAAATTGACCGTGCGCTTGCCCGTGACCGCGTAGGCCGTCGCGCCGCCTTGCGCCGCGTGTTCGCCCTCCGCTTCGACGGCAATTTTTTGCTGCCCCCAAACGTTGAGTTGTCCTTGAGCAAATGAACCCTGATAAATCTCGCCGCCCTCGGTGGACGGGGTAATCGGGTAAAAAACGCCGCCTTCCGTGATGCGCACTTCAACATGTTCGGTGACCAGTTGGTTGCCGTTGCAGGTAACGCGGACGCCGGGGTACTTGGGTTTGGCCCGCAGTGAAGCGGACTTGGCCGATGTTGCCGATCCAGAGTTTTTTTGATTCATAGCAAAGTCTTGTGTTCAGCAATCCACTTTGTCAGTAGGAACCGGCTTTGGCCGAGATCGAACAGAACACGTAAAACGTAACCATTTCGCTGGAAAGACTCAAAGGAAAAGAATCTGAAAAGAATGGGCGGAGGGCGTTGGGCTAAAAGGTCACCGGATTCGGACAAGAGACCTTTGTTTCTGGTATTGGTCCTGGGAGCGGCAGATTCCTGATCTGGGTCGGTGGCCAGGGGAAGTATCGCAATTGACCGTAAAAGAATCTCAAATGACCTATAGCTGCCGATCTGTTATTCAGCAAGAGTTTCGATTATGAAAATGAACTTTGCCAAGCATCGGGTTGATTTGGAATCGAGAGGCT
>CAZYYS010000119.1:0-15126 GCA_964651015.1 uncultured Verrucomicrobiota bacterium
AACCTGTGTGCTGGCATTAAAGTGTTACCGATGTCCTGATACTGTGCCCACCCCGGCCCTCTCCCCCAGGAGAAGGAGAACAAAAGTCCGCCGTGGAAGTGGTGATGATCAGCAAAGGTGAGCCGAAGGAGAACCGCACCAAGGTCAAAGAGCACGGGTTGACCTTCCCGATCGTCTTGCAGCAGCAATGGGAAATCTCCCGACGCTACGCCATGTTCGCCACGCCGGTTGGCTATCTCATCAACGAGCAAGGCGTCATCGTTCGCAACGTGGCCCTGGGTTCGGATGCGATTCTGGAGCTGCTGGCTCAAGCCGACCAGCTTTTCGAGCATAAGCAAACTTCGCAAACGAGTCGTGTAAACGCGAGCGAGTCAGGGCAAGTCAGGTCGCCAATCACTTGAAGCCGACGTTCAAGCTGTTGAAACTTGAAAAGAAAGACGGCAAATAGCCTCGACGTACCGTGTGGCCCTGCAGGAAACTACGTGCCTATGGCCGTGAGCCTGCCGCCGGAGTGCGACTAGAATGGTCACTTGCTGCAATAGGAATCAGCCAAACCGATCCTTCAACGGCCCGAAGCACATCACTTCGGGCCTTTTCTATTTTCCCCAAGCATCCTCCTTCCGAATCGTCACTCCCACTCAATCGTTCCCGGTGGCTTGCTGGTGAGGTCCAGATGCCGGTTTCCAAACCGTAAGCGACCGGACCACTATCGAGGATGTCGGTGAGCCTTTGCCGATCCTTGGCGTTGAGAGCCACGGGACGCCCGGGACGTTGGCCTTCCCAAAGTCCTTCCTCCCCAAAATGATTCCAGTGTTCAATCCACAGCGGCACCGTGCTGCGATGTACCCGCAATCGCTGCGCAATCTCGCTGACGCTTAAGCCGTCCGCTCATGAGAATTCCCTGCAGCCGCAGCACCAAGCGCGGCTCCTTGTCTCGCTGGGCCTCTCGGCGAAGTTCCAAGAGCTTCTCAGTCGTCCTTGAATTTCCTTTGGCAAATACAGGTTGCATTTGCCTGACAAGCCTACGATAGACGACGCCAATATGTCGATTTATTTATGCGCGTCTAAATAGGCTTCTGCGCTGCAGCGAACCCGGCCATCGCGCTCCGGTTGCAATCATGGCGTCCCGCGGGCCGGGTCGCTGAGCTTGGGTCGTTGATATGGGGAGCCGTGCCTTCATGAAGACGGTTTCAGTTCCAACATCAGCACTCTCACCGAAGAACTTGAACTGGGCGTGAAGTGGCTTTTTTGTTGCCGGTATAATATCAACTCACGAAGGACAAACGCGCCTGGGGTTACGCTGTTGGTCAAGTTCTGGGCTAGAATCCGCTGAACTTATGCATGTTTGAGGGGCTGGGCTCACTGAACCCGCCGCGCTATCATCATCGTTACAACATGATCCCCGGTCGTGAGCGTGGCCGTGCCTGGAACGATTCGCAACGGCTTCGTTGATGACCTGGGAATAGCTGACCGTCCGGGCTTCGACCTGAGCCGCGGCGGTAACCGTTCGCCTTCGTTTCGCACCAGCGAACCGTGGCTGGTGCATAACATGTGGTATTTACTCGCCCTTGGCGCTGAATGGAGCGACGGAAAGATAGTCATGCGCCCGGCGACTGGGAGCAAGAATTTCCGCCGGCAACACCCACCCGCCGCATCCAACATCTCTCAAACTAAGCCACCTTCAAACAATTGTTTCGGCTGGCAAGCCGACGAATCACGGATGCTATGGAAAACTCGAGGCTTTGGACAACAAATACGCCATAAGGTGATTGAAATCTTCGGGCGGCAGAATCTCTCCAAAGTTTTCCGGCATCAATGACGTTTCCGATTCATGCCGTTCCTGAATGTCCTTTTTTGCAACAGAAATTTCCTTGCCGGTTGAATCGGCCAGCACCACCACTTCACCTTCTTCGCGGCGCGGCAGGCCGCTGATCACATCGCCGCTTTTTAGCGTTAGGACATGCGTGCGAAAGGCGCGATCGACGTTGCGGTTGGAATCGAGCACATCTTCAACGAGTCGTTCGAGACCGCGATTGCCGATGCCGTCGAGTTGCGGCCCGACCAATCCGCCGCTGCCGTCAATCTGGTGGCAGACGGAACAGTTCTGGGCGAAAACGCGCGCGCCTTCGACAGGCGAAGTTTTGGCAGACGAGTAACCGGCACGCCGTTTCTCGATCAACTTCTCAATCTGCTCAATGGCCGGGGTGAGGCTTCGGGTCAATTTCTCAACGCGTTGCGTGGCGTTTGCTGGTTTGGCGGCGAGCAGCTTATCCTTTACTGACGCTGCCAATAGGAGTCGGGGTGTGGCTTGGCCTTGCTCAATCAGCGCCAGAAGATTTTCGGCACCGCGGGCGCTGCTGGCGAGGGTTTGAGCCAGCTTGACTTGCAAGCGATAGGGCGCAGCGTGCATGGCTTCCAGCAAAACGGTTTGTAAATCCGCCGAATTTCGACTGACGAGGTTGCGGCTGATTTGTTGCCGCAAATCGTGCGCCAAAGCCGGGTCGCCGATCACGGTGGCCAGCGCGGCAGCATTCTCATTCGGATTGAATGCGACGAGTGTTCGCGCCAAGACAGCGCGCGTCTCCAGGTCAGTCGTGTCGGCAGTCAAGAGTTTGGCTAACTGCGGTTCGAGTTTCGTCAACGACATGGTGCGGGCCAGTTCAGCGGCGGACTGTTGGCGTTGAGCGACCTGGCTGGGGTTGAGGGTGGGCAAAGTGACGACTGATGGATCAAAACGTCCAACCGCGAGCCAGGCGAAAGCCGAGCCGTTGTCGCCATCGACAATTTCGAGATAACCAGACTTGCCGGCGTATCGGCTGAGGTTCCACGAAAACGACTGGGCAGTGTCGTTGCACGGCGGAAACGTCTGCGCGAGAATTCCGCGCGTGCCTGCGGCGCGCAAACAGATGAAGTTTTTTTTCTGCGCAGGCTTGTCGGGAGAGCCATCGTGGCCAGCTATGAAGAAGCTGAGTTTGGCGGGAATGGTAAACGGCTTTGAGCGAAGAATTCCGGTGAGTTGTTCGCCGCCGGGCGGCAGGCTGCAAAGGAACAGTGAAGTTTTGTCGCCATCGGCGGAGGCGCGCTTTTGAACGAACCAAGGGTTGGTGATCTTGGTCATGCCTTCGACGGGGGTGTTGCTCCATTGGATTGCATTTTCATCGACAGAGGCCAAGAGTCGCCCGGCCAGTTCATCGCCCCATGAATGAACGCCGTCGCTCAATGTGGCGCCGCGCTGGGCCGTGCCCTCTTGTACAGATTTGAACAAGGCGAGTTGCAAATCGACGTCATCAGCAAACTTTTGGCGAGTGAAAGTCGCAAGTTCATTCATGTATTCGGTGGGAACGTAACGCGCCACATGGCGGAGATAGCCAGACAGCTTTTCATTCTCTTCCGTGTATTTCTGAACGTGCCGCAAAAGGAATTCTCCGGCGGTCACGGATTTCACACCGAGCGCAACGTCGGCCAGTGCGCGTTCGTCTTGCTCGCTCCATTTTGTGGCGATCACTTTCTTGAATACTTCATCGAGATTGAGTTGATCGCGGATGGCTTTACGGACGACGTAAACCAGATGTGTGTCTGTTGGTGGAGCGCGATGACGAAGCGCGAGGAGCGGTTTGATGTTTTCAAATAGTGGCCAGTTACCGAGGGCTTCGGCGGCACAGCGTTGAACAAGGGCGTCGGGGTCTTCCAGAGCTTTGACCACGTCAGAACGTAGTTCCAATTCAGCTAGAGCACGCGTAGGGCTGGTTCCATCCAAATGCTTAAAACCTCGACTCGAGAATACACGCAGCGCATGTGTTCGTACGAGGTCGTTACGGGCTCTTGAGGCCTCCCATGCCTCGTCAATGCATCGCCCTGAGTCAAGCCGCACGAACAGCCAAAGTGCGTGAACCCACTGGAATGCTTCCGGATGAGTAATGCCCTCGCTGCGGTCTTTGCGTCCGAGTGCATGCACTTTATCGCGCACGCTGTTCAGAGCACTGACTCCGAATCGATCCGAAATTTCATTCATCGCCAGCATCCGGCGTGTGAGATTTGCCGAACCAAGTTCGCCGATTAGACCGTTGAGACCTTCCGGCAGCTTCGGATTTTGCGTTTTTGGCTTTGAGTTTTCTCCCTTGTAAACTACGCGCCAGATTCGCCCACTGGTGCGATCGCGACCCGGATGGTCGAGCGGCACTTCGTAGTGGCCGATGATGCGGTTGTAAAAGTCAGCGATGTAAAGCGCGCCGTCCGGCCCGAGTTGAAGATTGACGGGGCGAAACCACGGGTCGTCGGTGCTAATAAAATCGGGCTTGTGATTGGCGGTGGGTGTTGAACCGCTGAAGGTCAAAGCGTCGCGGTTGATACGACTGGTCATCACGTTGCCGGTGAAAACATTGGTGCGATATTCTTCCGGCCAGTCTTCACCCTCGTAAAAAACAATTCCGGAGATGGCTGTTGAGCCGTGCGCATGAAAGATCATAGAAGGGGCAAAACCGAGACCATCGTGCGGTTTGCCGAAGCTGGGATAGTAACCGCCGCGCAAGAGTTGATAGACCGGCTCGCTGTGGCAATCGGCGGAGTAAAGATTGCCGAGCGAATCGAAGGTGAGGCCGAACGGATTGACCTGCCCCCAAGTGTTTTGTTCGATGCGCAAGCCGTCCGGTCGAAAACGGTAGGTATTGCCTGAGTTCATGGAGATCTCGTGGCCGTCACGTCCTTTGATCGCCGTGTTGTTGTTGAAACCGTGCGTGGCGTAAAGCCAGCCATCGTAGCCGCGAACGAAGGAACTGTTATTGCCATGTGTGTCGCGATCCCAACCGAGCGGGCCGTAGAGAATTTCGCGCTTGTCAGCTTTGCCGTCGCCATCGGTGTCCTGAAAGAACCAGATATTCGGGATGCTCCAGGCAATGACGCCGCTTTTGTAAGGGTAGAGACCGATGGGAATGTTCAGACCATCGACAAAGGTTGTGATTTTGTCGGCGCGTCCATCGCCGTCGGTATCTTCGAGGACACGGATTTCGTCCCGGCCCGTTTTGTCCAGTGGAACTGAATAAGGGTATTCTTTTGTCACAGAAACCCAGAGACGCCCCTTCGCGTCAAATGCCATGTTCATCGGCTTGAGGATGTCTGGTTCGGCGGCGAAGAGTTGGATTTCAAATCCGGCCGGCAGCTGAAAACTCATCCGTTCCTGTTCGGGTGTCAACCAAGGAGTACTGCGAACATTTTCGGCAAACGGATTTGCGGCTCGATTGTTCGCAACGACCAACAGGGTGGAAAATATGATCAAGGAAATTGGACGCATGCAGGCGCGATAAATGACCGGAGTAGGTCGAACCAGATTCATTTGCAACATTTAACCGACAAATGTCGAAGCGAAAAGGAGGAACCTTTGCTAACTAATTGCAATTTAGAGCCGAGGGACGCGACGGTCGCAAAGGCTTCCGAGGCAGGTTTGCAGCGATAATAATCGTGGTTAAAAAAACCGGGCTAGTCAGTCAGGGGGTGACCGAAAAGCCCGGGGAATTTTCGAATTAGTACACGTAGGATTTTGGAGAACTTCGGTCGAGGTTTGTACAAGAAACCAAAACCGAAAACGTTTGGGCAATCAAAGAACAGGTTTAGTTTTGCCCGAAATCTTGTGCTACGTTACGAATACTAGATCACGTTCACTAATTGCTGTCAAGCGCTGTTACAAAGTATTAGAAGCGGTTGCTCTTGGAATTAGGAACATAAGTCGGTTCCAAACGGAGTATGGATCGCCATCATCGATCCAGCATCTCGGTGCAGAAAACGCAAAACTAAAAAACGAATCGTGCCCAATTTCCTGTTTACATCAGTATCATGATTGTTAGTATTCGTGACCGCGAAACGAAAGATCATGAAGAAAATCGAGGCCATCATCAAGCCGTTCAAACTAGAGGAAGTTAAAGAAGCATTATCGGGCCAAGGGGTTGAAGGCATGACCGTTTCGGAAGTCAAAGGTTTTGGACGCCAAAAAGGTCATACAGAAATTTATCGCGGCAGCGAATACACGGTCGATTTTTTGCCGAAAATAAAGATCGAAGTCGTACTTGCCGACAGTCAGGTTTCTTCCGCGGTCGATGCCATTGTGAAAGCTGCCAAGACCGGCAAAATTGGTGACGGTAAAGTTTTCGTCAGTCCCATCGAGAACGCCATCCGCATTCGAACCGAAGAAGTCGGCGAGCAGGCGGTTTGATTCACTTTCCCCTCCGCTTGTTTTCCCGGGGTGGGGTTTGGGTTCGCAGAAACGTAAATTATTAAAAGAAACAACAATGAGCACAGCAAAAACCGCAATTGAGTTGGGTAAAAAGGGTGGGGCGAAGATGGTGGATGTGAAGTTTGTGGATACGTTTGGAACGTGGCAACACTTCAGCGTGCCGATAGGTGAGTTGACGGAAGAAGTCTTTGAAGCCGGGTTCGGGTTTGACGGTTCGTCGATCCGAGGTTGGAAGTCGATTGAGGCGTCGGATATGCTGGCAATGCCCGATCCAGCGACTGCGTTCATTGATCCATTCTGCGCAGTACCGACGTTGTCACTGACCTGCACCATTGCCGAGACGGGCACCAAAGAGGCCTACAATCGTGATCCGCGCGGGATTGCCCAACGCGGCGAAAAATACCTGCAATCGACCGGCATTGCCGACACGGCGGTGTTCGGGCCGGAAGCCGAGTTCTTCATCTTCGACGACGTGCGGTTTGATCACAAGAGCAACGGCACCTTTTACAGCATCGACAGCGAGGAAGCAATCTGGAACACGGGGCGGGAAGAGATGCCCAATCTGGGGAACAAGATACGACACAAGGAAGGATATTTCCCCGTGGCACCCATCGACACACAACAGGACATCCGAACCGAGATGTGCCTGGTGATGGAAGAATTGGGAATCAAGGTCGAGCGGCAACATCATGAAGTGGCAACGGCTGGTCAAGCGGAAATCGACTTCCGCTTCGACACATTGGTCAAGACGGCCGATAACATGATGGTCTACAAATATGTGATCAAAAACGTGGCCAAGAAACATGGGAAGACCGTGACATTCATGCCCAAGCCGCTGTTCGGGGACAATGGGAGCGGGATGCACACGCACCAGAGCCTGTGGAAGAAAGGCAAACCGTTATTTGCTGGCAAAGAGTACGCAGGCCTGTCGCAAATGGCCCTCCATTACATCGGTGGAATCTTGAAACACGCCAAGGCACTAGCTGGTATCTGCAACCCAACCACCAACAGCTATAAGCGTTTGGTGCCTGGGTATGAAGCTCCGGTGAATCTGGCATATTCAGCCCGGAATCGCTCGGCGGCTATCCGCATACCGACCTTCAGCGAGAGCCCGAAAGCGAAGCGGATTGAGTATCGTCCACCCGATCCTGCCGCCAACCCGTATTTGTGCTACACGGCACTCCTGATGGCGGGCTTGGATGGAGTGTTGAACAAGATTGATCCGGGCGAACCGATGGACAAGAACCTGTATGAACTGCCGCCCGAAGAGCACGCCAAGATTCCCCAAATGCCCGGGAGCTTGAGCGAATCGCTGGCTTATCTGGAGAAAGACCATGCGTTTCTCCTCAAAGGGGACGTGTTTACGACAGACTTTTTGGAGATGTGGATCAGCCACAAGCGCAAGGAACATGACGCCCTGCGCCTTCGTCCGCACCCCTACGAGTTCTTCCTTTATTACGATGTTTAGTTGAATTAAAGGGTAGCCAGCCTCTTTACCAGAGGCGGCTGCCTCGCTTGGAGCAACCGAAGAACGCTTGATTTTATTGGTCAAACTCCGAATTGTGAATAACTCGTGTATAAGAGTTAATATGTTGTCCTAGTCACGAAGGGCATTCTTTGACTAGAAACAGACAGCATCACCCGGCTATGAAGTAGCCGGTTTGCCGTCGAAGAAACAGGTTACTGCCGCCACAGAAGACAGTTTATATAACACGCTTAATATCAACAATTTGTGAAGTTGTTGGAGACGCTTTTAACTTTTGGATTTTCGAAGCCTTTAGTGGGGGACTCAAGTGCGTGTTGGGTCTGGTTCTCTAGGCGGCTGTGACATGTCACGTTACGGACAGGTCACAACAGCAGGTGAATAAAGTGCAATAAAGTCACGCTTTTGACACAAAACATGCAAGCTTCAGCTCAAAGAATTTGGGCCTCCGCGCAGCAAACGCTTCGCTCTATGTTGAACGCAGACATCTATAATCTCTGGTTCGCTCCCCTCCAAGCGAGCACGCTCGAAGGTGATTCGATTACACTCGAAGTCGCAAATGACTTTTGCGAAGTATGGCTGAAGGATAATTACCTCGGTCTGATAAGGGATGTGCTCACACAAGTAGCGGGCCAGCCGATGAAGGTGAATTTCCGCGTCAACGAAGCTCCGAATAATCCAGTTGTCAGCAAGAACACCGGCTCCCATAAGAGCAAAGCCACCGATGAAGCTGCCGATCGAAGCCCAATCCATCGCGAACTAAGCTTCAATCCGAAGAATACCTTCGAGACATTCGTTGTTGGCAACAATTCGTTTGCGCACGCGGCGGCGGTGGCTGTTGCCCAAAATCCGGGCAAATCCTATAATCCGCTTTTCCTTTACGGTGGCGTTGGGCTGGGGAAAACTCACTTGTTGCAAGCCATAGGGCAGTACGTTGTGAGCCACAAGAAGGGAACTCGTGTGTCTTATGTTTCCTCGGAGAAGTTTACGAATGAATATATCGATGCCATCCAAAATAATCAGCTCGTCCGATTCCGTAAAAAATATCGCCAAACCGAAGTTCTGTTGATCGATGACATCCAGTTCCTCGCCGGCAAGGAACGCATTCAAGAGGAGTTTTTCCATACCTTCAACGCCTTGCATGAAGCGCATAAGCAGATTGTGCTCACTTGCGACCGACCCGCCAGTGAAGTTCAAAACCTTGAACAACGTCTGGTTTCCCGGTTTGAATGGGGACTGGGAACTGACATGCAGCCGCCCGATGTCGAAACCCGGCTTGCCATCTTGCGAAAGAAGGCGGAGACGATGACGGTGACCCTGCCGGAGGAAATCCTCAATTTCCTCGCCAATCGCATCCGTACAAACATCCGCCGACTTGAAGGTGCATTGACTCGGGTTGCCATGTACGCCTCACTTACGGGCAAGAAATTGACTCTCGAAGTCGTCGAAGGATTACTTCGGGAAGTGCTCCATGAGGAAGGGCGTTTTTCCATCAACATCGAAACGATTCAGAAAAAGGTGGCGGAACACTATGACATTCGGCTGGCTGACATGACCAGCAAGCGACGTCCGGAAAACATTGCTTTTCCGCGTCAGGTCGCCATGTTCCTTTCTCGGCAGATGACTGAAAGTTCCCTCAATACGATCGGTGAGTGCTTCGGTGGACGCGACCACGGCACTGTTTTGCACGCGTGTCGACTGGTGAAGGATCGCATGGAAGTAGATCCCAACGTACGCCAAGTCGTCAGCTATCTGGAAAAGCAGTTACTGCGATAGCACCCGGGTTGTTCACACCTGAGGTGGCGAGATTTTCTGTCGCCTGGAGTATTCCTGCCCAATTGCGCGCCTTTGATCTATCAATTAGTTTCTAGGCAAATGTCACTAATTGAAGTCAACGGCCTGACCAAAACTTTCCGCACCTACAAGAAGCAACCGGGCTTTGCCGGCGCCATCAAAGGGCTGCTCCGCCGCAAATACGAACACGTGTTTGCCGTCAAGGACGTGAGCTTTACCATTGAGCCAGGCGAATTGGTCGGTTTCCTCGGCCCCAACGGTGCGGGCAAAACCACTACGCTGAAAATCCTGTCCGGCTTGCTCTATCCGACGAGTGGTTCCGCACGGGTGCTTGGTTACGTGCCATGGGAACGGGACGACGGGTATCGCCGGCAGTTCGCTTTGCTGCTTGGCCAGAAAAATCAACTCTGGTGGGACCTTCCCGCGAGTGAATCTCTTGAACTGAACGCCAAGATATACGGCATTCCCACCACTTCATTCAAACGCATCGTGTCCGAGATGAGCGAATTGCTTGCAGTCAAAGACAAACTTGACGTGATGGTGCGCGAACTTTCATTGGGTGAACGGATGAAAATGGAACTGATTGCATCGCTGCTTCATCAACCCAAAGTCCTGTTTCTCGACGAGCCTACCATCGGCCTTGATGTCGTCTCGCAAAAAACCGTCCGCGAGTTTTTGCGTGACTACAATGCCCGCGAGAAGACCACGATTCTGCTCACGAGCCATTACATGACTGATATTCAGGAACTCTGCCGTCGAGTAATCATCATTGATCACGGCACAATTTTCTTCGATGGCCGTCTTAGCGAAGTGCTGGATCGGTTCGCCGATTTCAAACTCGTAACCATTCAGTGCGGCGACGCCAACAGTTGTCCTGCCGGTACGTTGTCGAAATACGGGGAAGTCGTCGAGAAAACCGCGGCCAGCATCAAACTCAAAGTCAAACGCGACCGCGTGATTCCTGTCTGCAAGGCGCTTTTGGACGAGTTGCCGGTCAGCGATATCGATATCCAGGAAGTTCCGATTGAAGACGTCATCCGTCAGATTTTCGCGCGCTGATGCAGACCAGTACTGCATCGCTTCGATTCACCTTGGTTGCCATTGTGGATACCGCTACGCTGCGGTCATGCGACCATTCTTATTCCTGCTGCTGTCATTCGTCACACTCAGGCTTTTTGCCGAGACCAATTTCTTTCCGCTCATGGCTTGGAATAGCGCTCCTGGGGATCCAGTAGTATTGAAGAAAATGCGCGATTGCGGCCTCACGATCGCCGGCTTTGTTGCGCCGCGAGATCTCAACGTCTGCCTCGCCGCCGGTCTCAGGGCAATCGTCTCCGATGCGCGTGTTTCAGATTACGATTGGCTTAATGTGGACGAAGCCGCGGCTCGAAAGAAAATCGAGAGTCTTGTTTCTGAAGTTGGCAAACACCCGGCTGTTTTTGGCTACTACTTGCGCGATGAGCCTTCCGCCACTCATTTCCCCGGCTTGGGAAAAGTTGCGGAGCTAATTCATGAACTTGATCCGGGCAAATGGGCTTACATCAATTTGTTCCCGAATTATGCAAGCAAGGAACAACTCGGGTGCCCAAGCTATGCCGAACACCTAGACAAGTTTGTCACCACCTGTCATCCGACGATTTTAAGTTACGATCATTACGCGCTAATGGAAGACGGCGGGTTTCGGCAAGCTTATTGGCTGAACCTCGAACAAATGCGCACGGCCGCGCAACGAAATCAAATTCCCTTCTGGAACATCGTGCTCAGTGTGGGCTGCTTGAGTTATCGCGAAGTCAATGCGGCTGACTTGCGCTTCCAAGCCTACACGACGCTGGCGTACGGCGGACGTGGTTTGAGCTATTTCACCTATTTCACACCGGCGGTCGGCAACTTCCGCATGGCACCGATTGATCAGTTCGGAAACGAAACGGCCACGTGGCATCACCTGCAGAACGTCAATTTGCAAATTCTCCAGCTTGCACCGACCTTGCTGCGGTTAAGCTCGGACGAAGTTTATCATTTTGGTCAGTTACCGGAAGGCTGTCGCCCGTCGACGGAGAAAAGCCTGATTAAGGGAGTTGGTACCGCGGAATTCATGGTGGGCGATTTCACACATCAGGACGGCTCGAGGTACGCGATGGTGGTGAATAAAGATTTCAAGAAATCGCGCCATTGCTCGTTGGAATACCGGACCGCACCAAAGCGCGTTTTGATGGTTTCGCCGTATTCCGGTCAACTAATCAACTTTGAAGGTGAACAAGCTTGGTTGGCGCCGGGTCAGGGAGTGTTGCTGAAAGTCGAAAACTGACGCACTTGTGATCTCCTAACCGGCGAGCGCCTCGCGCAACGTGACCAATAGTTTTTCGGTGTTATACGGTTTATCCAAGAAGTGGGTTATGCCCAGACCACTCAGTTCAGCTACTTTGTCGTCCTGACCCTGGCCGGTGGAAACAATGATCTTTACCTTGGGGTCCAACCGTTTCAGTGCGCGGGTGAGCGCCACGCCCCCCATCATTGGCATCGAGATATCAGTCAACACCAGTTGGTTTTGACCGAGCTTTCGCGCAAAGAGCGACATCGCTTCGTTGCCGTTTGCGGCGGTTTCAACCCGGTAGCCATGTCGTTCCAAAGTCTTTTGAGTTACATTTCGAATCGGCGCCTCGTCGTCCACTACCAGAATTAATTCACCTTGGCCGTTCGGCAAGGCAGTTGGTTCGGTTGCACCAGCCCGGATGATTGCATTGGGCTTGGCCGGTAGAAATACGTTGAACGTGGTGCCACGCCCAACTTCGCTCTGAACTGAGACGAATCCGCCGTGGCTTTTTACAATGCCCAACACGGTGGAAAGTCCCAAGCCCGTTCCCTTGCCGATTTCCTTGGTGGTGAAGAAGGGATCAAAGATTTGATCGATGATTGCCGGCGGAATTCCCACCCCTGTGTCGGCCACCTGCAACTCGATGTGCGGCCCGGGTTTCGCTTCAGGATTCATGCTGGCGTATTGTTCATCAAGCATCACGTTATTAGCCGCCACACTCAGGTTGCCACCTTCCGAAAGGGCATCGCGGGCGTTGACGCAAAGATTAAGGAGCACTTGATGCAATTGGGTCGCATCGCCGATGATCGTCCAAAGGTCGTTGGCAATCTGGGTGTTTATGGTGATGATCTTGGGAAAAGTGGCTCGGACCATCTTTACCAGTTCCTTCACCAAGTGGCGTGGCTGGAGTAACACTCGTTCTCCTTCGATACCGCGCGCGAAGGTCAGAAGTTGCTTGACGATGTCGGCGCCGCGGCGGGTGCTGGTTTCAATGCTCGCGAGCATTTTCCGGGCGTCAGCATCGGTCGCTGTCTCGCCCAGCATGGCAACGGACATCAGGATCGGCGCCAGAATGTTGTTCAGGTCATGGGCAATGCCGCTGGCCAGAGTGCCAATACTGTCCAACCGCTGCGCGCGCAGGAATTGCGTTTCCAGTTTCTTCTTTTCCGTGATGTCACTGTTGATGATCAAAATGGACTTGGGTGCGCCTTGTTGATCGCGCACCAAGGTCCACCGGCTGGCAACGACAATATCCCCGCCGGCCTTGCTGACTTGATACAATTCACCTTTCCACTCGCTGGTGCGAATCAAACTTTTAAGAGCCTCGCTGGGACGCGTCGAATCACTCTTGAACAACAACTCGTTCGCATTTCTTCCCAAGGCTTCAGCGGCTTTCCAGCCGTAGAGCCGCTCCGAGCTCTTGTTCCAATAAATGACCCGCTGATCCATGTCGGTGACACAAATGGCGTCCTGGGCCATGTCGAGCAACGCAGCCTGTTCGCGAACCTTTTCCTCAGCCTGTCGGCGCTCGGTGATGTCACGACCCACGCCCGTCAAGCCAATTGCGTGCCCCGATTCATCCTTCAACGGCGCACCCGTCAAGTGATAGGGAATAAGGTCTCCATGCTTGTGTCGGAGGCATGTCTCGACTTGGCTGAAACCGTGGATGTAGGCTTCGTGTATGGCGTCCCTGACGCGTTGTTGCTCCTCTTTCGGAAAAAACTCCAATGCGGGTTTACCGTGAAGTTCAGCAGCGGTGTAACCCGTGACCGCCTCCAGCTTTCGATTCCACCCGCTCAATTTTCCATCCAAATCCAACCGGTAAATGAGTTCGGGAATTGTCTCCATGATGTTCTCGCGCTCGCGCAACGCACTGGCCAATTCCTCCTCCACGCGCTTTCGCTCGACTATATCGCGGCCCATGCCGGCCAATCCGATCACCCGGCCAGACTCATCCTTCACGGTCGCGGCTGAGATGCGGCAAGGAATTCGCTGGCCCTCCTTGCTCAACAAATTCAACTCGATGTCCGCGGTGCCCTTGAGGTATGCCTCGTCAAGCGCATTCCTGACCAAGGCCCGCTCCTCCTGCGGAAAAAACTCAACAGCCGGTTTGCCGAGCAGTTCTTCGGCGGCGTAACCGGATACGAGTTCCAATTTGCGGTTCCAGCGCGCCAGCTTTCCTTCCAGATCGAGCATGTAAATAATGTCCGGGACGGATTCCATGATGGTTTCTCGATCGCGCAACGCCTGCCCCAGCTCTTGCTCTACGCGCTTATTGTCGGTGACATCCCGGTAATTGTTGACGATGGCATTCACGCCCGGTTCAGCCAGCAGATTGCAAAGGCTGCCTTCCACAAGTCGCCAACTGCCGTCCTTGTGGCGCACTCTCGCCTGCACGATGACCAGTGTGGCGGGCTTTTCAAGCGATTCGGCCAACCGCTGCCTCACGATTGCCTCGTCGTCCGGATGGATGAACTCAAACGCTCGGCAACCGAAAACGTCCTCCGGCACGTAACCCAGAATCCGTTTCGTCGTTGCGCTGACGTAAAGAATTTTTCCCTCAGCACTGAACAACATGATGCCATCGGAACTATTTTCGATCAGTGCGCGGAAACGACTTTCACTCGCGCGCAAGGCTTCTTCGGCTTGCTTGCGCTCCGTAACGTCACGCGTGAAGCATCGTGCGTGGATGAACCTGCCGTTCTCCCAACGTACGGCCGAATCAATACGAACACGCCGGATGGTGCCATCCTTGCGCCGAAGACGGGCCTCACAGTCGTGCAACACGCCCGCTTGCTTCAGTCGCTGGAGCAACTCCTCGATTACCTGCGCGTCAGCGTGAAATTCGACAATGCGATGGCCGATATACTCCTCACGTTTGTACCCGAGTAAATCCAATTCCGCCTGGTTCGCCCACAAGATCGTTCCATCCGCGCCCAACCAATGCAAAGCCACCGGAACGGTCTCGAAAAAATCCGTCAGCTCCCATTCTTGCAAGCCTGTGCTGGCTTGTGCCTGAGGCCCGCGAGCACTGGCCCCTTTATCTTCGACCCGTTGACGCCTGAGGCGTCCTGTTTGCGAACCAACCCCAACCTTGATCTTGCGACGAGCCGGGAGGGAGTGCTGCTGTCTGGCGCGGCGCTTCCGCCGCCTCTTGCCCGGTAAAGGCAGTTTCGAGCGCAGCGAGCGCCTGCTCGTTTTGGAATCATTGTCCGGCACAGACTTTTTCTTACGCATGGGTTGCTCCATTACGCATGGTCTGTATTGACGCGAAAAAAATGTCAAAGTGAGGATTAAATGTCAAAATGAGAGAAT
>CAZYYS010000120.1:0-15114 GCA_964651015.1 uncultured Verrucomicrobiota bacterium
TGACGAACAGTGCTTCGCCAATCGAAAACAGACTTCTAACTCTGATGAACCCGCGATGTGGATGCCGACCAGTAAAGATTAAGAACGAAGGGAACTCGCGTTCGAGCGACGGCGAACGGCCAAAGTTCTAGCCGAAGAAAAGTACTTGGCTTGAGTGGAGTTTATCGAAAGCCCTCGCCTACAACTCAACTGACCAAGCAAGGCATTCTCAATTGTCAGCCGGTGTAGGCATTCAGGCGCAAACGCCGCCATTCCCGGACAGCACTTGCATACACCTTATCCACTCAAAGTCTCAATGAGTCACAGACTTGAGTTGTGCGCCGGCTTGTCAAAGCGCCGTGCAACAAGTAATGTCAAAGCATGTTGAAACAGATTATTGGGTTGTGCCTCTTAGCCGGGTGCAGCGTACAACTGGCAAACGCCGACACGATCCAATTGAAGGACAAGGCGGCGCTGACCGGCAAAGTCCTGGCGGAAAAGCGGGACCAAGTCGTGTTGGATGTCGGTTACACCGTGCTCGTGGTGCCGCGGAATCAGATTGCAAGAATTTCAAAGAGTGAAAAGGAACAACCAACGGCGAAGCCCGTCGTGGCCGCGCCGATGGCGGCCCCAAGTGCGGTGACCATCGAAACAGAATCCGGTCTGTATCAGACGTCCGCAAATCCGCCACCGGTTCGAGCTGTACGCGACTTGGTTAATCAGGTCGGAGAAGCCGTTGTTCAAGTGCGCACGCCCAGCGGACTCGGGTCAGGTTTCATCATCAACGAGGACGGATTTCTCATCACCAATTTTCATGTGATCGAAGGTGAAACAAAGATTTCCGTGGAAGTGTACCACCAGAAGGCCGGTCAGCTCGAACGCAAGAGTTACAAGGAGGTACGCATCATCGCGATGAATAAGTTCGAGGACCTTGCGTTGCTCAAAATCGACGACAAAGATGCGCCGAAGTTCGTGCGCGTGCCGATCGGCGATTCGGATACGCTGGCCGTGGGCGAGCGGGTGTTCGCGGTCGGCAGCCCATTGGGACTCGAACGCACCGTGACCGAAGGCATCGTCAGCACCAAGACGCGCCAGTTGCAGGGCGAACTTTATTTGCAGACAACAGCGCAGATCAACCCCGGTAACAGTGGCGGCCCCTTGTTTAACTTGAGTGGTGAGGTCATCGGTGTCACGAATATGAAGATCACCTTTGGTGAAGGTCTCGGTTTTGCCATCCCGGTTAGTGCGGTGAAATTCTTTCTCGATCACCGCGATGCCTATGCCTACGCGAGTGACAATCCCAGTAACGCCTACCGTTATCTGGAACCGCCCAGCCGCATCCGGAATCAGGTCAAGGAATAGTGAGTAGATCACTTGAAGGACGATGGACCCTGTTGGTCTGAGCGCGCCCCTCTCAAAATGAAAACCGCAATGGGTGTAATTCTGACTGGCCTGCTGTTTGTGTGCGGGTGTATCGGCTTTAGTCCGGCCGTTTCCAAAACCGATAAGGGGAATTTGGAGGTCAACATTTCGGCTCCCGAAGGGTTGGACGCCCGCACCGCTCGTATTTATATCGATGACGCTTTCATCGGTAATGTTTCCAGCCGTATGCCAATCCTCCAACTGAAGCGCGGCAAACGTACAGTCAAGGTAGAGCTCGAGGACGCTGACACTTATTCGGAATCCATTACAATTTTGGGTGAACCAAATCATCAAGTCTTGAATGTTACCTTGAAAAGAAAACCATGATTATGTGGTCGAAGGTCTACCAGTTGCCGGATAGAATGGGGGAGCATGATCGGGCCGCGTTCCCAGGTCGGACATCGTTAGCGCGCTCATCAACAGTCAATTCGGTCACAGATGTTAACTTCGCCAAATCGAAACTCCCCAGAATCATGTCCCCATCAAGCGAATCCGACTGCCAAATCACGAACCGGATATGCGCATTTGTTAGCCGGCTTTTACGCATCGTCAAACGTCCTGCAACAGCTTAACATGCAATTCATGACCAATCATCTTCTGCTATTGGCCGCGGTTTTTTGTCTCGTGTTTGGCAGCCATGCCGCCGTGCCGCCAGCGGAGAAAATGTTGCCGGATGATACTTTAATTCTGCTGACGACACCCGACTGGACCAAAGCCAAGGACATTTTCAGCAAATCACCGCAGGGCCAGTTCTGGAACGACCCGGCCATGAAGCCCTTCAGAGATAAATTCACGACAAAACTGAAGGAGGACGTTCTGACTCCGCTGGAACGCGATTTGGGCGTTCGCTGGGAGGACTGGACAGGTTTTGCTCAGGGGCAAATCACATTCGCGCTGATCCAAAATGGCTGGCCGGTCAAAGAAGATCAAAAAATGGGCTGGCTGTTGTTCGCTGACACCAGAGACAAAAGCGGCCAACTCAGGACCAATCTTGCCGATCTGAAAAAAAAGTGGGTGGACTCCGGCAAGCAGATTAAAACCGAAAAAATCCGCGACGTGGAATTCACAACACTTGTCCTTTCCAGTAACGACCTCATCAAATCACTGACCAAGGCATTACCGGTGCCAGCCGGAAGCGAGACTGCGTTCGAAGAGCCGGGTGACAAAAAAACGACGCCCAAGAGTGAGATCATCATCGGTCAGAGCGACGCTTTGTTCATCATGGGCAACTCGGCCAAGACCATCGAAAAAATCCTGATCGCGCTCGCCGGTGGATCGGTACCAATGCTCGGTGACTTGCCGGCCTATCAAGCCAGCCACAACGCCCTGTTCCGCGAGTCACCGGCTTATGGTTGGGTCAATGCAAAGCTGCTGATCAATGCTCTGAGCGGCAAACCCGCCAATTCGACAGAAGCCGACTCACAACCGAACACGTTTCTGCCTCCATTGAGCAAAATCACGACGGTCCTCGGCTTGAACGGTTTGAAAACGGGAGCGGTGAGCTATCACAATTCCAACGAAGGTGGGCTGCTCCAATTCTTCCTGGGGATCCCGGAGGCGGACCGCCGCGGCCTGTTCAAAGTATTGGCCTTCGAAGCAAAGGAAGCCAGTCCGCCTACCTTCGTTCCCGCTGATGCAGCCAAGTTCCAACGCTGGCGAATTGATGGTCAAAAGGCGTGGGCCGCATTGGAAACCATGATCAATGAGTTTTCTCCCCAACTCGGGGGCTTTCTGCAAATGACAATGGCGACCATCGGCAAGGATCAAGACGCCAACTTCGACTTCAAGAAGACTTTCCTCGGCAATCTAGGCAACGACGTGATTACCTACGAGAAGGCACCCAGCGGCGCCACTCAGGCTGATTTGCAGTCGCCGCCGTCAATTCTTTTGCTCGGCTCACCAAACGCCGAGCTTCTGGCGCTGGCCTTGAAATCGGGCACCGCACTCATGCCGCCGCAGTTGGGCGGCGGAAATCCGGTCAAGGAACGCGAGTTTCTGGGACGCAAGATCTTCACACTGCCCGCGCCCACCACTGGCAGCAACTCGGCCGGTCAGCGTGGATTACATTTTTCGGCCAGTGGCGGTTACGTGGCAATGTCATCGGATGCCGCGCTGCTGGAACAATACCTGCGAAGCTCGGAGAGCCAGGGAAAAACCCTGCGCGAATCTCCGGGCCTGAATGAAGCGGCGCAACCAGTCGGCGGCACGAGCACCGGATTGTTCGGTTATTCAAACCAGGGCGAAATCATGCGCGCAACGTTTGAAGTGATGAAAAAAAACCCGAACGTAGCAACCAACTCGAACAATCTAGCTGTATTGGGCAGCGCTTTCGGCATCAGCGTGAATCAAAATAACTACAACAACTGGTTTGATTATTCGCTCCTACCCGAGTTTGAAAAGGTCGCCAAATACTTCCACTTCAGCGTCTATGCCGGTAGTACAAGTGCGGACGGGTTGACCTTGAAAACGTTCTCGCCGACTCCGCCGCAGTTGAAGAAATAGAGGCCCCGATAGCTAACGCGACGAATCCTTTCCAGACAATGCTTTGACTTCCTAGCGAGTTCGCGCAGTCAGCATTAGAAAAGAATGCGCGCGTATTTATCTCGCCTTCCCTTCTTGCCAGGTTCAACGTGACGGAGTAAGCAGAATAATATGAAAATCGACAGGATTCGGGAAACCCTCCACGCCCGGCCCTTTCGCCCGTTCTGGATTCATCTTGCCGATGGTGGTCGTCTGCCCGTTCAACACGAGGACTTTGTGGCACTTGATCCAGCAGGCCGCGAATTGATCGTGTATCAACCGGATAGTTCGCATCAAATCGTGGATGTACTGCTTGTTACCCGGTTGGAAATCAAGGCCCGCAACGGTGTCCAACGAAAAAAGAGGCCATAATCCTCTCCCGGTCGTAATCCTTTTCCGCCACTTCGTTTACTCGCCTACTCCTGCGGATAAACCAGAATCCGGTCATGGACCAGGACGACCAGATCGTTCTTGCCGTCGCCCGTCACGTCTGCCGCCAGGGCCTCACGCGGCTCCGGCATGTCGTTGCGGCGGTTGCGAAATGTTCGTTCTTCAAAAACTTGCCACCGGTTCGCGGGCACCAACTGGTTGGGCGCTTCAAATAACACGAGGTCCAGATAGTTCTTGCCCGTCTCCAGAAAGACCAGGTCCTTGCGTTTGTCGTTGTTCAGATCGCCGGAGACAACATCGTGCAAAAAACCATCCTTGATCGGTGTTTCGTAACCATCCAACTCCTTGAATTCCCAAGTGTCACCTTGAAGCGCCAGCCAAGCAACCGCGTTGGCCCCCAGAAAACCAACAGTATTCAAATCATTACCGCCGAGAGCGATTGCTTGCAAACTAGTGAACTCCGTGAAGGGCAACGAAACGTTGCGAATGACCTGCCAGACACCCGCGGCATCGCGCTCACACAAAGTCACGGCCTTGCGCTCGGCGTCGAGCAGGAACAACGACGGTACGGCATTCGTTCCGTTGGGCAAAGCCGTCGCGCCCACCAGTCGTGAATTGCTGGCGGCGCCGTTGATCTGCTCCTTCACACTAAACACCCAACCACTCTTGTTAGTTGAATCCTGTGTCTCCGGTTTTAAAACCACCGCGCGCAGAAAATTCTTCTGAGCCAGCAACAATTCCGGCTTGCCATCGCCGTCCACGTCGGCGGCACTCATCCAAGGCTGTTCCACATCGCTGCCACCCGGCGGCGCGATGTCCTGTTCTTCAAAATCTTTCCCGGCCACTTGAAGCAGAATTTTGATTTTTTCATAAGGAATTAAAACCACCAGGTCTGCCAGGCCGTCCTGATTAACATCATGCATCGCCAAGGACCTTGGATTGGACTTGAAGTTTTCGTTGAGCTTCTGCGTGTTACTCTTTCCGTCCACAGTGCGGGTCAGCAGGGAGCGTTTGCCATCCTGATCCACCAGCACAGTCAATGTTGGTTTCGCGTTGGCTTGAAGCGCCCCCACCGCCAGCGCGAGTGGCTTGCCGTCCACGGCAATCAGCGTGGGAAACGGCAACCGTCCCTTGTCATCCAATCGCGTCACCCCCACCTGCCGCTCGTCGGTACTCAAGAGAAACAACTCGGCTTGCCCGTCGCCATCCCAATCGGCCACCGCCATGTCACTCACGCCGGTCAGGGTGGAAAATGACTTGGCTGCCGCGAGGCTCCCGTCACTCTTTTGCAGAAAGACGGTGATCTGTCCGCTGTCGGGCTCGGACACGAGCAGGTCGGGAAGGTTGTCGCCGTTAATGTCCGCCCACAACACGCCGCGCTTATTGTATTTACCGGAAGTTCGATTAAGCGGCAATACTTGGAACTGCCCTTGTTTGAAATTGCCCGAAAGAGTTTCCGCTGGTTTGCGAACGAAGTCAGAGATTTGAGCGCGCCCGGAGTTTTGCGCGATGGTGATCACTTTTGTTTTCCCGCCGGCTTCCAAAACGTCTGCCCAGTAAGAGCGAATGGGGGGCAGCGAAAAATAGAATTCCGGGCCTAGTTGTCCGATGTCGTTTTGCAGACGGAACCGGAACGGCGTTGGACTCTCCCAATTCACGAGCAACAAATCATCCCGGCCATCGCCGTCGATATCCAGCACCTGCACCGCCTTCACCGCCCCTGAAAAAGGAATCTTCTCGGGTTCGCCGAGCGTGTGATCGGGTTTCTGCGTAAACAGGTAAATGAAATTTTCCGATAACAACAACAAGTCGGTCATATGATCGCCGTTCAGATCTCCGAAAATCAGTCCGTTGGGAGTGAGGGGAGCATCGTCGATCGACCAACGTTTGGGCGCGCTCCACCCATTTGTGCCCTGATTGTATTGCACCACCAATTCCTTTGGTTCGCCATAGTAAGCAATGTCCGGTCGGCCATCCTGGTTGAGGTCTTCCACCACCAGCGCGGCGATTCGTTTTTCCGAAGCAATCGAATCAATGCGAAAACGGGCGTCCGGCGGCAACTCATTCAGTTCCCGCTTGATTGTTGTGTCGACCGCCTTTGGGGAATTGGTTTTGCCGGTCTGGTTGTAGAGCAGGTTGATCTTCGAGCGAGCGTTGTTGACGACAATCAGGTCGTTAAGCCCGTCGCCATTGATATCCGCCGTGTGGAGTTGGCCGATTTGATTGTCGATGGGGAAAATCTCCGGTCCGGTAAAACCGAAGCGGTTTGAAACGGTTTCCGCCCCGCAGGTGATCGCAATTGTGAACATACTGCACAGCGCAGCGAACCGGGTTGCTCGCCGCGCAAATTCCAAATTATGTATGGTCAAAAGTATTTTCAACGCGCGGAAACCTGCCACGCATCAGACACTTTGGCCAGTCTATTCCCCAACAAAATGGCACGCCACGCGTCGCGTGTGTGGATGGTGACGGTGCTCCCAGAGATAAATCCCCTGCCAGGTACCCAGTGCTAGTTGTCCTCCTTCGACGGGGACACTGAGATTGACAGCAGTCAGAGCCGTTCGAATATGCGCTGCCATGTCGTCTTCCCCTTCGGCGGTATGCTGAAATAATGGATCACCGTCCGTAACCAGCCGGGAAAAGAAGCGCTCCAGATCGCGCCGCACTTCAGGGTCGGCATTTTCCTGAATCAAAAGCGAAGCCGAGGTGTGTCGGAGATGCAAAGTAACCACACCTACTTGCAAACCACTCTGACGCACCCACGCCGCCACTTCACCCGTCAGTTCATAAAAGCCACGACCGCGAGTCTTCACCATCAATTCGTGCGTGCTCTGACGTAACATTCCGCTTTTTCTCAAAATTGCACTCGTCGATGTTTCATGCTCTGATTGGGTTCGAACTTGGAACAACTCCTGATTTGATCGCCGCCCCCCAAGTCGTGATTACGGCTTTCTTTCCGCCGACTTTTTTTCATCCAGCATCTTCTCGAGATTCGGACTGCGGGGCATCCCTGCTGCGAGCGCCTTTTGGTAATGCCAGCGCGCCAACTCGACCATCGGCGGCTGTTGGCTGACATAAATCACGGCTAGATTGTTGTGGGCGCTACCGTAACCGGGATTGAGTTGAACCGCCTTGCGCAAGGCGGCTTCCGCCGGACCGCGCATCCCTTTTTGACTGAGCGTGATGCCCAGATAATTCTGCGTCTCAGCGCTCTGTGGATTCAATTTTGCCGAACGGCTCAGAAGATCGAGTGCTTCATCATACTTTTGCTGCTGGAATCTCAAGTAACCCAGCAACGACAGGCTGAAGGCATCGTCCGGCTCAATGGCAAGCGCTTGTTTCAGATTTTTCTCCGCCGCATCAAGACGATTCAGCTCCAACTGAATGGCCGCCAGGTTTCCCAACGTGTAAACGTTTTTCTCGTCCAGTTGAAGCACCTGCAAATATTTTTGTTCCGCTTCGTCGTACCGTTGCGCGGCAAAGGCTCGTTGCGCTTCGGCCAACAATGGCCCGGCGCCTTTCGGCAATTCCTTCGCAGACTTTTTGCCGGCTTTGGGATTCTCAGCCGCGAGCGCTAGTGATGGCTTGAGCAAGGCAAGTTCCTCCTGGGTGTAGGGCACCTGCCGCGCCTCAAACACTTCCAAGCGGGCGCGCAAGATTTCCAACTGCGTCGTCATTTCCTCCACGCGCGCTGCTGTTGACGCGCCTTTGCGTCCGTAAAGTTCCTTCGTGGCGACATCGAGTTTCTTCTGCAACTCGTCCCGCTCGCGCTCCAACTCCTTTACCCGGGTCGCATCCCCTCCGGTTGGGGGTGGCGAAAGCGCGCTCTTGGGGGCGGGCGTCGTGGACAATTCTTTGATCCGGTTTTCGAGCGCGATTTTTTCCAACCGGGCAATTTCCTTGTCCGATTGCAACGCCGCCATCTGAGTCTGCGCCTGAGCCAACTGTCGGCTCAACTCCGCGCTCTTGTCTGCCGGCGCTGGTTTGGAACGCAAATCGGCAACTTGCTTTTTTAAGAGATCATTCTCCGTGCGCAAAGCGATCGCCGCCTCGGTTTGCTCTGTCAACTTCCGGTTCGCATCGGCCAAAGCTTGTTTGTTTTGTTCCAAGACAGCCGGAGCAACAAGCTGAGTAGATCGTGCCTGCTCTTCAGCCAAGCCGACCTTCAACAGTTCATTCTCCTTCAGCAACGATTTGATCCGCTCTTCCGCTTTCGTCAACTCACGCGGATCGACCGCCGCAGGTTGAATCGCAAGCGCCTCTTTCAACTTTGCCTGGAGCAAGGCCTTGTCCGCGACCAGTTGGCGAACCTCTTCCTGGAGGGTCTGCAATTGGCTCGCCGTCTCGTCAGGAGGGGCCGGTTTTGCGGTTGGCGCGGGTCGCGTCAATGTAAACTCACTCTTGGGGACGGAAGGTAATTCGTTGGTCGAAGTTGCCGCGGGCGCATTTGTGCCGGAGGGATTGGCCGTCAATGGAGTGATCTTTGACTCGAGGTATTTGAGGCGGAACCTGACGACATTGGCGTTCCAGTCCGGATTGGCGGATTGAAGTTTCCTTAGGGCGGTCTGCGCTTCCTGATATTTCTCGAGCGCCGGGGCCGTCTGCCCCGCTTCGTTCAACGAGTCTCCTTGCTGAATCAGATTGTAAATGTGGATGTACTGTTCATCCTGTGACTGCGCACACGCGTCTGGTAAATGCAGTGACAAAAAGAAAACAACAACTACTGCCGAAAAATACTTCATATGATCAAGTATATCGAAATGAACGGAATCTTGCCAAATGATTACGTCCGCACATTTCTAGACCTCGGAATGCGTTACGGCGTTCACAACAATTGCGGCCTTTCGCTCAAACCGTTGACACTGTGCTGCGGCGCATGGTAACTTGCGCCCCAATTAGCGCGGTTATGGCATCGTTTTTGAATCAACACGTGCTGGTACTCAACCGACTCTGGCAGGCGGTCAGCATCTGCACGACCCGGCGGGCCCTCACCCTGTTGTTTGCGGGCCACGCCCAGGTTGTCCTGGGCGATCCGGATGGTTCATTTCAGACTTTCAATTTCAGCGAATGGCAGGACTTCTCGGAAAGGGAACCGCACCCGGAGTGCATCCATACGATCTCGTTCAAAATTCGTGTACCGCGCGTTATCTTGCTGGCGATGTTCGACCGGCTGCCAAAAAAGGAAGTCAAGTTCACCCGCCACAACATCTTTGAACGTGATCGCAACACCTGCCAATATTGCGGCGAGGTTTTTGACCGAAAAGACCTGAACCTTGATCATGTAATCCCACGGGACCGCGGCGGGCCGACGACCTGGGAAAATATCGTTTGCTCCTGCGTGCAATGTAACACCCGCAAGGCCAACCGCACGCCGTTAGAGGCCGGCTTGCATCTCGTTCGCAAGCCGAAGCGACCCAAGTGGCGTCCGTTCGTCCAGATCAACCTGGGATTGCACCAACACGACAGTTGGAAGCATTTCATTGATCTGGCCTACTGGAACGTCGAGCTTGGCGAAGATGTCCGGTGAGCGGGCCCGACTCTTCTGGCCTCCGTTCTGGCCATCCTTTATTTCGTTGAAGCGGTCCGAGCGGCTTCGATCAATTCCCAGAATTTTGGGTTCTGTTGGAGCGCTTCGTCCTCCCCCATCTTCAGTCCGGATCGGAACAAGAAATCCTTGAGCGTGTGCCGGCTGAGAATCCGATGCACCACCACACCCAGATTGTGTCGTTCAAAATAAACCCGGTAATCTCCAACCCTGAAACGGTGCAACGTTCTGCCGGCTTGTTCTAGTTTCCCGAACTGGTCCAAATCAGTTGCCAACACTTGTTGGGGCAGCCCGCGAAACTCTCCGAGGATATGCAACTGCAACTCCTTTGGCATTCGGGCGAGTTCTGCCGCGCTGGTGGGGTTAAAAATAATTTGAAAAGGGCGCATGTATTTGGTCGAGGGCCGGACGTTGAACATCGACTGCCAAAGACTTCGTGCTTCGCACTGCGTCAGCTTCAGAAACTTCAAATGCAAATGAATGATTCACGGCAACGATGCGTTTGCGAGGCTGCAATAATTCAAAACTTCGCCCACTCAAAAAGTGGTAGCGCGTACGGGAATCGCACCCGTCTTTCAGCCTTGAGAGGGCCGCGTCCTAACTGATAGACGAACGCGCCAACCAGCAACCCTCAAATGCTACCCGCATCACGCCGGATGTCAACGATCACGCGCTTCTCAAACAATCTCTCATCCATCGGCTCCTCCGATTCTTTCCCCTTCCTGCTTGCCAACATGAGTCCGCCTTGGCATTTCATCCCCATGAGAGTTGCCATCGTCGGTTTCGCCATGATTTTCCTTACCCTTGCTGCCACTCCTTGCGCTCGTGCCGACCTGCCGCCGCTCATCCGGCGCGACGTGTTGTTTGGCAATCCGGAACGCACGTCGCCACAACTTTCGCCCGACGGCACACGGCTGGCGTGGATTGCACCGGACAAGAAGAACGTTCTCCAAGTCTGGGTTAAAACCATCGGCAAAGACGACGACAAAGTAGTGACCGCCGACAAAAGGCGTGGCATCCGCCAATACTTCTGGGCCGAGGACAATCGCACCCTGCTTTACATGCAGGACATCGACGGCGATGAAAACTTCCACATCCACGGTGTAGACCTGACCACCGGCAACGTGCGCGACTATACCCCGTTCCAAGGCGTACGCGCCGGTCTGGTGGACATGGACGAGAAATTTCCCAACGAAATCCTGGTTCAACTCAATGCCCGCAATCGCGAGACGTTCGATGTCTATCGCCTCAACCTCGAAACCGGCGCGCTCGTGCTCGATGTGGAAAATCCCGGCGACGTTGCACGCTGGCTGGCTGATGACGATTTCAAAATCCGCCTCGGCGAAGTCAGCACTCCGGATGGAGGCACCGAGTTGCGCGTGCGCGATGACGTGAAATCTCCCTGGCGCTCGTGGATGAAGGTTGGGCCGGAGGAAAACCTCGACGCGCTCGAATTCACCAAGGACGGCAAATCCCTTTTCATTCAAAGTTCCATTGGCAGTGACACGGCGCGCGTGCTCGTACGCAACGTGACCACCGGCACGGAAAAGTTGATAGCCCATTCACTCGAAGTGGACAGCGGCGCGGTGATGATTCATCCCCGGAAGAAAGCAATTGAAGCCGTCAGCTTCGAACCCGGCCGCCGTCAGTGGAAGGTGATTGACCCGTCCGTGCAAGCGGACTTCGACGCGCTGACCCAAGTGCACGATGGGGATTTCTCCATCATCAGTCGCGATCGTGCGGACAAAACCTGGCTCGTAGCCTACACTTCCGATCGCGGTCCGGTGGCGTTCTATTCCTGGGACCGCGCCGCGAAGAAATCCACCTTCCTCTTCACCGCTCAACCCAAGTTGGAAAATCTCACCCTCGCGGAAATGAAAGCCGTCGTCATCCCGGCACGCGACGGTTTGAAATTGAACAGCTATCTCACGTTGCCTGCGGGTGTGCCGGCGAAGAATCTGCCTATGGTACTGTTCGTTCACGGCGGACCGTGGGCGCGCGACAATTGGGGTTACAATCCGTACGCCCAATGGTTCGCCAATCGCGGTTACGCCTGTCTGCAAGTGAACTACCGTGGCTCAACCGGTTACGGAAAGAAATTCCTCAACGCCGGCAACAAGGAATGGGGTCTTAAGATGCACGACGATCTGATTGACGCCGTGGACTGGGCCATCGCTCAAGGCTACGCCGACCCGAAGAAGGTTGCCATCTTCGGCGGGTCGTATGGCGGTTATTCTGCGCTGGCGGGCGTCACATTCACGCCGGAGAAATTCGCCTGCTCGGTGGACATCGTCGGGCCGTCCAACATCCGCACGTTGTTAAACACGATTCCACCTTACTGGAAACCGATGATGGCACAATTTTCCGTCCGCGTTGGCGACATTAAAGACCCGAAGGACGCCGAGTTGATCAAGAACGCGTCGCCTCTGTTCAAGGCGGACAAGATCAAGCGCCCGCTGCTCATCGGCCAGGGTGCGAACGACCCGCGCGTGAAGCAGGCCGAGTCCGAGCAGATCGTGGATGCCATCATCAAAAACGGTGGCAACGTGACCTACGTGGTCTATCCCGACGAAGGCCACGGCTTCGCGCGCCCGGAGAACCGCATTGATTTCAATGCCCGCGCCGAAGCGTTCCTGGCCACCAATCTCGGTGGCCGCACTGAACCGGTCATGGGCGGCAAAGTCCCCGGCTCGACTGCGGAAGTGCGCGCCATCGAAAAGGGCAAAGAGATCCGCGTGGATTGAACTCGACGGCTTCACCGCAACGTCTCGTCCGCCTTCAGCCACCACGCGGACGGATGTTGCGTCATCCCGATATGCGGGTAGTAATCCACTGCTCCAGGCGCCGAAAGCAAAATGACTGTTGCCCCTCCCCCGTGTGCTTGGGTGCGTCGAATCAATTCGCGGCCTATACCCTGTTTTCGATGAGACAGTCGCACCGCAAGATCCGAAAGATACGTGGCGTAGCTAAAATCGCTCACGCTGCGCGCGATGCCGACAAGAAGTTCACTATCCCATGCCGCCACGACCAGATTTGCGTTTGCGATCACGAGCCGCATCCGTTCGCGGTCGTCCACCGGACGCCGCTCACCCAATGTTGAAGCGCGATACAACTCGATGACCGCATCCAGATCGAGGTCGTTGCCGATGCGGTAGGTCACCATCGGCTTATCCTAACAAGCTTCTCGCCTTTCCGAGCGCTTCATCCAGCCGGCTCGCGTCCTTGCCGCCACCGCGAGCGTTGTCGGGTTTGCCACCGCCTTTGCCGCCGACGATTGGGGCGATCTGCTGGATGATTTTGCCGGCTTGGACTTTCGCCGTGAACTCGGGCGAAACGGTGGCGACCAGTGCAACCGCGTTGTTCCCAACGCCCCCAAGAACCACCACGCCTTCGAACCGGCCCTTCAGGGAATCGGCGATGGCCTGCAGGAAATCGCCGTCCGCGTCACCAAGATTGTGCGAGATGAAGGGAATCCCGCTCACCGTTTGGACGCGCTCCAGCAATTCGCTAGCGGCGTTCGAGGCGTTGCGTTGCAGTGCAATCTGAACCCCCTTCTCCAGCCTCTTGTGCTGCGCCACCAAAGCATCAATCTTCTTATCCAACTCGTGAACGGACGAATTCACTTTGCCCGCAACGGCTTTGATTAATTCACGGTCGTGCTTCATCACGTCGTAGGCGGTGAGGCCGGCGACCGCTTCGATGCGGCGTACGCCCGCAGCAATCGCGCTTTCGCCAACGATGCGGAACAGACCGATTTCGCCGGTGGCGCGGGTGTGCGTGCCACCACAAAGTTCCATGGAATAACCGTTCAACTCCCCTGCCCCTCCGCCGATCTGGACGACGCGGACGATGTCGCCATATTTGTCGCCAAAGAATTGCATCACATCCTTGCGCGACTGGACATCAGGGTACGGTACTTCGACCCACGAGACGGAGGCGTTTTCAAGAATGCGTTCGTTGACGAGTTTTTCGATGTCGGCGACCTGCACAGGCGTGAGCGGCGCGTTGTTGAAGTCGAAAGTCAACTTGTCCGGGCCGACGAATGAACCCTTCTGCGCAGCGTCCGGGCTCACGACTTCGTGCAACGCCCAGTGCAGCAAATGTGTGACCGTGTGGTGACGTTGGATGGCGTTTCGCCGTGGGATCTCGACCTCAATTTCAACAACCGCATCAAGTGGCGGGCCTTCTTTCTCGGCGAGGATGTGAATGACTCCCTCGCTGGTCTTTTGAGTGTTTACAACACGCCAAAGCTTTCCTCCACCTTTCAAAGAAGCAGTGTCACCTACTTGCCCGCCCATTTCTGCATAGCACGGTGACTTGTCCAAAATGACACCGAGCTTATCCTTCAACGTGACCACGTCAACAATCGTTGCGGTTTCCTTGAGTTTTTCGTATCCCACAAAAGAATACGTAAAAACGCGCGGAGTCCCAACCTCCACTCTTGCGCTTACTCCAGTGGCAAGAACTATAATTTCCTTCTTGTGCGCGGCGCGCGCGCGCGCGCGCTGCTCTTCCATCAGCTTTTCAAACCCTTTCTTGTCCACGGTCAAACCACGTTCGCGCGCCATCAACTCGGTGAGGTCGAGCGGAAAACCGTAGGTGTCGTAAAGCCTAAATGCTAGATCACCGGGAAAGACTTTCAGCCCTTCCACCAAGTTGGGAATCTCACGTGCCAAACGATTAAGCTCATCGCGCAACCCAGCCCGACACCCTTCGAGCGCCTTTGGAGAACCACCGACCTTTTGGAGAGCGCCAAACAGTTTATTGGCTGGCCCACAAACGCCTGCGAGATCCTGCGCCAATTTGAATGCGATTAGCCGAGCCGGAGCTCGATGAGGCGCGTCCTGAAGCTCCTTCTGAGACGACTCTAAATAGTCAACGGTGATGACGCCGTCAGAAACGTCAGATAAAAATCCAGCCCACACACTTTCCAAGTTTTCCCGACTTGCTGGGTAAGCGTCGGGCAGGGAATCGAGTTCCTTTCTGACTTCTCCGAGCCTTTGCGGCGCTGATTTCAGGAACGCCTTCACGTTTTCAAGTTCAGCAATCGCGGCTTCAAATATTTCGATTCCGTTATCCAACGTCTTGTTGAACGCCTCCTCCTCGACGCGGATGACTTCCTGCACGTGCTTTTTCTTGGCGCGGATTTCGGGGAAGACGTCGCCCATCGTGTCGGCGAGCACGTCCACGAGCTTGTAGAAGAACGGTTCGTGGAAGCCCAGTGTGCGGCCGTACTTCACCGCGCGGCGCAGAATGCG
>CAZYYS010000121.1:0-15043 GCA_964651015.1 uncultured Verrucomicrobiota bacterium
GCCGGATCTCGCAGCTATACGGTGCTTATGTTTTTGGCGACTACTCCAGCGGGAACAGCAGGTTTTTACGTTACAACGGGAGCAACACCGTTCCGTTCCAACGAATCACGGGAGCTGCGAACCCATCCGCTTTCGGCGTTGATCCTCGCAACGGTGACATTCTCATCGCTCAACTCGGCAACAACCAGATCGGGAGGTTAGACTACAATTCAACCTCCACCGGCGCACCGTTGCCCGCCACACTCGCCAACACCGGCGCGTTCAGTGATCTGGCATCGCTGACGCCCAACCCCGGCATCGTGCCTTACGAACTCAACGTTCCGTTCTGGTCGGACAATGCGATCAAGACACGCTGGTTCTCCGTGCCCAAAACCAATCTCATGATCACTTTCAATCCAAACGGCAATTGGTCGTTTCCTACCAGCAGCGTTTGGATCAAGCACTTCGAACTTGAATTGACCAATGGCGTTCCGGAGTCGCGCAAGCGATTGGAAACCCGATTCATCGTGCGTAACACCAACGGCGTCTATGGCGTGACCTACCGCTGGGATTCCCCGAACAACGCTACGCTCGTGCCGGAGGCTGGCCTGGATGAAACGTTCGCCATCCACGACGGTGGTACCGTGCGTACGCAGGTCTGGCGTTACCCCAGCCGATCGGAATGCCTGGCCTGCCACACGACGCAGGGCGGTTTTGCGGTGGGTTTCAACACGGCGCAATTGAACCGCGATTTCAATTACAACGGCACGCTAACGAACCAGATCGAGGCGTTGCGGTTGGCCGGCTATTTCAGCAACACCGTGTCAAACCGGCACCTGCTCCCGGCGTTGGCGCACGCGACCGACGACAACGTCAGCCTTGAATACCGCGTTCGCTCCTACCTGGCAGCCAACTGTGTTCAATGCCACCAACCGGGCGGTATCCTCGCATCCCTTTGGGACGCCCGGATCAGCACGCCGGGGCCGCAAGCAGGGATTGTCAACGGCGCGCTGAACAACAATTTCGGGAGCACCAACAACCGCGTCATTGTGCCCGGCTCGCTCTCGCGTTCGATTCTCTTCCAGCGCGTGGCCAATCTCGGTTCCGCTCACATGCCGCCATTGGCGACATCCGTCGTTAATGACGAGGCGGTCCAACTCTTAAGCGAATGGATTACGACCGGGCTTTCCGACTACCAAAGTTACGCCGACTGGCAGGTGACTTACTTTGGTTCCACCAATGCGCTCAACGCAGGCCAATCCGCCGACGCCGACAATGATGGCGCCGACAATTATCTCGAATACCTGACGCACACGAACCCGACGAACGCCCTCGACTCCTGGGCCATTTCTATCGCCCTCAGCGGCCAGTTGACGGAAATCATGTTCCCGCAAATTGCCAATCGTGGATTTGAGGTTCAGACTACGCCCAACCTCCTGAATGGGAATCCGTGGACGGCGTTGAACGTTGCGGAAAACAGTCCCTGGTTTTCGATTTCAAATCGCCCGGGGCTTGTCACGGATTTCCATTCCGCGGTTACGAACCGGTTTTACCGCGTACGTGTGTTTGAACCTTGAGTTCGCGCATTCAAGTACATTTCGCGTTCACGTTCTTGCGCTGCTCTGAATGCCTTTTGCCGGGTAGGGTTACTTCGTTGCTTCGGCTTCTTTTCCAAATTGCTTCAAGTAAAGTTCTTTGAACGCGTTAATGTTTGGAATAACAACATTTTCGTTCTCCAGCGCGGGGAGAATCTCGATCCACCATTGGTCATATGCGGCGCGCATTGTGGTCACAATCTCAGGATGATCGCCAATGACGTTCTTTTGTTCGCCGGGGTCGCTTTTGAGATCGTACAGTTCCGTATTGTTCACCAGATGAAAGCGGGCATTTCTCACGGCACAAGTTTTGAACTTAGACTCCTCCGCTTTGCCTTTTTCCCACCTACCGACATGCGTGAAAAGGAAACGGTCGGGCCAATCGGCTTTCGGGTCTTTGAGCAACGGTACAAGACTGTGTCCATCGAATTTCACTTTCTCCGGCACTTTGGCTCCGGCGATTGCGGCAAGTGTGGGGAAAATATCCACGTGCGCCGTGAGCGCGTTGCAGTCCACGCCTCCGCGAAACGCCGCCGGCCAACGCCAGAACGACGGCACACGCGTGCCGCCTTCGTAGGGCGTAGCTTTCTGCGCGCGCATTCCAGCGTTGAAAATCTTCACACCAACAGTGCCGCCGTTGTCGGTCATGAAGATAACCAACGTGTCTCGCGCAACGCCCCATTCATCCAGTTTAGCGAGCAGTCGCCCGAAGTTGTCGTCGATGTTTTCAATCATACCAAAAAACTTTGCGGCGTTGGTGCCCACTTTGCCCGCGTAACGCCTCTCATACTCTTCAGGACACTGAAGCGGTGCGTGTGGCGCGTTTGGAGTGATGTAGGCAAAGAAGGGCGATCCAGCTTTGCGCCTGGCATCCATCCATGTCAGCGCCTGGCCAAAAAACACGTCCGTGCAATACCCTTTGGTCTTTTCAAACCGGCCGTTGTGTAAGATGGCAGGATCGAAGTAAGTGTTACCGGGTGCGTCACCGCAACTGCCTGGGTAGCTTTGTCCGAGGCCTCCGGCACCGTGAATAAATACTTCATCGAATCCGCGTCGGTTGGGCTGATACGCGGGTTCGTCGCCGAGATGCCACTTGCCGAATATACCAGTCGTGTAACCGGCCGATTTCAACACTTGAGCGAGGGTCGTTGCTTTGAGGCTCATCCGCTCACGTTCATGAATGGTGTGCGTGACGCCGGAACGGAATTCGTGTCGCCCGGTCATAAACGCGCAACGCGTGGGTGCGCAGGTGGGACTGACATGGAAGTCGGTGAATCGCACACTCTCACGAGCGAATGCGTCAAGGTGCGGCGTTTGAATAATCGGATTCCCGGTGAAACCTAGATCGCCGTAGCCATGGTCGTCAGTCATCACCAGGACAATGTTCGGACGTTTCGGAAAATCGGCAGAGCAGGCGCTGCTCATAAACACGTTCAGTGCGACAAGGAGAAATCGCGCGACCGAGGTTCCGAGCAGGCTGCGGTAAGATTTCATGTGTAGTTCTAGTTTTTCGATGGTGTCGGGTCAGGACGCTCGCGCCAAATGTTTACTTCGCCGGTATTCGCTTGTGGCGCCCCTGGTGTGCTGCGGCCATCAGCAACATATTTCTCCAAAAGCTTCGTTAACCTTTCGAGAACGTCAGGGTGTTTGTCCTGCACGTTGGTTGCTTCGCCGATGTCGCTGCTCAAATCGTAAAGTTGGACTGGCGGAAGCCGCTTGGCTTCGGCGCTGGCGGGTTTGGGAGTGCTCCAGCCACCGGAGTCGGAACACAACTCAAGTTTCCAACGTTTCTCGCGGATGGCAAAGGAGCCATTCACCGAATGATGCACAATCGCTTCGCGCAGTGGCCGTCTGGCCTTACCGAGCAAAGCGGGAAGCATGCTCACACTATCTTCGCCCGCGTCCGACGGCAGTTTTTTGCCTAGAATGTCTGCGCAGGTGGCCAAGAGGTCATTGAGGCACACCAATTGATCACTCACAGAGCTGGCCTCGATTTTGCCCGGCCAGCGCGCGATGAACGGAACGCGGTGGCCGCCATCGAAAATATCCGCTTTCGTGCCGCGAAATTCGTAGCTCGGATTGTGTCCCTTGGCCAGCAGTGTAGAAAAATCCGCCTGTGGCGAACAACCGTTGTCGCTAGTGAAAATTAAGAGCGTGTCTCGGGCGAGGCCGTTCCTGTCCAATGCGTCGATGACCGTGCCGACCTCGGCATCGACTTCCATCACGAAATCAGCGTAGGAATTCAGACCACTTCGATTCTGCCACTCCTCGGTCGGCGCAATCGGCGTGTGCGGCGCGTTCAACGCCACGTAAAGGAAAAATGGATGGCCGTGTTTGGCCGCCCTTGCCTGTTGTCCGATGTATTCGACCGCTTTGCGCGTGAGTATCGGTAGAACGTGCTGTGCCTCGAAATCGGCGGCGGCCGGGCCTTTACGCGTCGTGCCATTGGTGCGACCGAGCATCATGGGAAATGATCTATCTTCAGTCGGCGGTGTCACGACATGATCATTCTCAATGAAGGTGTATGGCACCATGTCGAGCGAACCACTGATGCCGTAATAATAGTCGAACCCGGCGGTGTTGGGGCCATTGTGGATCGGCTTTGAAAAATCAACCCGCCAGCCATCGGTGCCCTTTTCGATGGTATCGTCGAATTGTTCAGCGCCAATTTTCAAAGGCCAATCCATGCCGAGATGCCATTTGCCAATCGCTGCCGTGTGATAACCGTGCTGTTTGAGGAACGACGCTACTGTGAGTCTGCCCGATTCGATGAGAGGCGGGCTCATTCCGCCGAGCACGCCGCTTTTGAGACGTGAACGCCAGTTGTATCTCCCAGTCATAATGCCGTAACGAGTTGGCGAGCAGACCGACGAACTGGAATGTGCGTCGGTAAAAATCATTCCCTGTGATGCCAGCCGGTCGATGTTTGGCGTCAGAATCTTTCCCCGCGGATTCAGGCATCGCACGTCTCCGTAGCCGAGATCGTCGCAAAGAATATAAACGATGTTGGGATTTTGTCGGGCAGTCGCGATGGACAATGGAAATCCATTGAAAACTGCGACGAGGAACAACAGAATCGACCACCGTAAGTGCTGTGGAAGAGGTTCGGTCATGTCGTTGCCATCTATTTATTCCGCTGATCGTTACTGTAAAAAACCGGGTTCAGCTCGCGGGGTTTTGTTACTCCAAATTGCCTAAGGCCTCTTGGTTGAGTCAACAGCAGCGGCTGGCGAACCGACGCGCTCAAAATCCACCGGATCGCCAAACTGCTTCCGAGCTTCAAGGAGTAGGGTCTCAAGGCGCGTGCGTTGTCTGGCATATTTCGGAACGGTGGCCAGATTGTTCAATTCATCCGGGTCGTTCTTTAAGTCGAAGAGTTGCGCGGTCTTGACGCCGCCAGCATTGTATTTAATGAGCTTCCAACGGTTATCGCGAATCATTCGCTGGCAGTCTTTGTAGGCGGCGAAAATCCATTCGCGCACTTTGGACTGCTTACCTTTGATGATAGGGAGAAGACTCTTGCCCTCAACAACCACAGGTGTCGGCGCGCCGGCGATATCGCAAATCGTAGGGAAAAGGTCGAAGAGGTAGACCAGCGCGTCGGATTTGCCGTGCGGAATCTTTGGCCCGGCAAAAATGAGCGGTGGTTTCACATGTTCATACAGGTTCTGCTTGCCCATGAGGCCGTGTCGTCCGCCGACTGCGAGGCCTTGGTCGCTGGAGAAAATGATGATCGTGTTATCGCTCCAGCCACGTTCCTTCAATGCGTTCATCACGCGGCCGACTTCGTAATCCAGGTGCGAAATGGTTGCGTAGTAATCCGACAGGTGTTGGCGCATCACCTCGGGCGTGCGCGGATGCGGCGCAAGTTCCTCATCGCGAATGTGCAACTCGCCGTTATCAAACGGATGATCGGGCATGAAGTTCTTCGACAGCGTGAGTTTCGCCGGCGTGTAAAGCTGGACGAATTCCGCCGGAGCGCGGCGAGGATCATGCGGCACGGGTGGTGCAAGATACATGAAGAACGGTCTTTTGCCGTCATGACTCTTCAAGAACTCGACGGCTTTGTCGGCGTTTTCAGCGGCCGAGGTCGCGGTGCGTCCTTGCATCGGTAGGTTGATGTTGAAGGCGGCGTTCGCAAACGTACAGGTGTTGCCGGCTTTGCCGCAATGGAAAGTGACGTAACCAGCCTCGCCCAACAAGGTGGGCAACAAGGGCACACCCGGCGGCGCGGTCTTGGCACCAGGATTTTCCGGAATGCGCCAGAGCGAGCGCCCAGTAATGAGCATTGTACGGCTCGGCGTGCAAACCGCACCGATCATCGACCCCATGCAGTAGGCGTTATTGAACCGGAAGCCGCGTTCAACAAGGCGATCCAGGTTTGGTGTTAGGATGTCTCGATTGCCGAGCGCCCGGATCGTGTCCCCACGTTGATCGTCTGTGAGTATCAGGATGATGTTGGGTTTTGTCTTGTGGGTCTCCGCAGCAGGGGCGTAAGTCACAAAGATGCAGCAAAGGAGCAAAGCGGCAGTACAACGAAAATGATTGTTACGATTCATGGCAGTTGGTTCATATTCAGCTCGATTGGAACTGCTTTGCCGTGACAGTCCGAACCACAGCAAACTTTTCCTGTTTTGACATAGATGCGTTCTACACGCAGCGGACATTGTTGGGAAAGAGAAATAGCCGCTCGAAAACAGTTGGTTGACGAAGTAAAAGGTCTTAGAATTCCACGACAATGATAACGTCAGTCATGGTGGAAAAGGTTTCCTTCTTCAGCGATCCGCGCGGTTGGGTGATTGAGCCCATTGGAGCGGAATCGCTGTCCGCTCAACGCAACGTCCACGTAGTTTTAAGTGAGCCGGGAAGCATCCGCGGCAACCATTATCACCAACGGAGCACCGAGATTCTCGTCGTCATGGGACCGGGGTTGGTAAGAATCCGCGAGGGTGGGGGACTGCGGGACATTTCCGTGCCCGAAGGACAGGCCGTGCGCTTTACAATTCCGCCGGGCGTGTCGCACGCCATTCAAAATCCCGGCCCACAACCCATGTTGCTGATGTCCTTCGGCACTCAACCGCACGATCGCGCCAATCCAGATACCGTGCCGGATGTATTGATTGAGAGATAACCTGTTGATTGCTGGTTTCATGCGGTGGGCTTTTCATTGTGGGCCAATCTCGGTTTCTGAGGCCGGCAAGTTTCACCGTCTCGCCAACCGCTCGAGTAACTTCCCGTGAATCCCGCCGAACTCTCCGTTCGTGAAGACACATACGATATCGCCTCCTTCAACATTTTTCACCAGGTGTTGCACGATGGCGTTCACATCGGGCAGATAATCGGCTGCTTTGCCCGCGTTCTTCAAATCCTGCATCAAGCGTGTTGGATCGAGCCGTTCGCTGGGTGACAGCAGCTCCAACCGCGCGATTTGGGAGACCACCACGGCATCGGCATCGGCGAAAGCGCTCACGAGTTCGTTTTGGAAAACATTGCGCCGCGTGGTGTTGCTACGCGGCTCGAAGACAGCCCAGAGTTTTTGGCTGGAATATTTGATGCGTAAGGCGCGCACAGTTTCGCGAATCGCCGTGGGATGATGCCCGAAGTCGTCCACCACCGTTACGCCGCCACTGATGCCGCGCACTTCCATGCGTCGTTTGATGCCTTTGAACGTGTCAAAGGCCGACTGAATCTGTTTGTTGGACAAACCGCAATGCTTCGCGCACGCCACGACAGCGAGTGCATTGCGAAGATTCAATTCGCCGACGAAGTTGGTGTGGAACTTGAAGCTGGGTATCTCAAACTCGGTTGCCGTCGGGCCGTAGCGGATGTTGAACGCTTGAACCGCGTTGCGTTCGCCCAGGCCGAAACGCTTCACCGGGCAATGCGTCACCTCCAGCAACGGCGCAAGGTTGACATCATCACCATTGGCAAGCAATAGGCCATTGCGCGGGATGAGCCGGATGAAATGTTTGAAGGAAGTCTGAATTGCAGGGAGGTTCTCAAAGATATCCGCATGGTCGAACTCCAGATTGTTAAGGATTGCGACTTCCGGCAGGTAATGGACAAACTTGCTGCGCTTGTCGAAGAACGCGGTGTCGTATTCGTCGCCCTCGATGATGAACCATTCGCTTTCTGTGAAGCGCGCTCCCCGTCCCAAGTTTTGCGGGATGCCGCCAATGAGAAAACTCGGCTTCAATCCGTTGTGCTCAAAGACCCATGTCAGTAAAGAGGTCGTTGTCGTCTTGCCGTGCGTGCCGGCGACCACCAGCGAACGTTTGCCACGAATGAAAAACTCCTTGAGCAGTTCCGGCAGCGAACAGTAACGCAGCCGATGGTCGAGCACAAATTCGGCTTCCGGGTTGCCGCGCGAAATCGCGTTACCGATGACAACGAGGTCGGGCTTATGGGCGAGATTGCGTTCACTGTAGCCGTTCATCACTGCTATTTGTTTCCCCGCGAGGAACGAAGCCATTGGTTCATAGACATTCTGATCGGAGCCAGTGACCGCAAAACCTTGATCGTGCATTGCCGCCGCCGCGGAAGCCATCGCGGTGCCGCCAATGCCGACGAAGTGAACTGATTTGATTTGCATGAGCATTGCGCGGTAACACTAGAGAAATTCAGAATTCAGGAAAGGCGGAAGTGTGCGCCTAACCAGCGCCTGGCTGTCGCATCAATTCTTATGGAGAATTAATTTGAAAGACCCCTGTGGCAATGACGGCTACAAAAGTCTTCAGTTGAAAATACTTCTTGCATTTATGCTACCGCCGTAGCATATACTTCCCATACCAGAGGATCGCGATAAATCGTTGCACGAAGCAGGGCGAACTCATGGGCCTCATTGAGGCGCAGTTACCTGTTAAGACCCGTGGCGTCGCCCAAGCAAGGACGATTCATCAACTCTAAAGCGTATTCCCTATGCAAAGGAACTCGATTCGAACCCTACAAGCAACGAATAGATCAAAGCACGCTTCGGTGCGACCACGTTGGCAAATTATCGCCTTCTCGAAACTACTGTTGATGGCCGTGTCGGTCGCCGTTTTCTCCGCGCCAGTTCATGATATCCAAAGCGCGGTAATTTATGTCAATGCCGTTCAAACCAATAATGCGCCTGATGGCACCTCTTGGTCCACGGCGTTTCCGGGTGTGCAGCAGGCGATTAACTCAGCGGGCAACGGGGATCAGGTGTGGGTCGCCGCCGGAACGTATTTCGAGAACCTCACAGTAGTTACCAACGTTGCGTTGTATGGCGGCTTTACGGGCATCGAGTCCGACCTTCGGCTAAGGAACTGGACGAACCATTTGACTGTCTTGGATGGGCGGGGGAGCAACTCCGTGGTTTTGATTACGGCGGGGGTTACGAACACTACGCGTTTGGATGGGTTTGTTGTTCAGAATGGTAAAGCAGTTTTTGGCGGAGGCATCTTTTGTTCCAATGCCTCCCCCACCATCGTCAACAACATCATTATCCAAAATCAAGGGGTCGCGAACGGAGGTGGGATCAGTTGTCGCAATTCCTCGCCACTCATAGTTCAAAACGTGATTCAATACAACAGTGCCGCCAGTTCCGGCGGCGGCATTGAGTGTTTTGTTTCGGCCGCAACCATTCGTAATAATCAGATCATCGGGAATTATGCAGGTGGATCCTTTCAAGGTGGTGGCGGTTTGGCCTGCTCCGGTAATCCCGCGCCTGAGATTGCGAATAACCTCATTGCAGGAAACCTCGCGACTTTGGGCACCACCATCGTCAGCGGTGGTATTGCGATAGCTGGCGACTGCCCGGCCAGGGTCATTAATAACACCATCGTTTGGAACCAAGGAGGACCGGGAGCTGGAATAAACTATAATACCAGCTCCGTGCCTGCCGGTGTCACTGGCCCGGTAATTGCCAACAACATTATAGCTTTTGGTTCATCAGGGGTTCGTGGAATACCGGGCATGGCGTTCAACAACAACTGTGTTTTCGGAAACGAGCGCAACGATTTTTACGACTTTTCAGACCCGACTGGAACGAATGGTAATATCTCCTTGGACCCGCAACTGATTCAAAACCCTCTCAGACCAAACGTTCATCTGCTCCCAACTTCGCCCTGCCGCGATGTCGGCGATGATTCGGCACTACAACCGGACTGGCTGGACATTGATGGCGGTTCACGTGTGGTTGGAACTTCAGTCGATATCGGTGCGGATGAATTTGACGGCACCATCCCGGCGTTTGTCACTCCCGTCGTCAGGGTGAGTCCTGCCGGAAACGACGCTGGAGACGGGCTGTCCTGGGCGACGGCGAAGCGAACGCTTCAAGACGCGATCAACACAGCGACACTCAATGGCGGCGCAGAAGTTTGGGCTGCGGCTGGCACGTTCAACGAGCGCATCAGGTTAATGCATTTTGTTCATCTCTATGGCGGCTTCTCCGGTAGCGAGATCAACCGCGCACAGCGGAATTGGCAAATGAATTCTACTATTTTGGATCCTGGCCAAGACGGTAGTGTTGTAACCGCCACGAACCTGCTGCAATGGAATACGATTGATGGCTTCACAATCCAAAATGGCAGGGCACCAGTGGGTGGAGGCGTCTATTGTAGCAGTTCCTCGCCGATTATCGCCAACAACATCATCACCGGAAACATGGCCACCAACTCGAACTCTTCTGCCCAGCCCCCCGGAGGAGGTATATATTGCAGCCGAGCTTCGCCAACTATCACGAATAATGTGATCAGCCTCAATCGTGCTTTGAACGGTGGCGGCATTTATTGCAGTTCATTTTCTACACCCCTGATCGCGAACAACCGCTTCGAGGGCAATGTGGCAGCCACCCGTCCGGTTTCGACAGGCTTTGTGCGTGGTGGTGGTGGAATATATGTTACTGGGAATGGCAATCCAAACATCGCCAATAATTTCTTTTTAAACAATGTGGCTACGAATGGGCCGGGCTCGACCTCAGCAGCCTCTGGCGGAGCCTTGGCTTGTGATACGAGCGCGGCCCCAAGGTTTGTGGGAAACACCTTGGTCGGCAACCTGGCTTCCAGTCCTTTTCAATTCTATCCAGAAAACGGTGGTGGAATTTATTCCGCATCGCTCGGCGCGATCATCGCTAATAATGTTGTCGCATTTGGAAGTTCCGGCATCACTGCCGTAACTTTGGCCACTAACTTTTACCCGAATGTCAGGAACAATTGTGTTTTTGGGAATGGAACCAACTATATTTGGTCCGATCTCACAGGCACAAACGGCAACATTTCGGTGGACCCGCGTTTTCAGGCGATGAATGATTTTCACCTTCGGGCTGATTCACCTTGCATCAACGCAGGGCTTAACTCGTATGTACTTGGCGGTTCGGACATCGATGGGAAAACCCGCATTGCGGGCGGCACAGTTGACGTCGGAGCACATGAGTTTCAATCGCCCACGTCTGTCATTTCATACGCTTGGTTGCAACAGTACGGATTACTCACCGACGGCTCGGCAGATTACCTTGATTCCGATAACGACCTCATAGACAACTGGCGGGAATGGATCGCTGGAACTGTTCCCATTAATACCACCTCTACGCTGCGATTGTTGAGCCCCACAAACAATGGCTCCGGCGTTACCATCACCTGGCAAAGCGTTGGTGGTCGAACCTATTTCCTTGAGCGCTCCGCCGATTTGGCAACGCACACGCCTTTTACTCTGGTGACCAGCAACATCGTCGGCCAAGCCGGTACCACCGGCTACAGTGACACAAATGCCATCGGCACTGGCCCGTACTTCTACCGCGTGGGAGTACAACAATGACCGAACCGATCAAAAAATGAAACGCCTTTGCCATCGTAGAATACTTGATCGGGGCTGGACAATCACTATGGATCAGACCGCGATTTCTCGGAGGCCGCGATCGAGAGAGTCGCACTGCCGGAAAACAGTCGAAAGGGAGGGGGAGTTGCCTGTCTTGGGGCGCTCGACAGATTGGCTTGCCGGGAACCAACTAATTCATTTGGAAATCACCCGCAGCCTCTATCGCAGCTTTACAAAACAAATATCACTCGCCGTTCCGTCTGGTTCATTGATCCAAGCACGTGTGTTTGTTGCCGTGCTCATCGTGATTGCTTGCTTGGAATCGATCAGTTCGCGAGCAACGGCGGAATTATTTGTCAGCAGTCAGACAGCACCCACTGCCAACAGCGTATTGCGGTACAGCAAGACTAACGGGGCATTCCTCGGAGTTTTTGCCTCAGCCGGATTGAACGATCCTTTGGGTATGACCTTTGGGCAGGATGGGAATCTCTATGTTGCCAGTGCAAATAACGGTCGAATTTACCGCTATAATGGCCTGACCGGGTCACCCCTCGGCGTCTTTGCCTCGGGCGGTGGATTGACCGCTCCGATCAATCTGACCTTTGGCCCGGATGGCAATCTTTATGTCAGCAGTTCCTTCCGCCAGATCATGCGTTTCAACGGGCAGACCGGGGTATTCATTGATGAGTTTATCTCAGATGACAGGCTGGGCTATCCGAGAGGTCTGAAATTTGGGCCTGACGCCAATCTATACGTGGTGAGCTACAACAACGCGTGCGTTCTGCGTTACAACGGGACCAACGGCGCATTCATGGACACTTTTGTTCCAGCGGGAAGCGGAGGGTTGTTTACGCCGAGCGACTTGGCCTTTGGTCCGGACGGCAATCTTTACGTCACTGGTGGTGTATTTCCTTTGCCAGGAATTTTCCGATACAATGGCAGCACCGGCACGTTCATGGGCAAGTTCGCTGTGGTACCAGTTGCGAACCAGATGTCGCCAATCGACTTGGCGTTTGGCCCGGATGGTAACTTGTATGTAGTCACGCAGAGTGCAGTTTTTTCTGTCCTGAGATTCAGTGGCTCAACGGGAGAGTTCATGGATTACTTTGTTTCAAATGGCAGCGGAGGCTTGAGCAACCCATTCGGAATTGCATTCGCACCAAACAACCCGCCCGTAGCCCAGTGTCCGTCCCCTTCTACGGTAGAATGCGGCGAGGCCGTAGAAGTATCAGTTCGCGTATTTGACCTTGATGGTGACCCACTGACTGTTGTGTGGACAGCCAATGGAACACGGGTGCAGACAAACTCCTTGCCGGGAGGTAATCCGGCACTTGCGGCCAATGTCACATTGGAAATCAATTTGCCGATCGGCACAAATACTATTACGGCGTGGGTGACAGATTCGCAGACCAACTTTGCATCCTGTTCCACAACCATCGCAGTCGTGGACACGAGACTGCCGGCAATTTCTTCTGCGTCGGCCAATCCAAGTGTCCTTTGGCCACCGAACCATAAGTTGGTCAGGGTTAATATGAGCGCTGAGGTAATCGATATTTGTGGGGCAGAAACTTGGAGGATTATCGACGTAGCTAGCGACGAACCAGTGAATGGTCGAGGTGACGGTGATACTTCACCGGACTGGGTGGTTACCAGCGATCACACGGTTCTTTTGCGGGCGGAACGATCAAGAAAAGGAGGTGGGCGAACCTACTCGATCACTCTCCAAGCCAGGGACACTTCGGGAAACACCTCAGACGCTGTGGTTGTCAGAGTCACAGTGCCAAAGAATAAACGTAAGGGGAAATGAGTTGCTCGTTTATTCCTTGTTCCAACAAAACTAACCGTGGAGCTTCTTCTCCAAAATTTCCCCTACAAGCGCGGGGTTTGCCTTGCCCTTGCTTAACTTCATCACCTGACCCTTGAGGAAATTCAGTGCTGGAGCTTTGCCCGACTTGAAATCGTTTGCTGGGCCCGGGTTGGCGGCGATAACTTCATCGCAGAATTCTTCAATCGCACGGGTGTCGCTAACTTGAGCCAACCCAAGTTCCTGAATTAACATTTGAGGAGCTTTTCCAGTCTCGCACATCTTGTGAAATACTGTCTGGCCGGCGGAAGCGCTTATCTGTCCGGAAAGTTGAGCGCTCGCAACATCGTACACGCCAGACGGAGGTAAGTGCGATATGACCTTTTCCGGCGCCTGGCCAGTTGCTTGTGTGAAAGCAGGGAGGGTGTTGATGATATAATTTGCGATCGGTTTTCCAAAACTCGCCACTTTACCAGATGGCACAAGGCGTATTTGGTTTTCAAAGTATCCGCCCAATATTGGATTCTGTGCCAAGACACCAGCATCGTAGGGAGTGATATGGCATTCACGTGTTAAGCGTTGCTTGCGCGCCAGCGGCAGTTCCACAACGCGCGATTTCACTTCGGCGAGCCAGTCATCGTCTGGCGCGAGTGGCATGAGATCGGGGTCGGGGAAATAGCGATAATCATGCGCGTGTTCCTTCGTGCGCATTTCCTCCGTGATGCCCGCCACGTCGTCCCATCGCCGGGTGGATTGAATCAGTTTGCCCCCGTTCTTGAGCACTTCGATCTGCCGAGGGATTTCGTATTCCAACGCACGACGCACGCCGGAAAAACTGTTCATGTTTTTGATCTCGATCTTCGCCCCGAGTTCCTTCGCGCCCTTGGGCCGCACGCTCACGTTGACATCACATCGCACCATGCCTTTCTCCATGTCGCAATCACTTACGCTGCCTTGCATGAGCACTTCCTTGAGCGCATTCAAATACTCATAAGCCATATCCGCGGTTGTGATGTCCGGCTCGGAAACAATTTCCATGAGGGGCACACCCGCACGGTTGAAATCGACGCCGCTGTTTCGTTCGAAATGAAAACTCTTGCCGACGTCTTCTTCCAGGTGCGCGCGCGTAACACGCACACGAGAAATGCCACCATTGAACTCGAAGTCTAAGAAGCCATTGGCCGTCGACGGTTTGTCATATTGAGTGATCTGGTAATTCTTCGGCATGTCTGGATAGAAGTAACTCTTGCGGTCAAACTTCGCGAAGCGCGGAATTTCGCAGTTGAGCAGGTAGCCCGTCCGCACCGTGAGTCGCAGCGCCTCCTCGTTGGCCACAGGCAACACGCCCGGCAAGCCGAGACAAACCGGGCAGACATTTGTATTTGGCTCCGCGCCAAATGCGTTGGCGCAGCCGCACCACATCTTGGATTTCGTCTTGAGCTGGACGTGCGTTTCGAGGCCAATGACTGCTTCGTATTCCATAATTGCAGTGGCAGTCTAATCACAGATCAACTCAGATGAACATGGAATTTTATCCGGGCTCCACTCGGCCAACTGTTCATTCAGTTGCTTACAAGTATTTGTACACCAGACGCAGCTGAAAATGCAATACCGCTCAGTCGCGCAAGGACAAAGCGCGATAATATCGAATTGAATTGGTAGGCCTGTTAATTATTTTATTCGACCCATCGCGTCGATTGGCGATGGGTACAGACTTCCCGTCCCCGCGTCCGGGAGCGTGATCGCCTTAATGCCAGCAAAGGTGGCAGGAACATAACTTGGCCAGAGTGCTATGGAATTGTGCTGAGTTTGAGGTAAAGGACGGCGTCACCACTGAAGGGGGCGGTGAAGGATTGACTGCTGCCGACGGTGATGTTGCCGGTCGCGG
>CAZYYS010000122.1:0-15038 GCA_964651015.1 uncultured Verrucomicrobiota bacterium
AGGAAAAATCCGGAGCCGTCTGGCTCGGCAGCGATCAAGGCGCCGCACGGTTTGATCCGAATGCCAAGCACCGGTGGGACCGCTGGCAATACTTCTACGGACGCCGCTGGCTGTTGGATAACGAGATCAAAAACATTTACGTGGACGAAACGGTTGCCCATCTCAAGGTCTGGATTCGCACGAAAACCGGTGTTTCTCTAATCGAATGGCGACCCATGACGCTGGACCAGAAGGCAAAGTATTTTGACGAGCGGATTGAGCAGCGCCATGTGCGACATGGGATGGTCGCGAATTCCCACTTTCGCGTGGCGGGTGATCCAACCACCAACCAAACAAACGACAATGACAACGATGGTCTTTGGACGGCGATGTATCTTGGCGCGCAAGCGTATCGCTTCGCCGCGACCAAAGATCCCGACGCCCGTGCCAAAGCGCAACGCTCCGTGCGGCTGTTGATACGGCTGGAGGATATCACGGGTAAGTCCGGTTTTTTTGCGCGCTCCTTTGTCTCGATGGACGAACCACGACCGCAAGGTGGTGAATGGCATCCCACGCCTGATGGCAAGTGGTTATGGAAAGGGGACACGAGTTCGGACGAAAGTGTAGGTCATTACTATGGCTACGCGCTGTATTACGACCTCGTGGCGGATGAATCGGAGAAGGATCAAATCCGCAAAGTTGTCTCGCGCCTCACGGATCACCTGATTGAAAATGATTACGATCTGATTGATCTGGATGGCAAACCGACGCGTTGGGGACAATGGTCGGAGAGGTACTTCAAGACACGGGAAGGCCAATATGAAGCGGCGCTCCGTTCATTGCAGTTGCTCTCCTTTCTGAAAACCACGCACCACATCACGGGCAACAAGAAATACGAAGATGCTTATCAGGATCGCATTCGACGCGGATACGCCGAACACATGCGCTTCTATCGACGTTGGAAAGGCGGCGGCGAAATCAATTTCTCCGACGATGAACTTGCCTATCTGTCGTTTGATCCATTGTTGCGTTACGAGAAAGACCCAAAGTTGAGGGAAATTTATCTGGACAGTCTGCGCTTTACCTGGAGCCAAATCCGGTCGGACATGAACCCGCTTTGGAATTACATTTCTGTGGCCAGCGGTGCGGGGCCGATGACTCCTGAGATTCGCGAGGAATCACGCCGCACGCTGGAACGGATTCCGATGGACATCATCGAATGGGGTGTAAAGAACTCGCATCGCCTGGGTGTGACGTTCCGCAAAGACGCGGACCGTTTCAGGCGGGGGCAATTGACCGAAGTTCTGGCTCCGGATGAGCGTCCCGTCAGCAAATGGAACGGCAATCCCTATTATCCGGACGGTGGTGGAAGCGGACATGGCGAGGATGATGGCGCGTTTTTTCTGCTGCCGTATTGGATGGGGCGCTACCACGGTTGGGTGAAATAGAAGGAGATTTGGTTCCGAACGAAGCGCCCTGCCAACTGAACAACGGCCCCGCACGAATTGGCGGAGAATTCACTCCTAATCATTCTCGTCCGGCGAAGATGTTTTCGATTTTGACCGGCCTTCTGGAAGGCAACAACATGAGCTGATTGTCGGGCATGGTCCGGGCCCACCAATGCCAAAGACTGCCATCGGCCGCCAAGGAGAACGTTCCATTCATCGAGCTACCTATCGCTGCCCAATCGCTATGCCGGCCCAGCCGGGACGGGGGGTTGTTGATGAGCGCGATCCAGTGCCGTTTAACATAGTCGCCGACTCTTTCGTCACAACGCCATTGCCATAGAGAGCCGTCTGTTTTGAGCCCCACCAAAATGTTAAACTCGCTTGCAACTGCTGCCCAGTCCGTGGCTTTTCCGATTTGCACAGCCTTGGGCGAAAAATCTTCCTCCCCGCCCGTGAGCGGTCTTGTATTCCAGGCCCACAGGGTTCCGTCCTCGCGGACACCGACTTGAAAATTCACATACCGTGTCAGATTTCGCCATTTGGTGTTGTCGAAAACCGGCACACGCTTCATCACCAACTCGCCCGGTTCAAGTTCAATCTCCTGATCTTTGCGATTTCTGTCCGGCCCCTGAAGCGCCCAGGCACGGCCATCGCTTTTCCACGCATAAAGACCTCCCCCTCCTGAAAGAATCCTCTCCCAATCTGATTCGTTCCCCAAGCGATACGGCTTGAAGGAGCGAAGACCGGGCCATTTCTTCGTCATGTTAAAATTATTGGTGCCCAATCGCCACAACGTGCCGTCCCGCTTCAAAAGGACCACTGAGTAGGCCCCCGGAACTACGCTTAACCAATTGGTTTCGTTTCCAAACTGAACCAAACCAGCGGCCCTCTCCACGCGCGGTTTGCCATCGCCCCAGTCCCATCCCTGGCCCGGTTTCTCGGAAACCCAGAGCGTACCATCGGAGCGGATCGCGACGGTGTCGCGAATTTTCGCGACCGCATCGGTCCAGTTCGACCCTGGAATAATTTGATTTCCACTCAAACTGATCCAATGACTACTCAGTCGAAACCCCGTATCCTCTCCAAAAGCCAGGCAGAGCGAGCCGGGATCATAAGCGATACGATCCACCCAGAGGCCTCCGTCGGGTAATACTGTTGCCAGCGCACCTCCGCCGTAAATGTGGAGGGTCGTCGGTTTCGCCCCCACCAGCCGTGCCGGTCCGTGCGCAGGCTCAAGCGGTGTGATCAATTCCCAAGCGCGATGATAAATGGCAAACGTGGAGGCTGCGACAAACACCAGCGCGGCTGTCAGTCCAAGAACATTGCGCCGCCACAGACGCCAGCTTTCAGGCACGTTCCTGAAGTTGCGCCAGGCGAGCCAGACAAAGGTCGCAACCAGTGTCGGACAGGCAACATAATACACGAGGTTTCCCTGCCAGAACCAGATACGAAAAACTTCGGGAGGATGAGAAGCGATTGCCATGACGAACCAAACTCCGAAGGCCGCGGCCACAGCCGTCGCCAACGCCTGCAAGACGTTTCGGGCCATCGTGGAAGCATAAAAGCCAATCAACGAAAGCGCCAAAAAGGTCAAAGACAAAACTACGAGGGCTTGACGATCAAAAGGGGTTTTTAATGGGTTTATGCCGGAGCTGGCCCCGACGGCGCTTCCAATTCCTTCCGCCGTCCAGAGCAGCACCGCACTCAGCAGCCCGCCTAGGACAAGCGCAAAAAGCAATTTGATGGCATATTGAGCGCGCCGGGAAATGGGCAGGCATAAATGCGCGTCCATCGTCCCGAGTTTGCGCTCCTCGGCAACGCTCGGACCTGCGGCGAGCAGTGGCACAATCAGCCAGATCCCGCCGAAGACCTCCAGAGCTGAATGCAACGTATTCCCTAGAGCAACGTTGCCTAGCCTACGCAAGGCCACTACTCCCAGATGTAAGACGAACAGACCAGCCATTCCTGCGAGGAGGACTTGGTGCAGTTGGAGTTCCTTCCAAAACAACGCCGCCACGGGCCGATGTATCCGGATTGAGGATCTCACCCCGGCATCGGCGGTTCGCCAGCCGGGGAAAGGAATCACGCCGCCGGTCCACGGGACTTCCTGCACGCTAAGGAACTGCCGCCGCGCCCACCAGAATCCGACGACTGCATAAAAGCCCAGAACCACACATATCAGTACATAGCTTCCTCCGTTCACCCCGATCACCATCGCAATTGTCCATGGAATCAATATGGTGAACCAGAATGCCGCAATCACTTGGCGGAGCAACAATGTTGTCCACAGCCCGCCTACAAAGAAAATGATGGTTGCGATTCCGCCGTTCATCAGCGTCTCCGGCCAATCATCAGAGCGTTCCAATCCTAAATAAACACAGGCGACACAGGAGAGGCACCACGCTGCGAAAACTGTTGTCATGGCGACGGCTTGCACCGCGACTTTTGTCCACCAGATGCGGGTGCGCTCCAGCGGCTGCGCGAGGATTAAGGGAATGGTATGCAAGCCAAACTCACGGCCGAAAGGGGACAATGCCAGCATGACGGCCCCAAACCAAAATGAGTAAAGCGAAAAAGCCGCGGGATTGTGGGGGTCGTTTGGCAACAGCCACACCGGTACAATCGCCAGCAAGAGTGCCACCCCATAAGCAGGCAGCAGCAGTCGGACTTCTTTTGCCAGGAGGGGGCTCATAATTTTGCCTTTGCCAGAGTTCCCGCCGCCACGAAAATTTCCTCAAGCGACATCGAGTCGCAACGCAGTTCCTCCGGTTGCAGAGCCTTGAGTTTTTCCAGCAGTTGCTCGCTGTTGCCGTTGACCAGAATCTCCATCTCCCGGCCGGACTGTCGCACGCTCAGCGCGCTGCTTAGGTCCAAGCCAGAGGGTGATTGCGGAAAGCACACGCGGATTTTCTGGAAACGGTTTCGCGCATCGTCCGCTTGCATGGTGAAGAGTTCGCGGCCCTTTTCAATAATCGTGAATTCATCAATCAATCCCTCGAACTCCGCGATGAGATGCGTCGAGACAAAGACCGTGCGGTTTTCCGGATCGCTGGCGTGGTAGGCTCCGATGACGGTCTGGATAAACTCCCGCCGAACGATGGGATCAAGTCCGGAAGTGGGTTCGTCCAACACCAGCAGTTCTGGTTCGGGACAGACCGCGCCGATCAACGCCAGTTGTGTCTTCTGCCCTTTGGACAGATGGCTGGCCTTCTGGGCAGGGTCGAGTTGGAAGCGCTTCAGCAAATCAGTCTCAATGTCTCGATTCCAGTGCCGTCGAAAGGAGGCCAGGAATTCCAGCGTCTGGCTTACAGTCATCCACGGATAGAAGGCAACGGTGTCGGGCACGTACGTCAATCGCGACTTGACCTGCACCTCCTGCCGCTGCGGATCCAGACCAAACACGCGCACGTTGCCGGAACCAGGTTGAAGCAAATTCAAAAGACACTTGATGGTCGTGGTTTTGCCCGCGCCATTCCGACCGAAGAATCCATAACAGCGCCCCGGGCGAACCGTCAGGCTCAGGCCGTTGACCGCGTCCACCTTTCCATAACGACGGGTCAGGTTCTTGAGTTCAATCACGGGAGTCTTGGTTTCCATATCGTTTGTCCTTTCCCTTTGCTTTAATTGCCGTCCTTCGCGACCCTGGATTTGCGCTTGAAGTACTCGAGCCGTTCCCTGACCAGAGCCAGGAATTTTTCGTGATCGATTTGCAAGTGATGCGCCATGACCACCGCTTCGTCGATCTCCGTCACCAGCAATCGCTGGCGGGCCGGCTCGGAGTAAGGGGAGTTTTTTTGCTTCAGGAAGAATCCCTTGCCCGGAACCGTCTCGATGATGCCCTGGCTCTCCAACTCCGCGTAAGCCTTGGCGATGGTATTGCGGTTGATGCGCAGTTCCTCGGCCAGCGGGCGGAGGGAGGGCAACGGCTCGCCCGGACGGAGCCTGCCGGAAGCGGCCGCGTAGCGGATCTGGTCCGCCAGTTGGAGATAAACTGGCTTGCCGGTCTGGAAATCAACTTGGAAAATCACGGCTTTGTTTTACTGTTATAGAACTCTATGACAGTTGGGATGTTTCTGTCAAGATTCTTTTCTAAAAGAAATTAAATCTTCAGATTGATCTTTTGAGGCAGTGTGGCCTGTCTTCAGTCGTCGTCAGGATTTTCTCTTGCAGGCTCCGACTCTTTTCAACTCTTCGCAAATACCGGTGATTTGCAGCCGCTGTGACTTGAGTGAAAAGCCAAGTTTGTGCGTAATTTCGTTTTCGATTTGTTCGATCTTCTCGCTCTCAAACTCCACAATCTTTTCACAATCCTGACAGATAATGTGGTTGTGGTTGGGATGTTCAGCGTAATTTGGGTCGTAGAACTTGTAGTCTTTGCCAAAATCCATTTCACGAACCAGCCCGCTCTCCGTGAGGAGCGGCAGAGTGCGATAAACGGTCGCGCGTGAAACTGATTTATCCCGCTGCCGCGACCACTCCAGCAATTGCTCGGCCGTGAAATGCTGTTCGGTGTCGAACACCGTATCGACGATGGCTTGTCGTTGGGAAGTGACACGCAGATTTTTCTTCCCGAGGAAATCCAAAAAGCGCTTCTTGGTGGATTCTTTGTTTGCAGCCGACATCGGAAAAAGTATAGGCGAACCGACAGGCAAGTCAACGCGAGGGTTGCGGACGAAAATTGCGAGCTGCAAGAGGCCACTCAATTCTTGCAACCATCCACTGGCGACCTGAAACTTCCGCCGCTTGAACATCGAAATCATCAACACCGGCAGTGAACTGATGTTGGGGTTTGTGCTCAACACCCACCAACAATGGCTCTGCCGCCAACTCGCCGATCTTGGGTTTCCGGTCAGCCGCCAGACAGCCGTACCGGACACCGGTTCATCTATTCAAACCGCCGTTCGAGAAGCTTTGACGCGCGCCGATCTCGTGATCACGACGGGTGGTCTCGGCCCCACTTCCGATGATCTCACTCGTGATCTCATTGCGGAGTTGCTCGGGAAACAATTGATCGAGGACACCGGCGTGCTGACTCATATCGAAAAGTTTTTCTCGGAACGCAAACGCCCGATGCCGCACAGCACCAAGATCCAGGCGTTGGTTCCCGAAGGTGCCATCGTGCTGGTGAACACGAACGGCACCGCTCCCGGTCTGGCTATCGCCCTCCTCCCAAACCCCTATCGATCGGGTGGATCATCAAGCTGGCTGGTCATGCTGCCTGGGCCACCACGCGAATTGCGCCCCATGTTTACCAAACAGGTTGTTCCCCTGCTCCGGCAACATTTTCCTCAAGAGCAAGAGTTTGTCTGCCGCACGCTGAAAACCACGGGCATTGGTGAATCTGTCGTTCAGGAAAAAATAGCTGGTCCGTTGAAACATCTGACGCGCACCGGGCTGGGTATCGGTTACTGCGCTCGCATCGGCGAAGTCGATGTGCGCCTGACAGCCAGTGGGCACAATGCGACACATGCCGTCGCTGAAGCCGAGCAGATCATTCGCGGCATTATCGGCGAGAATATTTTTGGCGTGGATGAAGACGAACTTGAAGCAGTGATCATCCGTCAACTCACTGAACGGAATGAAACTTTGGCTCTGGCCGAATCTTGTACCGGTGGTCATCTGGCAGATCGATTGACGGACGTTCCAGGCGCATCACTGGCCTTTCTCGCGGGACTTGTGACTTACAGCAACACAGCCAAGATTCGTTTGCTCGGAGTTCGTCCGGAAACGCTTGCTCAACACGGTGCCGTCAGTGAGGCGACCGCTCGCGAAATGGCTGAAGGCGCCCGCCACTGTAATCAAGCCGACTACGCCATCGCTGTCACAGGGATTGCTGGACCAAGTGGTGGAACTGACACCAAACCAGTTGGCACCGTTTTCATCGCGCTGGCCACGCCGGGAACAACGGTTGTTAAGCAGTATCTCAATCGGTATGACCGCGAAACGTTCAAGCAGGTCACTTCGCAACAAGCTTTGGAGATGTTGAGGCAGACGATTTTCCGTCATGCTTAATTGGGGTTAGGAGTCAGAGTTATCCTCGATACGGCGAGACACTTAATCCGTACGCGGGCGGCCCGCAAACATCCACTTGTGATCTTCGTTCTTGAGCTCGTGGCCGGATTTCAACCAATGGGGGCGACCTCCCAACGGATCGCCACGCCGGCGGGGACCTTGGTGCTCACGCGGAGTTTTCCGCTAAGACCTGCTCTCTGCTCACACGAGCGAAATAGTCAGTCGGCTCGCGGCCCAACAACGCAAACGGGAAGTCGGCGCTCATGGCGGTGGGTTCACGCGCGCCACACCCAGGCGGAAGAATTGCATCTGCTCGCCGACTGGGAACGCGGCTTCGACGCGGTGCATTGAAGGGTCGCGACCGGGGACAATCTGCTCCTGTGTCGGGGCGATGGTCGTCCAGTTCACCAGGTTGGTTGACGTCTCCCAACCGAATTGAATGTCCGACAACACGGCCAATCGTTCGTAGGAAACCGCGACCGACGGATGCCAACCTGGTGTCCGAGGCGCGATCTTGAGCGGACCCGCGTCGGCGCGAGTGGGTTCCAGGCCGTGGGCGTATTCGGCCAGGATTGGGAGGCCGTCGCCTTCGGGGTCGGCGCTCGGGCCGCTGACCGCCGGGTTGGCGAGGTCGTTGGTGGAGAAACGCAGCTTGCGCCACGCCTCGAACGTCGTGCCGCGCGTGCGGCTGATGCGAACGGCGTAGGGGTCGTTGTTGCCGGCGCGCGTATCAATCCAGCAAGCGACTGCCGGTGTGTCGAAGTTGAGTGACGGCATCATCGCTTGATAATCGCCAAGCCAATACTTCCCGTTGAACTGTAGCGGTGCTTTCCGCGCGTCGGACGAAAAGTCGGAGAGCCGGAGGTTTGGCTCCCAAGTGTCACCGCCATCAAAAGATTCGGCCAGGTAAACGTCCACGAAATACCCTGAGCCGGGGTCATGGCGCTTGTCGTAGAACTCGATGGTGACGTGCTGGCCATCCGGCGACGCGGCGACGGCCGGCATGAACACGGACTTGCGCGACGGCGTGTCGTTGACTTGGACGGGTGGACTCCAGGTCTGGCCTTGATCAATGGACTTGGTGAAGAGAATCCGCGCGAAGCGGTTCGTGCCCGATCCGGTCAACGCACCGACAGCCACGTAGATCACTCCGGCCTGGCGGTCGGCACAGGCGGAAGGATTAAACCGCGGGCCGACAATGAGCGGATCCGAGTTGTCAAAGCCGCTCGCGTTCAGCACGAGCGTCGGCGCGCCAAAGGTTGTTCCGCCATCCACGGAACGAACCAGTTCGACGCGCTGAGCGCCAGTGGTGAAAAAGCCGTCAACGAATTTCCAATAGAGCACGACCAGGCTGCCGTCCGGCAGAAAGAAGTTCTGAACGCCAGTCGTCACCGAACCCACCAGCAATGGCGGAGACCAAGTGAGTCCCCCGTCATCACTGTAAATGGAGTAAGATGACTCATTGTCCGCGGCATCAACCCGGTTGAAAGCAAGGGCCATTCGGTTCGCAGTCGGCGAGCCCGGAAACGTGTTGATCGCCAGCCATTCCTTGTCCGGCCAGTCTGAGGGAATCCCCGGTCTGACGACGCGCGGAGCGGCGAATGTCTGGCCGGCATCCACGGACTTGTTAATCCACATCCCGCTGGCGTAAGTGATTGGAAGCGGGCCGACCAGCGAGGCGACATACAGATGGCCTTGACGATCCACTGCCGTCACATTGTCTCCGGCAAATCCATTCGTTCCCCCACTGACGGTGGTGAGACCAGGAACGAAGGCCCGCGTCCAACCGAGGCCGCCATTGGTACTCACGGCGTAACTGGAGGCCCACGGTTCCTTGGTAGTATCCATGTCGTCCTGGAAAGCCGCGATGAGCAGGTTGGGGTCGGTGAAGCTGCGCGCGACATGGATCTCTCCCTGCGCCAGCCGATTGGTCAAGAGCGGCGAATCCTCGCCCAGCCGGATGTTGGCACTCAGTTTGGGATTGAGCGTCGCGGGCAGCACCACCGTCAGCGTGGCCGTGCGGCTGGTGATCGCGCCGCCCGAATCGCTGACGACGACGGAATACCCGCCGGCGTTCGTCGGCTGAATGTTGGTGAGCGCCAAGATATTCGTAGCGGCCCCCGGAATGGCATTCGACGCAAAGAACCATTGGTAGTTCAACGGTGGATTCGCCGTCACCGCCGTCACTTTGAACGTGGCGTTGAAACCCTGGTTGGCGGTTTGGTTCGCCGGTTGGACGGTAATGCTCGGCGTGGCAAAGCTGGTGAGCGCGCCGGCCAATAGCACGGCGGACAGCAAGAGGCTGGGGTTCGATTTCATGTCGTTCTCACCAAACTTCATTGGCTTCGTCTCCGTTTTTACTCAGTTTGAGAACACAAGGACGCGATACAGCACCAGGCCATTTGTGCCAGGAAGCGCATTGGTCCAGGCACTCGTTGGGCCGGTGGCGCGGATGTCGCCGCTGACCTCCGTCCACGGGAATTCAGTTGCTTGAGTCCGCGCCACGACCCGGTAGCGCTTCCAAGAAACGCTTCCCCACGTCAACACGAACTCGGATGGCGACACGAGTTGGGCCGAGAGAATCCGCAAGGACGACGCGCCGTTTTGCGGGTCCGTTCCAGCGATGGTTTCACCGGCGGTGTCCAGGCCATCGCCATCGCTGTCAGAGCCGGGAGCGGCGACGTTGAAACTCACCACGGTGCTGTTGTTGGTTTCGTTGCTCTCCGGGATTTCATTCGCCACGTCCACTTCGGCACGGAGCTGGTTGCTGCCCGCTTGGGCGGTCCAATAGTTGTTGGGCCAGGTGAGCAGCACCGAGGCGCCCGCTGGTAACGGATCCGTGAGCGGATCAGACCAGAAGATGTGCGTGCTGTTGAGGGTGAAACGAACCCGAACGTTCGTCCCCAGCGGGGTAGAGCTGGTGCCTTGATTCTTCACGAGCACAGTGGCCGTGACCGCTGCTCCGGCGGTAAAGGCCGCGGGAGTCAAATTCACCGACGCGACGATCAGGTCCGGCCGCCGGGTCACGGCATACACGGAGGTGGTGGCGGTGACGAAAAGCATTTCCTGATTCGTGCCGCCGAAACAAAGGTTCTCGACGCTTTCGGGGGTGCGCAGTTTGCCGAGTAATGCGCCAGCGGCGTCAAAAACCCAAACACCGTTATCGGCGCCGGCGTTGGCCGCACTGGAGAAGAGCCGGCCCGAGAGGTCACACCGGATGCCGTCCGGGAGGCCGGCGCTGAACTGCGCGAAGAGCCGGCGGTTGGTCACCGCGCCATCCCCAAGGACATCATAAACAAAGACGGCGTGTTGCCAGGAATCGGCGAGATAAAGCTTCGATTCATCGGGCGAAAAGCACAGTCCGTTGGGATAGTTGGATGCGGCCGTGAAATTTGTGGCCAAGGGTTTGATCTCGCTGGTGGCGGGATCGAAACGGTAGAGAGCTGGCGAGGGCTGGAAATTCCACCCGTTGTCGTTGTCCACCGGATCTGTGAACCAAATCGTACCGTCAGACTTGACCACCACGTCATTGGGGCCGTTGAACCGGGTGCCGTTAAACTGGCTGACCAGCACCGTAACCGTCCCATCCGGCTCGGTACGCACCACCCGTCCGGCTTGCGGCTCGCAAGTGATCAGTCTCCCTTGCCAATCGAGCGTGCTGCCGTTCGCCCGGTTGCTCGGCGAGCGGAAGACCGGGGTCCCTTGCGGCATCCATTGGTACATCTTGTTGCCGTCAACGTCGCTGAAGATCAACTGCCCGCCGTTCGTAGGACTCCAGACCGGGCCTTCGGTGAATTGAAAACCGGTGGCCAACTTCTCCAGCTTCGCGCCCGCCGGCAACAAATCGAGCACTGCGGCGCTCGGAGAGGCGGTGACGCGACCTGACTCGGCGCTTTGGCCTTCGGACGAGACGGCCACCACGGAGTAGAAGTAATTCGCGCCGTTGCCGAGGTTCGTGTTAAGGAAACTCGTTGCCGTAAGCCCGTTTGCGACGACGGTGGCCACACCGGTGCTGGTGGAAGCCCGCTTGACGAGATAGCTCGTGGCGCCGGGCACGGCTTGCCAATTCACCTTAATCTGTCGGTCGCCAGGAATCGCCATGACGTTCCCCGTTGTCGCCGGCAGATTCACCGGGAACACGATTAACTGCGCGGGCGTGCTGTTCGTTGATCCACTCGGGTCGGAGACGACAACGCCGTAGAGCAGCGCGGTGGGCCGAACGTTCGTCAGCACGAGCGCGGAGTTGGTTTCGCCGGTCAGGTCGGCGAAAACGCTGACATTGGTGTAAACTCGCCACTGGTAGCTCAAAGGTGACATGCCGGCGGCCGTGACGGAGAACGTGATGGAGGCGCCGGCGAGATTCGTTTGGTTCTGCGGCTGCGTAATGATGAACGGCTGGGAGAAGCTCCCGAAGGCGCCGACGATGCAGTGCGCGCAGAGCAGAACTTTTGTTCTCGTCTTCATTCTCAGTGACATTTCCCCGGGGCCGTGACAAAGCGTCAGCGCGCGTGAAATTCGATTTATTCGACGACCAAGTGGTAGGTGGTGCTCTGGCTGAGATCCAAACCCCATTCGGCGATTTGGATCCGGACGTTCCACCGGATGATGTGCGTACCCTTGTTCAACGGCTCTAGCAGCAGCCAGTAACCATCCGCAACGCCGACCTGCTCTTCACCGGTAACGCACGGATCGAGCACGCTCACGCTCGGATCGCCGATGAAACTGAAGAAACCCGACACCGCCCGATACGAGAACGGGTTCCTTACCGGCACGCCATCAACCTCCGCCGTCAGCTCCGTCACATGATTGACGATCCAGGCGGCGCCCTCGGTCAGGAATTGTTCGAGGCTTTGGCCCGGTGGTGGTTCGAAGTCGGGCCCGCAGGGATAATCATTGAAGTAGATCCCAAGGGGAACGAGGATCGCCCTGCTGACTGGAACATGCGACGTGCGTTCTTTGTCCTCACCGAAAGCTCCGGTGACGGGCAGAAACCAGACTGGCCCGCTTTGGCCGACGGCATCAGAAGCGCCGGAGGTATCCAACGCAGGGTTGTGAGCGGCCGGAATTGACAGAGTCCATTTCCACCAAGCCTCGCTCCAATCACCGTAAGTTTTGCCGAAGGCTTTGGCCTGTGGTGGAACAACTCCGGGCGTGGCCGGACTTCCCGCGGGTCCGGCGGTTGCGTTGGCGCCGGCCATTAGCGAGGCGGCGAGCATGAGCGTAAGGGAAAAGCTGCCTGATGTGATCGTTTTCATTGTTTGCTGCTTTGTTTTGGCGGAGTGCGTGCCGCCTGACTTTTCATGTTGTTTCCGGAAGCCATTGCTTCCATCCCCGTTCTTCAGGAAACGCGCGGAAACCTTGCAGGAGAATTTGAAATTGTTTTCGGACGGCGACTTGGGTGTTGCCCGCCGGGGAGGAATTGTCCAGCCACAGGCCTGGCGACCCAGTAACGCCTACGGCACTGGCGCGGCGGACACGCGGTCTTGGGGAGACTCGACAGCGCGGAACGGCGCGCGCCAGATTTGGATGAAACGACCCGCTCCATCGGAGGTCAGCAAGGTGCTGCCATCATTCGAGAAGGTGGTCCTCTGCACGCGCTCCGGCTGCTGGTAGGAGGCGACTTCCCGCCACGCGGCGAGATTCCAAAATTTCACCATCTGGCGACTGCCGCTGACGAGCGTCCGCCCATCCGGGGAAAAGCAAACACTGAGCACGCCCGAAAGGTGGCCGCGGAGTGGCGGGCGAAACAGGCGCCCAGTTCGACAATCATAAACCCTGACTTTGTTGTCCGTGCTGCCGGTGGCCAGCAGCAGTCCATCCGGTGAAAGCGCACAGCACGAATCGCCTTCAATCGCAAACTCCTTGAGCCGCGTCCTGAGCCGCACATTCCACAGAACCACCTTGGTCATTCTCGCGATGGCCAGCGTGTTTCCGTCGCCGGAGAAGCAAAAGTCCACGGGCTGCCCACGGGGGGCCGGCGCAGGAATCGTGGCCGCCAGTTGGCGCGTTGCGACATTCCATAATCCCACGTCGTCTGCGGACGAAACCACCGCCAGCATCGTGCCGTCGGGTGAAAAGGAGGCGAGCGAGCGCGGACCGCCGGGCGGCGCGAGCAGATGAAGTTTTCGCTCCGTGACATTCCACAGTTCGACCGGCTGATTGGTGCGAACGAGAGCCAGCCAATTCAAATCCGGAGATGCGAGGACCGCACGATCCCCATCGGTCGGAGCCTGGCTGAAGCGATTGGTTTCCCAGCGACGCGACACGACTTCCCGGAACTCACAGTGACTCAAATCCCAGAACCGCAGCGCGCTCTCATCCAGCGTGACTGCCAGCAGGCCGTTCGTTGACAGTCCAACCGGCACGAGGCGATGGCCGCGCTGCGAAAGGAATTCACCCTGTTCTGCCAAGCGGATGGACCATTTGTTGACCGTGCCCTCCGCGCTGATGCTAAAAATCGCGCCATTGGTGGCCACGGTCATCGCCCGGATTTCTTCCGTATGTCCCCGCAGCGTGACGGGGCGCTCGGCCAGTTCCGTTCCCCAGATGCGAACGCAGCGATCCGATCCCGCCGTTACGAGTTGATGCGTGCCGGGGAGGAAAGCCATGTCTCCAATCCAACTGCGATGATGCTGAACCGATCTTCGTTTCGGCAACTCCGTCCGTGTGCTGGCGTCCCATACACGCACGGTGCCGTCCCAGCCGGCGGTGAAAAAGAATTGTCCATCTGGCGAGAAGGCGATGCGCGCGGCGTTGCTCACATCCGTGGCTGGAAACGGCAACGGCGCCAGTGAGGGGACGGCCCAGCAGCCCAGTTGGCTCTGGTCTTGTCTGGGGTCTCCGGCTGCGGTCACCAACATCTGTTCGTCCGGCGAAAAAGCCAGAGCTTTTGCGGCAAAGAACGACCGGAACCAAAGATTGGTGTCGGACCGGACCAACTGCCACGACCGCGCATCAAACAATCGCAGCCCCTGCGTCGGGCCGCGTTCGCTGCCGATGGCCAGCCAACGACCACTCCCAGAGAACACCGCCGTCGGTCTGACGGTTTGTTCCGCCAGCAGAAAATCCCCCTTGCCGCTCACGAGATCGCGGCGCTTCAAACCGTCTTTCCCCGCAACGAGCAGCACATAACTGTTTGGGGCAAACGCCAGCGCCAGGTCATCCTTGGCCAGTTCCTGATCGGGCACGAACCGATCCGCGACCACACTCCAGACGTAACGCCCCGCCGCAACCCAGCGGCCGTCCGACGATACGGCCAGGTGTCGCACTTCAACCGCATCCGAGGAGATGGACGCCACTTGATCACCGCGCGCCCGGTCACTGCCATATCTCCACTCGAACCCGCGCAAGTCGGCTTCCCGTCGCGCGGGAACATGATTCGACAACAGTTCGCCCGCCCGGCCCAGATCACCCTCCTCGAGGGCCTGCTGCACCACGCGCATGTCGGCGGCGTACTCATTTTGGCGCGCAATGATGCGTTGCTGGTTGATCCGCAAGGCGGCAATCGGCGCGCCGATCGCAATCACCAGCAGGAGGAGCAAGGTGGCTGCCACGGCACCGGCCAGTGCGGGCTTGCGTCGGCACCAGCGCCACACCTTT
>CAZYYS010000123.1:0-15009 GCA_964651015.1 uncultured Verrucomicrobiota bacterium
CTAGCCCAATCGCAAGTTCTAGTCGAACGAAAGGAAGCGGTAATTCCCAACGCAGGACTATTACAGATGTGCCCTCAGACAAGGTGGTGTCACCCGGCACGTCAACCAGCCCATCAGCCGCAGCCAATGAACTGAGGCAATGCGATGCCTGCGTGCCAGCTGACCGAACTTTCCCCTCGTGATCGATGGTGACTCGCATGAAATGCCGTCGCTGACCCCGGTTGGTTAATGCCTCGGCCAATACGCCGTGATGTGCCGGCGGACTCACCTCGGCGGCTCCTTGCCAACGCGCCAAGGCTGGTCGCACCAACAAAAGAAAGGTAACAAGTGCGGATACCGGATTACCGGGCAACCCGAACAGAAACCTGTCTTTGCGCTTGCCAAAAACAAAAGGCCGGCCGGGTCGGATCGCCACCTTCCAGAATTGCAGTTCACCTCCTGATTGTTCAAAAGCGCTCTTGATAAAATCCATTTCACCTACGGAAACGCCACCGGAGGTCACAACCGCATCGCATTGGTCGAACGCGGCCTCGAGGGCGGAGCGCGTGGCTACCAAAGTATCCGGCACAAGCGGAAATACTCGGGGGACTCCTCCCGCTTGCGAAATGAGCGTGGACAAGCCCAGACGATTGCTTTCGTAAATCTGGCCCGGGGATAAGGACTGTCCTGCTTCCCGCAATTCTGAACCGCTCGACAACAGCCCCACCACCGGCTGACGGGCAACGCCTACCTGAGTCAGCCCAGTCGCAACCAGCAGGCTCAACCGACCCGTCGTAACATTATCGCCAGCTTCACCGAGCACCGAGCCACATTTCACATCCTCGCCGCGCAACCGGACATTTTCCCAAGGTTTCACCGAGTCGAGAAAATGAATTGCATCTGGCTCGCGGTCGTTTACCTGGGTGTCTTCCTGCATAACAACGGCGTCTGCGCCCCGCGGCAACGGTGAGCCTGTGAAAACGCGTACGCAGTCGCCCGGCCCGACTTCACCGTCAAACACGGTGCCGGCTGCGGCTTTTCCGCATAAACGCATCCGAACCGGCTGATCGCGATTCGCCGCCGCCCCGTCCTTGGCACGAATCGCGTAGCCATCCATCGCCGAGTTGTCGAAAACCGGCAGGTCGAGCGGAGAAAGGATCCGTCGGGCCAACACGCGTCCGTGTGCATGGGCCAGGGGAATTTGCTCCACCTCCGGTGCCGGCAAGGCGGACAGGATTCGTTTCAATGCCTCCTCAAGTTCGAGCATAAAGGCTGTCGAGTTTGAGTCGGGAGCAGGCCAGAGAGCAAAGCGACATCACTCAGCGCGAGGCCGCGGTCAAAACCAACACCTGTTCCAAAGTGGAGACGCCGTCGCGCGCCCTTTCCAAAGCCACCATCCGCAAAGTCCTCATTCCTTCCCCAATGGCGACTTTGGAGATGTCGGCCGAATTGGCGTGCGCAATAACCAGCTTGCGGATTTGGTCGGTCATCGTCATCGCCTCGATGATGGCGAGTCGCCCGGCATAGCCGGAATTCTTGCAGCGTTCACAACCACGCCCGCGGAAAAGAGTCACTCCATCGAAAAGACTCGGATCGATGCCGAGGTCTTCGTACATCTTCGGCGGATAGGTGACCGGTTCCTTGCAATGCGGGCAGATGCGCCGCATCAGCCGTTGCGCGCACGCCAGAATGACCGAGGAGGAAATCAGGAAGGGGGCAATGCCCATATCGTCCATGCGCGCGATGGCCCCGGCGGCGTCGTTACAGTGCATGGTGCTCAAAACCTGGTGGCCGGTCAGCGCGGCTTCAACGGCGATTTCAGCCGTCTCCGTGTCACGAATCTCACCGATCATCACAATGTCCGGGTCCTGGCGCAAGATCGAGCGGAGGGCATTGGCGAATGTCAGACCGATTTCTTTTTTAACCGGCACCTGGTTGATGCCAGGAACTTGAAATTCCACCGGGTCTTCGACCGTGACAATATTGTATTCCGGGTTGTTCAGTTCATTCAGCGCCGAATAGAGGGTCGTGGTCTTGCCAGAGCCGGTGGGCCCGGTGACCAGGATCAATCCGTGCGGTGCGTTGACTGCGGACTTGAATTGTTCCAGGGTGTCGGGATCAAGCCCCAATTTGTCGATGCTGGCGGAGAGGTTGGATTTGTCGAGCACACGGAGCACGCACTTTTCGCCGTGGACGGTTGGCAGGAAGGAAACACGCAAATCGAAATCTTTGCCGCCAACCTTGACCCGCATGCGACCGTCTTGAGGAAGGCGGCGTTCAGCGATGTCGAGATTGCTCATGATCTTGAGTCGGGAAGTAAGCGCGATCGCCATCTTCGCGGGCGGCGGCGTCATGTCCACCAGCGACCCGTCGATGCGATAGCGCAAGCGAACCACCTTCTCAAACGGTTCGATATGAATATCGCTGGCCCGATCCTTGATGGCTTGCACGAGGATCAGATTGGCAAGTTTGATGACGGGAGCTTCTTCGCTGGAGGCAGCGAGTTGATCAAGGTTGACTTCCTCGGTGATTTCCCGCGCAAGTTCAAGCTCAGAATCCGCTTGGCCCTCGGCTTCCTTTTCAGCATCGAGGATGATGTCCTCCATGCGCCCGCTCTTGGCCGCGTCAAGATTGCCCAGCTTGTCGATGATTGACTTTTCGGAAGCAATCATCGGCATGACTTCCAGCTTGGTGATGCGCCGCACGTCGTCCAGGGCTAGAACGTTCAGCGGATCAGCCATTGCCAGGTATAGCCGGTTGTCCAGGCGCGAGACCGGCACAACCTTATGATTGAGCGCTACGTCCCTCGGCAACAACTCGGCGATCTCCATGGGAATCCCGATGCGTAACAGGTTAACCGGCGGCGTATTCAGGACACGACCCATGGAGACGGCCATGTCCACCTCGCTCACGTAAGCTTTTTCAACGACGAGCTTGAGCAGACGGGTGCCGTCCTTCTTTTGTTGTTGCAGAAGTTCGGACACTTGTTTTGGGGAAAGCAAACCGTCCTCCACCAAAGCATCGGCGATGCGTTCTCCAAAGGATTTGACAGGTGGCATAGTTGAAAAGTGATTTAACGAAACACCTTTTGGAGAAGGTTAACCAGATCATTAGGCGAAGTCAGGTACCACAAAAGTCGATTGTGAGTGGCTTCCTGGAGTTCCTTGGCTGCCTGCCGGTTAAAGGGGTTGGCCGTCGCCACGAATACCGATTTGCTCATCCGGTCAAAGGGCAAAACACACCAACGCCGACAGGTATCCACCGGAAAAGTTCGCGCCAACTCCATGTCCACGTCGTACTTGTCCAGCGGCATGAAAGCCAGCCGCAATCGGTCAGCAAGCATTTTTACGCTTTTGTTTGTCGCCAGGATTCCCCTGGCTTCCAAAACCTGGATGAACGGCGGAACCGGAGTGGCGGGCGCAGTGGATAAATCAGGCGCGGTCCAACAAAGATCGAAATCACCTGCCGAAATGGCCCGGCTCTCTACAAAAAGCTTGTACATCTCCGGCCGCCCATCTTCGATCCCGATTATCTCCGTCATCCCCTCGACCCTCTTTTCCTTGGGGCGCGGCCGATTCAGCGCGGCGGGATCGCCGATGGAAATGGAAGGTTCGAAGTTGAGAGTGTTGGCCTTGCTCTCAATTTCTTTTAACGCGGCCTGGACATCGGGATCGTCCGGAAACCGTTGCAGAATGGTTTCGTATTCCAGGATGGCCGAGGATAGCTGCCCCAACTGGACGTACGCCTCGGCGATGCGTTTGGATGTGTTGACCTCATCCGTTACGCGTCCGAGCTTGACGTAAGCCTCCTTTAGGATTTCCAGGGATTGATAGTCCAGCGGTTGTGTTTGGGTGATAACCTCAAACATCTCAATCGTCTGTCCCAACTGGGCTTCCTCACCCGGGGTCAATGTGCCGGCCATGACAATCTATTCTCGGTTCAAAACAATTTCTCCGTGTTGGGTTGCCCGCGCCACTTGTCACGCCGCGAGGCAAATTGAGTTTTCCATGTAACTCAAAAAACATGATACGAAGTTGTCCGGGTCAAAGCAACTTTACTTTTCCAATTTGCTCGATGTGAGGAATTGCAATCTCCGCCCAAGTTGAGGATGCTCGGCGCGGATGAGGCCGGTGTGCCATTGACAGTTTGATGAAGGAACTGCTGCCAATCATGAGTCCTCCGGCTGGTGAACGCCGGCGGCGTTTTGTGGGTGACCGCATTCGCTTCTCACTGAGTGACAGCATGTGCCGACCGTTGCCCGACGGCTGGCAGGCGCGGCTGCGCACAAATCTGGGGCGCGCCGAAGTTCTGCGCGAAGAAATCATCCACGCCCACACGCGAAAGCTCCCGCTCGCAGATGCTTCCTGGCGTGATGTCCCCATGACCAAAAATCGGCATGAATGGGAAGTGGAATTGCCGCTCATCGAGGTGGGTTATTTCAAGGCCAAGGCTTATGCCATTGATCTTCAAGGCTGGCAACATTGGCCGGACGGCCCGGACATCGGCATCTCCGTTCACCCGAACATCTGCCGCACGGCCAACACGGTTTATTGCGCGTTCACGCGCATGTTTGGCCCGACCAAGGAGCTGGTCTCCACACAAGATGAAAAACTGGAAACCCAATTGCGGCACCTCGACCAGCAAGGCTACACCGTCATTCCGCCTTCAGGAAAACTCCGCGACCTGATCCGAGAAATCCCGCACATTGTCGAAACCATCGGATGCCGGATTTTGCATTTATTGCCGGTTAACCCAACTCCAACGACTTACGCCCGATTTGGCCGGTTCGGCAGTCCGTACGCCAGCCTCGACCTGACCGCTATAGACCCGGCGCTGGTTGAGTTTGATCGTCGCACCACAGGAGTCGATCAGTTTATAGAATTGACCTACGCCGCGCATGGCAAAGGGGCACGCGTGTTTTTGGATCTCGTCATCAACCACACCGGTTGGGGCGCAACTTTGCAGGAAAAAAACCCGGGATGGTACTTGCGCGACTCACGCGGGAACTTCGTCAGTCCCGGCGCGTGGGGTGTCGTTTGGGAAGATCTGGCGGAACTGGAGCACCGACACATCGAGTTGAGTGACGAATTGGCGAAAGTGTTCCTGGTCTGGTGCCGTCGCGGCGTGGATGGTTTCCGCTGCGATGCGGGATACAAGGTCCCGGTTCGCACCTGGCGTTACATCATTGCCCGTGTGCGCCAGGAATTTCCAGAAACGGTTTTTCTACTCGAAGGTCTCGGCGGCGCCTGGGAGGCGACAGAAAATCTACTCACTGACGGCGGCATGCAGTGGGCCTACTCCGAATTATTTCAGAACCACTCAGGGCAGGAGGTGGCGGAGTACCTCGATCACAGTCTTAAACAAAGTGAGCGCGTGGGCGACTTGTTGCACTACAGCGAGACGCATGACAACAACCGCCTGGCTGCGCGGGGCCGGGCCTGGTCGCTGCTGCGCAACCGGCTGTGCGCGTTGGCCAGCGTCAACGGCGGCTATGGATTCACATGCGGTGTCGAATGGCTCGCCACGGAGAAAGTCAACGTTCATTCCTCTCGCGGCCTGGCTTGGGGCAGTCACGACAATCTCATTCCTGAACTTGCTCACCTGAACAAACTTCTCGCCGACCACCCTTGCTTTTTTGACGGCGCAAAGCTGACACGGCTCAGCGGGGTGGATTCGCCGGTGTATGCGCTGCACCGCGAGTCCGAAGAAGGCCGGGATCGTGTGCTGGTTGTGGCCAACAACGATATTGAAAAGCCCCACACCTTGATGCTTGTGGAAGGGGCTTCAGTTGAATTGGACAACCTGAAATGTGATTTATTAGGACAGCCATTTCCCGAACTGGAGGCAAGCGCCGACGGTAAATTGGTTTTGACCTTGGAACCCGGCGCAGTGTTCTGCCTTTCTGATTCCGCCAAGCCGCGTGGCCTCAGCGGGGATGACTATCGTTTGGTCAGAACGCAAGCGGCATGGGCGATGACGGCTTTGAGTCGGAGGTTCGCAGCCGAAGACATCGGCCCATGCGATTGGCACGCGCTGGCGAATCTCGTGAAACTAGACCCTCGCAACTTTCTGGCGTCACTGTCACATCTCGACCCCAAACAGGCTCGCGTTGATCTTTGGGCCGCGCTGGAAAAAGCAGACGCTGAAAAGCGTTTTCCACAAGTGGTTACCTGGAGTTTGCTCGATCGCAAGCGAATCACGCTCGTTCCGCCCGGCCATTGGTTGCTTCTCCACGATGATACCCCCTTTCGTGTGACGCTAAGTCTCGATGACGGCAACCACCCGCAACACTTGCAGTCAATCCCAATTCAGGATGGCCACGTCGCTTGCTTCGCTCCCCGCCAAACTCCCGCTGACGCTGAACTGATTCTCGAGCGCTACGCAAAGGAAGATCAACGCGTTCGCGCCGCGATCCGGTATTTGTCGCCCCTCCCTGCCACAATTCACTCGCCGACTCGGCGTTCATATTCCGACGAGTTGGTGCTGTTGAGTAATGGCAGAGGCGGCATGGCCCGGATGTGCGCCGATCTTGGCCGCATAACGTCCAAATATGATTGTGTGCTGGGCGCGAATCTCCACCCATCGCTGCCTGTGGATCGTCACGTTTTCGTCAAGCGCGTTCGTGTCTGGGCCAACGCGGACGGCTTTACCACGCAATTGAACGGTGAGAACCTCTTTTCCTTCGAGGGGGGTCCGCCGGCTCGCTGGCGGTTCATCACCAACGCCGGCGATGGCCGCAGCGTTGAGATCCAGCTCAACGCCGACATGCTGCCGCAACATAACACCACAGTGTTGCACTTTCATCGGCCTGAGTCGGCCCCATCGATAGGCAAAGAACTGCCCACTGCGTGTGACGTTCGCCTGACCGTGCGCGTGGATATCGAAGACCGGAACTTCCATTCGGAAACACATCGCAATGGCGGTGCGGAATATCACTTCGCCACCAACACGCACTCGTTGAATGGCAGGAGCGGCTTTGCTTTCACACCCGCAACCGACCGCCAGCTCCGCGTGTTCGCCGATGCCGGCCGTTATCACCCCGCCGAGGAATGGTGTGAAAATATCCCGCATCCAGTGGAACAAACTCGCGGCCAGGTCGCTGTCGGCGATGCGTTCAGTCCCGGCTGGTTTGACCTCCCACTGACCAAAGGTGCAAGCGTCACTATGGTGATCACCACCGAAGTGAATGATCCCTCGGCCAGTGAATTGCAAATGTCCAATCCCCGGCTCGAAACCCCCAGCCCAACCGACCCCTTCGGTCAACGACTCGCACATGCCGCCAGCGCTTTTGTCGTTCGGCGCGACAACAGTAAAACCGTGATCGCTGGTTATCCGTGGTTTCTTGATTGGGGTCGTGATTCACTCATTTGCGCGCGGGGTTTGCTGGCAGCAGGGATGGTTGACGACGTTGAGCAATTGCTGGTTACGTTTGCCCGCTTCGAGCAGAACGGCACTTTGCCAAACAGCATTCAAGGCGACAATGCGTCAAACCGCGACACTTCGGATGCACCGTTGTGGTTTGGCATGGTGTGCGAAGAAATCGCTGCGCTGAAGGGCATACACTTTTACCACACCCGTGTGGATCCTCGCGGTCGCACGATTGCTGACATCCTTCGCAGCATCGCGGTCAACTATAAGGCAGGGACGCCGAACGGCATTCGGATGGACACCACGTGCGGCCTGATTTGGAGTCCGAGTCACTTCACCTGGATGGATACCAATTATCCCGCCGCCACGCCGCGCGAAGGGTATCCGGTCGAGATCCAAGCACTGTGGGTTCGGCTCTTGCGCCAACTGGGCCGCATAAAGGCCGAAACCGAGGGTGAGAGTTGGAACGAATTGGCCGACCGTTCCGAAGCATCCTTGAACAACCTCTACTGGTTGGAAGACCGGGGTTATCTGGCCGACTTGCTTGTTGCGGAGGCTCAACAACCAGCATGCTCCTCGCTACGGGACAACTCGCTCCGCAGCAATCAACTGTTGGCCGTGAGCTTCGGATTGATCAAAGACGAACGGGCTCAACGATGCGTTGACGCTGCGCTGCGTTATCTGGTTGTGCCGGGGGCGTTGCGTTCGCTGGCGCCGCTTCAAGTGTCGCCACCACTGCCCATTTACAGTCACGACCGCAGACTGCTAAACAATCCGACCGAACCGTACTGGGGTCATTACGAAGGTGACGAAGACACACAACGCAAGCTTGCCTATCACAATGGCACGGCATGGACGTGGACATTCCCGATCTTCTGTGAAGCGCTGGCGCGAGCTTGGAATTTTTCGCCCGCGGCCGTGGCCACCGCCACAGCATATCTCGGTAGTATGGACCGGTTAATGATGCAAGGGTGTCTTGGGCACGTACCGGAAATCCTCGATGGCGACACGCCGCATCAACAGCGCGGTTGCGACGCTCAGGCCTGGGGCGCCACGGAAGCATTGCGCGTCTGGAAACTGCTTCATGACCTTCGTTGAACGCATGATGACCGAAGGAGATTTTCGGTGTTCGCTCCTGGAATACTTGCCGTGCTCGATGTTCTCTATGCGGAACGAGCTTCCGTCACCTTCGGCTCTCCGGAGTGCACAAGCCGCGCCAACCGAGAAATCATAACAAGGGCTAACATCGTGCCTACGAGAATCAAAACCCTCACACCCCACGCCGCCGGACGCACCGCACTCGCCTCCAGTCCAATCCGCAAGTTCGCCTCGCGGTCCACGGCCACAACGCGCTCAAAGGTGAGCACGCGCCCTTGTTGCGGAATGTTGGCGCGGATGGCGGCAGCGGTCGTGATGGCGGCGTCCTGTTGCTGGATCAACTTTTCGGCCAGTTTCATCGTGGCGGCGTTGTCTTCAGCAGGGTTGCGGTCAATCAGCTCCTTGGCGTCTTGCTGCGTGTAGTTCAAATCCTTCGCTCCAAGCAAATCGCGGAAGCGGTTGCCGAGCACGGCGGTGTCACCGGCGGTCGCGGCCTGGCGGACGTTCAGACCCACGAGCGCCTGTTGCAGCTTGAGGTTGTGCAACTGCACCCGTGCATCCTCGTTGAAAGCATTGTCGTGCGCGCTCAATCCATACGCTGACTGGAACGCGCGCCGCGCCTGTTGCGGATCGCCTTTCACCAGTGCGTCGTTGCCGAACGCCAGCATCTGCTCGGCCTCCTGGGTTTTCGCGCGCTGCCATGCGACCTCGCCTTGCAGGTAGCTTTGCAGGTCCAGTGTCCTTGGCACGGGCGCAACCTGCTGCTCGGCGAGTTGCAACGTGCCCGTCCAGTTTTTCACCTGCCACTTGTCGTTCAGGTAAACGCGCCACGAAATGTTTTCCAACGGCAGATCAAACTTCGGCGCGAGCAATTCGAGATCGAGCGTGCGCGAACCGGATTTGCCGACCTGGCTGCTGTAAAAAATTTCCACCGGTACGGGTTTGCCCTCGCGCGACTGTTGCTCCAGTGGAATCAATACCGCATCGCCCTCGCGCCAAGGCCAGACGCCGTTCTGGTTCACGAATGCGAACCAGTAATTCGCACCCTTCGGCAATTTGACATGGAGCAGTCGTTTGTCGCCCGGCGAAATCTCAAGCCGCGCCTGAGTCAACATGACGCCTGCGTCGGAAATCACGGAACTGAACGCGATGTTGTGAACCCGTGCGGGCAGCAGCTTCACCGCTTCGTGGCGATCCAGTTTGAGCGGCACTTGAAACGCCGGCTCGGCGAGGCGGAATGTAAAGTTGGCCGACACAGCCTGCAGGTTCTGTTGTAACGCGCGGGGAATGCTCTGCCACTCGGCGGGCTGGAGTGATGGCGTGGCGTCCACGTTCACCTGGACGCGTCCGCCGGATTGCACAGTCACGAAGCCGCGCTGCAAATTCACGTCCGCCGCCTGCACGCCGCGCAGCATCGTCTCCGTCGCCTGATCCGCGATGAGCGTCTGATAATTCACCTGGAGGAGATATTGCCCAATGACGCGCCGTTGCAATTTGATTTCCCACTCCTGCAAACCGTTCGTCACCGCTTCAGGCACGCGCAAGAAATCGGAAATCAATTCGCCCGTGAACCTCACGCTCTCGGCGTTGACCGGCAGCCAGACGCGGAACGATTTTAAGCCCGTGTTCTCGATTTGATATTGCAAGTTGGCTGCGATCTTCACCTGTGCCTCGTTGACGGTCGCGTGTTGCAGGCTTGTCACTTGAATCCACGGATCAACCTGCTCGATGTCGAGCGCAAGTTTCCACGGCGATTGCAGAACTCGAAACGCCAGCACGCCCTTTTGCCGGACGCCGGAGCGTTGCGGATCGAGTTGCGAAAGGCCGTCCACATTCGCGGCCTGTAATTGCATTCCCTGCTCCGGCACGACCAGCAGTGTGCCCTGTTGTTTGCCCGCCTCGCGCAGGACAAGTTGCGGCACGGCCCAGCCGCGCGTCGCCTTTGTGCCGGGCCCGGCAAGACTGATGGTGAACTGCTGCCGCCCCTCGGTCTTACCTTTGAGATTCAGCGTGATGACGCGGCCCGCATCCGTTTTCAACTCCGTCCAATGACTCAACGTCGCGCCACTGATTGCCTCCACGTCAAAGCCGGCTGGCATCACGAAGCTCAATCGAAAAATCCCCGCGCGGGTGATATCCACCGTCACACTTGAAGCGAGCACTGTGCGATCTTCGCCAAGCGAGAGTGTGTCCTGCGTCTCGACGCGCACGTCCGGCTCGACCGGTGAAGCCTTCAATGTCGCCGTAGCTTTCGTGTCCGCATAACGAAACGCGCGGCGCACGGTCAGTCCGGGAATCTGCGCGGCGAGCATTGGGGTGATGTTGCCGGGGAAATCTTCCAGATTGATCGGCGAGAAGTTTTCCGCGCTTACCGTATCGAGTTGAACTTCGTTGCCGGTGGCGATGCCGAGCAAACCGATCTGTCCCGCCGCACCGTCCACGGAAATCAATCTGACCGCTTGCTCGAACGGCAACGTTCCGCTCGCCACTTGCGAGCGCACGAGCAGCACGAACGGACGCGATTGTGGGCGGCTGAACGTGACGCGAAGCTTGCGAGTGTCGGGGTCGAAACGCCAGAGCGAGACGAGCACAGAGGAATTACTCTGCTCGGCTGATTTCGCCGGATCCATCACGTCCGTCACCGTTGCGCCGCGCGGAACATCAAGAATGAGTTCGTTGAGTTCACCCTGCGCCGGGCGGATTGAAACAAGATGCGCACCCTCGACCACGCCTGCCGATGGCACGTAAAGCTGCGAAATCTCCGCATAGAACACGGCCTTCTCGCGTTTCACATCGCGGCTGCGTGGTTTCCAGCCCACCCACGCATCGTTCACGGGCGAGAGCACAACCTTCGCCACGGTGTTGCTTCCAGTCAGTTCGCGCTGCACCGACACGGCCTGCGGCGAGAACACATCCACGTCCTGCCCGGCAACGGTGAGATTGAGTTGATTGATCAATCCACAGGTCGTCGGCAATGTGAAACCGCTTTCTGTTCCGCGCTTTGCCACCTGCAACTGGTATTGCACCTCGATGTCGAACGTTCCGCTCCGTTGCGCGACAAGTTGCTGAACGCGCTTTCCGTTCGCGGTCGTCTGCACCAGCTTCAAAGCGTCCTTCGGATTCGTGAACCGCGTCAGCACGGCGGGTTCGATCAGCAACGGCAGAACATCGTCCTTCTCCGCCTGCCAGCGAATCTTCGTTGTGATCAATGCGAATTCCTCTTCGATGCGGATTTGTTGCACAACGGATTCGGGCACAGGTGCGCGGGATGCGGGTTTTATTTCCACGCTGGCGGCAAAAGCTCTGTTGCTGCAACAAAGCGAGATCAAACCAACAACAACCAGGGTCGCAACGGCAGGTGCAACACCACCTTCAGTCGCAGGCTTGCGCGGCAAGGCCCACAATCGTCGCAGCGCGGGAATCAAAACGTGAACGAGCACAAACAAACCCAGGATGATGAAGAACCACGGCGCGCCGTTGGGCAGGCGCAATGTGGCCCAGGCAATCAGCAGCCAGCCCAGAAATTTTGCGAGTGTCTTTTTCCATTCAACGCCTGCAAGCCATCCTGCAATCCATACGACCAATGCGACACATACCGGCCAAAGGGAAACGGGACTGAATGCTGCGGTCTTTTCTGAAATGTTGCTGATCTCCACGCTCAACGCGCTGCCGGCCTGTTGCACCGGCGCGAGGAACGCCACATTGCCCGGCGCGTAGGCGCGATGTTGATCCGCCACGTTGACCAGTTGTGCACCCGCAATGACCACCGCCAGAATCGCCACCAGTCCAAGCGATGTGCCCAGAAGATGCCGCGCGCAAAAACGGTGGTCGCCTTCGTGGTCCGCCCAACGCCAGGCGACAAACGCCGCGAGAAGCAACACGAGCACAAGCGCAAGCAACGTCACAATGCGTCCCGAGTTATCGCCTGAAAACATCCGTGTCAGTTGCGCAAAGCCCGAAACATCCGGCACACCGCCAACGGGTGTAAGCGAACCCTTCACGAATGAGAGACGCTGGCCCGTGTCCGGTTCAAGTTTCCATTCGGCCAGCATTACCGGCGCGCTCACGATGGGAATGGCCACTGTCACGCGCGAGGCTGCGGACGATTTCGACGCGAGTTTCAAATCGAGTTTCAGCACGGCGTTGGGATCGGCGTGCTGCGGGAGCGGGATAAGATTTGCGTCACCGTCCTTCACCGGCACAACGGATGCGCCGTTGACCGTCGCGGACCAGAGTTCCACGCCCGCCGGCAGCGCGAGACGAAAGTTCGGATTGCCGCGATTCTTCACAAAGTAACTCACGTCGGTGATGACCTGGCCCTCCTTCGAGATGCGCGTGACGAGCGACGCGCGATCCACGACTTGATCGAGCGATTTACCCTGCTCCAGCGGACTGAGCGCGAGCCGCAAATTGAACGGGCGCGACGTGTAGCGATACGCCGCAAGGATCGGCGCGTCGAAGAAGAGGCGATACTCGGCGGGCACTTCGCCTGTTTCGAGTGCAAGCAAGCCGGACGAAAGTTCCACGGGCTTGACCTGAAATTGATACGCGCTGATGACAAGCGTATGGCCAGACTCGCTTTGCGCGTCGAGCGGTCGCGCGCCGGTGAACGCGAGCGTCTCGCCCTGCGGTTTGAACGAGCGTTCGTATGTCGCGAGCAGCGTGTAGGCGCCCGCCACTGGCGAGTGCAACTGCACGATGTAGCCGTTGGTGGTCTTCTGCCAGTTGCGCACGTCCTTGCCGGTGAACTCGACGTTGCCATACTCGTCGGACAATTCGACACGCAATGCAGACACCGGTGCGCCGGAAATCACATAGTTCATCACGCTGCTGCCGTAAGCGACGCCTTCGCTGATGGAAAATAAATGAAACGCGTCGGCCTGCACGGTTTGCGGCAGACGCTCGACACGCATCGTTGCCGACCAGCCCGGCTCGCTCAGGCGGAACGCGGCCTGAAGATTCGCCGCCTTGCGCGGGAAAAATGCCGTGGCGATCTCGGTCAATGATTGCGTGCGCTCCGGCGTGAGGCGAAAACCCGCGTCGGCGGAAATGCCCACGTTGCCGCGAACGGATTTCGCCCTGGCGACTTCAATGCGCGGCAAGGTCCAGTTTGTTTCGCCGAGCGGCTTGTTGCGTTCGAGCCGGAGTTGCACGACCTGACGACCAGAAACCGGCTGGCCGTAAACGATGCGAAGTTCGGCGTCGGTTTCGTCCGCCGGATCGCGCAGGAAATAATCACTCATGCCCGAGGCGTTGATGCGTGCGATGGCGTAGCCTTTGGGCACACGAAGCAGCAGTTCGCGCAACGGCGCTTCGCGCACATCGAGTTCGATCTCGGCTTCAATCGCGAGTTCGTTCTGACCGTGGTGATACGTGAGCACATGCGAAACGGTCAGTTCGGGCTGAATCTGATCCGCCTGCACGCGGAGGGAGTAATTCGCACTGGAGAAGCGATACGCGAATCGCTGGCTGCCGCTTGCGCGCAAGGCGGCGCGCGTGGCATCGCTCTCGGGAAATTGATCCGGCGAAATTTGCGAGAGACCGCTGGCTTGCGTGACTTCGAGCCGCACCGCGCCCTCGTTCACGATACGAAAGTAACCGGCAAAGCGTGTCGCGCCCTCGGGTTGCAAACGCATTGCTTCGGTTGTTTGTGGAAACGCACCGAGCGGAGTCTGAAGTTGAACTTGCAGCGCAAAGGAATCCTTCTGCGGCTGGTTCAGTTGCACGACGAGCCGCCGGTCGGTCGAGTTTGCAACCGGCTCAACGTTCCACGAGAGCACCTGATCACCGCCAACACGCGTGACCTCGCCCGCACCGCGCAGCAACAGCGTCACGCGGCTCAATTCGCCCTGCATCACTTTGAAATCCAGCAGCGCAACCTGTCGCATGAGTCCTGGACTGACGCCGATCTGCGAAAACATTTCCGCTGCGTAAAACAGTTTGCCCTCCTCCGCCTTGCGCGCTTCCTTCCACGACAGCTTTACCGCGCCGTCGGACGGAAGATAACTTACGAAGTCGTTTCCTTTGCGTTCTGGTCGCGCCGCGCCCGCGAATTCAAACTGCGTGTCCACGCCCAGTCCTTGCAGCGTGATCGGCTGCACGGTGCTCTGTGCCACGCGGAAATCCACCGAGTTCCAGTTGCCGCTCTGCTTTACCGCGACGTTGAACTTGAGCGTGATGAGAAATTTTCCGCCGCGCTCGAACACCGCCGTGTAACGTCCCTGTTCCGCGCGCAATTCCCACTTGGGATGCGGGCCGACTTCCGTGAGCGCCAGCGTGCCGGAAAGCAATTCGAGCGAACCGCCCTTCGGGTTTTCAACGTTCGCCACCGCTGTGAGCGTAAATGCTGCATGCTCGTTGGTGAGATTGCCGATGAGTTTGAAATCGGTGAGCGTGATGGCGGGAAGCGGGGTTGTGAGAGGTTCTTTTGCCACGAGCGCGAAGGGGATCATTAACAATAGAAACAAACAAATGGCGACGCCGCTTTGAATCCCAAAGGGATTCCAGCAGTCAGCCCAGGGTTGCGAGGAACGAGCTACCCTGGGTCGCATTTCCAATTTGTTT
>CAZYYS010000124.1:0-362 GCA_964651015.1 uncultured Verrucomicrobiota bacterium
ACCCTGTTCGAAAAGTAGCAGCCGACGTAAGGAGGCTCTGACTTTTGACCATAGCGGTGTGCAAATACCGAAAGATTTGCGCCTCCTGACGTCGGCTGCTACGACCGAAGTTGGAGTTCTCAAACAGCCTCCAGCACTTGGCAGCGTACTGCTCGTGCTCTTCGCTTGCGCCATCACCGGCATTCCTGCGCAGGCAGCGGAATCTCCCCGCCCCAACATCGTCTTCATCATGTCCGACGATCACGCCGCGCACGCGATCAGCGCCTACGGCAGCAGGATCAACCAGACACCGAACATCGACCGCCTGGCGAAAGAGGGCATGCGCTTCAATGACTGTTTCGTCGTGAACTCGATCTGCACGC
>CAZYYS010000124.1:372-14956 GCA_964651015.1 uncultured Verrucomicrobiota bacterium
TGCCAGTTTTCAATCGTTTCGACGGTAGCCAGCCGACCGTGGCTAAAACGCTCCAAGCCGCCGGCTATTACACGGGCATGATCGGCAAGTGGCATCTCACGAGCGATCCGACCGGTTTTGATTATTGGAACATTCTTCCCGGCCAGGGAAAATATCACGATCCCGACATGATCGAGCTGGGCAACAAGAAAGTCATTCGTGGCTATGTCACCGACATTATCACCGACCTGTCGATTGATTTCCTGAAAAACCGCCCCAAAGACAAACCGTTCTTGCTGATGTGTCATCACAAGGCGCCGCATCGTGACTGGCAACCGGATGCCAAACACGCCCGGATGTACGACGACGTTGACATCCCTGAACCAGCGACCTTCAACGACGATTACAGGAATCGCTCCAGTGCCGCCACCGAGGCAACGATGCGCATTGACCGCAACCTGAATCGCAGCGACATCAAATACCCGTTACCACCACCCGATCTCAAAGGACCGGAACTGGGCAAATGGAACGGGACCGTGGATACGGAGTTGGAGGTCACGATCAACGGGCAGCCGAAGAAGCTGACGGGTGAAGCTCTGAAGAAATGGAAATACCAACGATACATCAAGGATTACCTTCGTTGCATCGCGTCCGTGGATGACAACGTCGGCCGGTTGCTCGATTATCTCGACCAAGCCGGCCTTAAAGAAAACACCATCATCATTTACACCTCCGACCAGGGATTTTTCCTCGGCGATCACAACTGGTACGATAAACGGTTCATGTATGAAGAGTCGCTGCGCATGCCTTTTCTCATCCGTTATCCGGGCAAGGTCAAAGCCGGGAGCGTGAACGATGGCATGATTCTGAACGTCGATTTCGCGCCGACGTTTCTTGAATACGCCGGCCTCTCCATTCCGGCGGATATTCAGGGCCGCAGCATCGTGCCTTTGTTGCGCGGTGAAAAGCCAAAGGACTGGCGGACTTCGATGTATTATCGCTATTACCACTATCCGCAAGATCACCGCGTGCAGCCGCACCACGGCATCCGCACTGAACGCTACAAGCTGATTTACTTCAACAAGATCAACGAGTGGGAATTGTTCGACCTCCAGAAAGACCCGCACGAGTTGAGGAGTGTGTATGCTGATGCGGCCTACGGGGAGACGGTGGCAAAACTGAAGACCGAGCTATATCGCCTAAAAAAGGAACTGAAAGACGACGATCAATTTGCTGATGGTGTGCCGAAATAAGAAAACCTCGATCTTAACCTACTGTGAAAAGATTTCTCTCCAGCCTTTCGGCATTATTCCTCCTCCATTTCCTGCTGGCCTCGTTAGTCATTTCGCCCGCATCAGCAGCGGAAAAGCGTCCGCCGAACATCGTCATTATTTTCACGGACGACTTGGGCTATCAAGATGCTGGCTGCTTCGGGGCGTCCGACATCAAGACGCCAAACCTTGATCGCATGGCGAAGGAAGGAATGCGCTTCACCGATTTCTATGTCGGCCAGCCAGTCTGCTCCGCATCGCGCGCCGCGCTGTTGACGGGGTGTTATCCCAATCGCGTCAGCATTTTGGGCGCGCTGGGTCCGGGATCGAAAACTGGCATCAACTCCAATGAAATGACCCTTGCCGAAGTCCTCAAGCCGCGCGGTTATGCCACCGCCATCTACGGCAAGTGGCATCTCGGCGATGCCCCGCAGTTTCTACCCACGCAACATGGTTTCGATGATTACTTCGGTTTGCCGTACTCCAACGACATGTGGCCGAAGCATCCGTCCGGCGCACAGAATTACCCGCCACTCCCGTTGATGGCAGGCGATCGAGCCATCAAACAAAGCCCCGATCAAACCCAACTCACCACCTGGTACACCGAACACGCCGTAAAGTTCGTCAAGAAAAACAAGCACCGGCCGTTCTTCCTCTACGTTCCACACAATATGCCGCACGTGCCATTGCACGTGAGCAAGAAGTTCAAAGGCAAGTCCGCGCGCGGACTCTATGGGGACGTGATCATGGAGATTGACTGGTCGGTCGGACAAATCCTTGATGCATTGGAGAAGAACGCCATCGACGAAGACACGCTGGTCATCTTCACCTCGGACAACGGGCCATGGCTCGTCTATGGCGATCATGCCGGCTCGGCCTTACCGCTCCGCGAAGGCAAGGGCACCACGCTCGATGGCGGTGTCCGTGTTCCGTGCATCATGCGTTGGCCGGGTAAGATTCCGGCCGGCACAGTTTGCCGCGAGTTGGCCGCGACGATGGATATTTTGCCGACGGTGGCGAAACTCGCCGGCGCCGACCTGCCAAAACACAAGATCGACGGTCTGGACATCTGGCCGTTGATGGCCGGTCAACCGGGCGCGAAAACCCCGCACGAAGCTTATTTCTTCTATTGGGGAAAGGCGCTACAAGCGGTGCGCAGTGGCAAGTGGAAGATGCACGTTCCACACACCTACACGCGTCCGGACCCGGCTGGCAACGGCGGCAAACCCGGAAAAACCGTCACCAAGCAAATCGGCTCCGAGCTGTTCGACCTGGAAAACGACATCGGCGAAACCACCAATGTTGCGAACAAACATCCCGAAGTCGTCGCGCAACTCGAAGCGTACTTGGAACAGTGCCGCGAAGACTTGGGCGATTCGCAAACCAAACGCGAAGGCAAAAATGTCCGGCCTGCGGGCCAACTCGCAGCGGACGCCGAGTAATACTCAACTGATCTGCGCTTCCGTCGCCAACTCTCGGGCCATGTTGGCCCCCTTTCACAACGGGGGCTACGGAGGTTTCTGGCTTGGCGGGCCTTGGCGTGGCAGTGTGGTTTTCCTGCTTTCAAAGAGCGGCGTGCAAGGTTATGAAACTGGCGACGCAGCCCCATGCCACCACCCGAGCAACAGAACGCGCCGTCCGCCCTGGCCCAGATTTTCGCGACGACCCATTGGAGCGTCGTGTTGGCGGCGAAGGAACATTCGTCGCCGGCGGCGCACGCCGCTTTGGAACAGCTTTGCCAAAGCTATTGGTATCCGCTCTATGCCTACCTTCGGCGGGACGGCCACAGTCCGCACGACGCGGAGGATCTGACGCAGGAATTCCTGGCCCGGCTGATCGCTAATCAGGATTTGCAGCACGTCGAGCCGCGGCGCGGGAAATTTCGCTCGTTCCTGCTCGGCACGTTGAAACATTTTCTCTCCGATGAACGGAAGAAAGCCCGGGCGCAGAAGCGCGGCGGCGGGCAAACCGTCGTTTCCATTGACGCGGAATCCGCGGAGGCGCGCTACGGCCTTGAGCCGGTGGACGCGGCGACGCCGGATTCGGTATTTGAGCGGCAATGGGCGCTCACGGTGCTGGACCGCGTCATGGATCGGCTGCGGACGCGGCATGCGCAGCTCGGCAAGGCGGAAGTGTTCGCCGCGCTCGAACCTTGCCTCGTGGGTTCGGGCCAACCGGTGTCGTATGGTGTGCTCGGCGCGAAACTGGGCATGAGCGAAGGCTACGTGAAGGTAGCGGTGCATCGGCTGCGAAAGGAGTTCGGTGAACTGCTGCGCGCCGAAATCGCCGGCACGGTCGCCACGGAGGCGGAGGTGGACGAGGAAATCCGCCAACTCATCCGCGTGAGCGGCGGTTTGTAACCTTGGCCAAGAAATTTCCCTGTATCAGAGAGTGATACTGTCATGCCTGCGTTGAGCAATTGCACTGAATGTGGCGCCGCCATCTCCGGAACCGTCCCGCGTGGGCTTTGCACCACGTGTCTGTTCTCGCTGGGTCTCTCGGCGGCAAAGAAACCAGAGTCGCCGTCATCTGCCAGCCACGACTCTGATCCCAGCTACGCGAACACTCCCAAAGCCAATCCGCTGGACTCGCCCTTCGTATCGCCGGGGCGCATCGGTGATTTTGAACTGGTGGAGGAAATCGCCCGGGGCGGAATGGGCATCGTCTATCGCGCCTGGCAGCGGAGTCTGGATCGCGTCGTGGCGGTGAAGACGCTGCTGTTCGGCCCGCAGGCCAGCCCGGAGTTCGTGAAGCGCTTCCGCGCCGAAGCGGCGGCGGCGGCCAGCTTGAGCCACCCCAACATCGTGGCCATTCACGAAGTCGGCGTGCAGAACGGCCAGCATTACCTGGTGATGGACTTGATCGAAGGGCCGAACCTCGCACAGTTGGTCAAGGAGCAACCGTTGTCCGCTCGCCGCGCGGCGGAATGTCTGAAGCAAATCGCCGAAGCGGTTCACTACGCGCACGAGCGCGGCCTGCTGCATCGCGACTTGAAGCCGTCGAACATCCTGATGGACGCCGCGGGCCAGCCGCACGTCGCGGACTTCGGCCTCGCGAAACGCTTCGAGGGCGATTCCAGCCTCACGCTGACCGGGCATGTGCTCGGTTCGCCCAGTTATATGCCGCCGGAGCAGGCGGGCGGCAAGGTGAGCCGCCGCAGCGACGTGTATTCGCTGGGCGCGATGCTTTACCATCTGCTCACGAGCCGGCCTCCGTTCGTCGGCGAGTCGGTGACGGAAACGCTCGATCAGGTTTTTCATCGCGAGCCGTTGTCGCCGCGCCTGCTCAACGCCGGCGTGCCGCGCGATCTGGAAACGATTTGCCTCAAATGCCTGGAGAAAGAACCGGCCCGCCGCTACCCGACGGCCCAAGCGCTCGCGGACGAACTGGACCGTTTCCTTAAACACGAGCCAATCCGCGCCCGCCCCATCCGCGCGCCGGAAAAACTTTGGCGTTGGTGTCGCCGTAAGCCGGCGCTCGCCACGCTCATTGGGTTGGTGCATCTGGTCGGAGCGGTGGGCCTGGCGGGCATTTTCTGGCAATGGCAACGAGCGGAGCGCACCTCGGAACGGCTGGAAGCCCAGTCGTACGCTTCGGATATGAAACTGACTCAACACTTCGTAAGCGAAAACAACCTGGGCCGCGCCCTTGATCTGCTCAACCGCCATCGACCTATGAACGGTCTGCCCGATCTGCGCGGCTGGGAATGGCGCTACCTTTGGGCGCAATGCCACAGCGATGAGCTTTTCACGCTGGGCCCCCACGATACTGATGTTTCAAGCATTGCCTTTTCCGGTGATGGCCGATGGCTGGTCAGCGCCGATTACCACGGCCAGATCAAGCTCTGGGACGTATCGAACCGAGTGGGAGTCGCCTCCAACAACAGTCCGGGAGTCGTAGCATTCCTGCGGTTTTCTCCCGAGGATCGCGGCCTCGTCAGCGTCGGTTACGATCATGGTGTCCGGGTGTGGAATGTCCCGAACCTGCAACCGATCGGCGCTCCGCTCCAAACGGGCGATGTTCGTGGCGTCTCCATCCGCGGCCAGACGATCACGGCCATTGACCTGACCCAGCAGCGGCTGGGGCAGTGGGACCTATGGAGCGGGCGGGAAGTGGACTCCTATTCGATCCAACAAGAGCGTGACTATCCCGCGGTTTTTTCTCCCAATGGCCGATACTGGGCGGGGACTTCCAACACCACGGTGACCTTATGGGATCTGGAGGCCCAGGGGCCATTCGCCATGCTCCGAGGGCACGGATCATTTCCGTGGTTGCTGGCATTCTCCCCGGACAGCCGTCTGATTGCTTCCGCGGAAGGAAATGGAACGGTTAAGTTGTGGGACGTGGCGGCGAGGCAGGAGATTGCCAACTTCATCGGACACCAAAATGAAGTCGGCAGTGGTTCATTCTCTCCGGACGGAAGCATCCTGGCCACGGCCAGCTATGACCACACCATCAAGCTTTGGGACGTGTCCACGCGGCGGGAACTGAATACGCTCCGAGGCCATTTGGGCGAGGTCTATTCGGTGGCCTTCGCTCCCGATGGCGCCACGCTGGCCAGTTCGAGCGCCGATGGAACCATCAAGTTCTGGAAACCGGTCGCGAAAGCCGCCGAGAACCCATTCAGGAGTTTGCCTGCCGATCTTAGGCTTTGGTCGCTCTCACCTGACGGCCGATGGCTTTTTCTGATCTTCACCGATCACAGTGCCAGCCTCGTGGACCTCGTCCTCTGGCATGAATCGCCTCGCCGCCCGCTTGGCTCGACAAACATTGTCGCCGTATCGCTTCGGCCCGGTGGCGGTGCCGCTGCCTTGGGCGCCAGTGACGGTACGATTCGGATGGTGGAAACGACCACGCTCCGCGAGATCGGGGCGCTCAGTGGATTTGAGCAGGCAGTCGTCAAAGTTGCCTGGTCGGCCAACGACCGGGTGTTGGCTGCCGAATACGCCGATCATCGGATCAAAGCGTGGGACATCGAGACGAAACGAGAGATTTCCAGCTTCCAGCTTCGCGACAAAATCTTGTGGGAACGGTTGCTGGTGTCTTCCGACGGCGGCACTTTGGTCGCACCGTTTGTGGACAGCACGACGGAGGTTTGGGACCTGGTCCGCACTCGCAAGCGGGCCACCCTGAAGAACGAGAGGCTGCACGTCACCGGGGCGGCCTTTTTCCGGGACGGCCAACGAATGGCCACGAGCAGCGTTGACCGAACGGCCAGAATCTGGAGCCTCCTCACGGAGCGTCCGCTGGTCACGATGTTCTCCGACCAGACTGGCTTTCGTTCTATCGCCCTCTCACCGGACGAGCGACGCCTGGCGGCCGGGGACGATCTGGGCAAGGTCCGGAAGGTCAAACTGTGGGACGTGGCGAGCGGACAAGAGGTGGCGTCGCTCTCCGGTCACAAGGAGGCGGTCACGGACATTGCCTTTTGGGCGGACGGCAATGCCATTACTTCGGTTAGCCGGGACGCAGTCTATGTGTGGCGCGCGCCAACCTTGGAGCAGATCGCGACTGGGAAGAGAAGCGAGACGCGTGGACCATAAACTCCGTTGGTCACGGCATCCTCGCGTGGTGTGAGGCGTCGTTTATTCGCCTCATGTTTGGCAGCGCCATCGACCGAGGGCTGAATGCGAATGGACCGAGCCCAGCGGAGCCTGAGCAAAGGAGCGCGGCTCTGTGAGCCGCAGCAATGTCCGACTCACCGGGTGCTTCCATCCCCTCGCCGGTGCTATGGCGCGCGAAGCCGCTGCGAGTCACAGACTCGCGCTCCCTCCCCGAAGCTTGCGCGCCAATGCGCGTTGCGGCTCACTGTTCGCATGAGCCAGCCACACAAACCGCGTCATCCCGGTCCGCCGCGCAATCCGGGCGTGCGCGATTTGGTCGAAGGCAAGCGACGTTGGACCTCGCCTCCGAAAATCGAAGACGCCAAGCGAGGTTTTCGCGGCTGGCATGAGTGCGGTTATCTGCCACATCGCGATGAACCAGGCCTCACGCAGTTCGTCACTTTTCATCTCGCCGACAGTTTTCCGGAATCACTTCGTTCTGAGTGGGAGCACTTGGCCAGGATTGAGGACGACCGCGAGAGACGCACGCAACTCGAAGCGTATCTCGACAAGGGTCGGGGCGAATGTCATTTGCGTCGTCCTGAAATTGCGAAGCTGGTTGAGGATAACTTCCTGAATTTTTCGAACTTTTGCGGGTCACGGACCCGCGCTCTGGAACACGAAGGCTGCGGCTCACAGACCCGCGCTCCGGAACGTGCTGCGCGTTACGAACTTCGCGCATGGATCGTGATGCCGAATCACGTCCACATCCTGTTCACGGTCGGAACGGTTTCCATGTCGGAGACGGTCGGGGCTTGGAAAAAACACACCGGCAGGCTTGCGAACAAGCTGCTGGGAAGGCAGGGCGCATTCTGGGCGGAAGATTACTTCGACACCTTCATGCGCGACTCGGAACACGAGCGGAAGACGATCCACTACATCGAGAACAATCCGACGAAGGCGAAGCTGGTGCTCGACCCGAAAGATTGGCCGTGGAGCAGCGCCAGGTTTCGGGATGAATATGGCCGGCTGCGACGATCGCGGAGCGCGGCTCTGTGAGCCGCAGCAACGTCTGAATAATTTCCCCTGTAACCTTTGCCAGAATCTTTCCCTGTAAGGAGTGAACGGACGGGAGTCTTTGGCTGCGGAGTTTCTCCGGGTTGAAGCGCTGTCGAAATATGAACCGGGCCACCACGCCCAAACTCGAAGGAAACAACATGAAAATGCTGATGCAATCGCCGGCCATACGCGCCGCAAACCTCCTCAACACCCTTGAACTGAAGACGCTTCGCCGCGCCGCGCTCGCCCTGACCTGCGGGCTGGCGCTCTTCGCCGGCCTGCCGGAACACGCCACCGCCAGCGACCACGCCAACTCGAATCCCCGCGTACTTCCACCGAATGCTAAACCGTACGGCAAGACTTACGGCGAATGGGTGGCCACCTACTGGCAGTGGCTGTTCTCCTTCCCGAACTCACAAAGTCCCGCCTACGAACAAGGCGAAGTGGTGTTCGGCGCGCAACATCAATCCGGCCCGGTGTGGATTCTGGAGAGCGGCAATGCGGGCGAGTGGGAGCGGTCGGTTACCGTTCCCGCAGGCAAAGCCATCTTGTTCTCGATCGGGGGCGGCGAGATCGACACCAATCCGGCGACCGGCATCCCGGGCGGAACCCCACAGGATCTGTCCGGTTTGCTGGACTTTGTTTTCCACGGAGAGTTTGTGTTCAACTTCTCCGGGGACGTGGACGGAGTGCCGCTCGGGAGCATTGACCGATACCTGGCTCGCTCACCGGTGTTCGAGGTGACGGTCCCTGATGATGGCTTTGCCGGCACTGCCGCAGGCAACTGGACGGCGATGGCAGAAGGTTGGTTTTTCATGCTCGCGCCCCTGCCCAAGGGCCACCACACCGTCCACGTCCACATCGGAGCGCCGGATTTCAATGTCGTGGGCGACACCACTTACCACATCACGGTGGAATGATCGGCGAGGTTGCTGGCAAGCGGCTACGATTGGGGGCCTGGCGACGGATTGAACTCCTTGGGTTCGCCCGGCCCCCGCACGGTGGAGAGTAGATTTGGAAGAGATGGGAGCCCAAGCTTGCCAAACCCGGCCAGCACCTCCCGAATTGGGACAAAAACCCGCCACGATCATGAAAACAAACCGCATCGCCGTGACTAATTTGGTCCGATGCAAGGCGCTGACCAAGCGTGGTCAGCCAGTTGCCCGAGCCGCTTGCACGCCGGGGCGCGTCCGTTCAACCCGAAACGGTATGAATCTGGAAAACGCAGTTAAAACCACGAAAGGCCCAGCGCGCCACAGGGCCGCTACACAAGGAGGGCGGGTCTGTGACCCGCAGCGGCCTGGCCACCCAGATGGCGTCGAGGGAAGTGGGAGCATTTCGACTCTTCGGATGCTGCTGCGGGTCATAGACCCGCGCTCCGTTGATTGCGACTCCGCCGCACTGGGCCTGTCGTGGTTCATCTCGACTGACGGTTCCAGAACGAATCTTATGCATGCTCGCTCCCCGAAAACTCATCGCAGGGACATTCCAAATTCCAAGCGCGCCTTCACCCTCATCGAACTCCTGGTCGTGATCGCCATCATCGCGATCCTCGCGGGGATGCTGTTGCCCGCGTTGAGCAAGGCGAAGGCGAAAGCCCAGGCGTCGTCGTGCCTGAACAATACCAGGCAGCTCGGCCTGGCCTGGGTGCTTTACACCGATGCTCACGGCGATCTCGTGCCACCCAACCAAAGCACGCTTCAGGGTGCGGTAGCCTTGAGCCTGCCCGGATCGTGGGTGGTCGGCAGCGAACTCAACGAAACTTCCGTCAGCAACATCACCAATGGCGTTCTTTTCACCTATGTCGGGAGCGTCGCGTCCTACCACTGCCCGAGTGACCGTTCCCGCGTGCGTGGGCCGAGTAAGGCGGTCCGATTGCGGAGTTACATGCTGAGTCTGTTCCTCGGTAGTAACATTGCGGAGCCGACGTTGGCGAAACACACGAAATTGCGCGCCTCCCAAGTCGCCAACCCATCGCAAGTCTTCAGTTTCATCGACGCTGCCGAACTCTCGATCGCCAGCGGTGACTTCGGCGTGCTGCCAACGGGATTTGGAAACTGGCAGACGGACTGGAACGACGTTCCAGGTGACCGCCACAACAACGGCAGCAACCTCGCCTTCGTAGATGGCCACTCCGAATACAAACGTTGGCGTGGCCGGATGCCGCTGGATTTCGGCGGCCCGGCGGTGGGCGAAAACCTGAAAGACTTGCGCTGGATACAGGAGCGGATTCCGCAACCTTAGCAGGGCGGCCGCCAGCGGTTGAAATTCTCCCTGCAACCTGTTCCGAAGCTTTTTCCTGTAATGAGTGAAGGCCCGGCTCGTGTAAGCGGTGAGGCCGGTTGTCAGAGGAATGCTTCCGCGAACTTGTGGCAGTGGAAAAGAATGATCTATGTGGACACGCTATCGTAACTGGAAACATGCGGCAGTTTTTCCGCTCGTACTACTGGGCTTGTTCTTGATGAGAGGAGAACCGACGCAGTCCCCACGCTGGCACGTTGGCATGGGCATCGCCGTCCTGTTGGGAATCGCCTACCTCGTCGAGGAGATCGTCTGGATCGCGCAAAACCGGGGTCGCCCGTGCGCCAAATGCGGGCGGAAAATCCAGCCACGGCCATTCAGTTTGCGCATCCGCTGTCCTCACTGCGGCCACCGGGATTAGGGCAACCCAATTGATCATCCCAAATCGTGAAAACCGCTAAATACGCCAAACACTCGAAAGGGGAGGGAGAACACTTCGCCCCATCCCTACGCGGCTGGTGGAGGCGGCGATTGCCCGCTGCGTTGCCTGATCCAGTGTTCCACGTATTTCGCGATTCCAACCGGTTCTTTCGGGATCATGAATCTTGCCGAACCAACCCAACCCACAACCACAAACCCTAAATGAAAGCCCACTCATCCTTGATCACCCTCTTCATCATCCTGAACAGTGCGTCCCCCGTCCTTGCCGCTCCAACCATCACCGTGCAACCCCGCGACCAACTCGCACTCCCGGGCCAGCGAATCACGCTCACCACAGCTGCCAGCGGCATCGCCCCGCTGACATTTCAATGGCAACGCGAAGGGGCTGCGCTCGCCGGAAGGACGACCACCAGCCTGCTGTTCACCAATATTCAGGTCGGTGACGCCGGCAATTATTCGGTGGTGGCGACCGATGCGTCCGGCTCGGCAACCAGCCGGGTCGCGGCGGTGGCGGTACTGGGGCCCGTGGCGTTGGATCCGAAACTGAGCACGAACATGATGCTCGGCCAGGACCCGCCGCAGTTGGTCGGAGCGTTCCGGAATCAGAAGGAGCCGCACATTGCCCGCAGCTTCACCGATCCGAATCTGCTGTTGGTCGCTGTCCATGATGGCTGGTACAACGAAGGCGGCGCGATCAGTTGCAGCTACGCGGCGAGCACCAACGGCGGCCTGGACTGGACCCGCCAGCGCGTGCCCGGCATCACCACGAACACCGGCGGCACCGCGCCCCGCGGCGGCGACATCGTGGCCGCCATTGATCTGGCGGGGGATTTCTTCCTCAGCACGCTGACGGTTTCCACGCCGCCGAACGTTCGAGGGCTCGACCAGTTGATCAGCCGTTCCACGAATCGCGGGGCGTCGTTCGGCGCGCCCACGGTGATGTTTGCCTCGACGGCCACGGTTGGCTCGGACAAGAACTGGATCGCCGCCAACACGTTCGCCGCCGCGCCGCATCCCAACCGGCTGGCGGTGGCGTTCAGCAAAGTCACTTCCATTGAGCAAGCCTTCTGCGCGATCAGCGATGACAGCGGCACCACTTGGTCCACGCCCATAGCCATCGGCCCGTCGGACAGCGGTCAGTGCCAGCCCTTTTTTCTCCCCGACGGCGCATTGGCGGTCATCTACTGGCACTGGCTGACCACGAGTTTGTCCGGCCCTTCGCGTATCGAGTTGGCCCTCTCGCCGGATGGCGGCGAACACTTCAACGCGCCGCTGCCCGTTCAGAGCCTGAGCGTCGTGCATCAGGATCCCATCGCGCTCAATGCCGGTTGGAATCCCTCGGCGGCTTCGGATCGGCAGGCGGGTGTGATGTATGTGGCGTACGAGGGCTTTGTCAGCAACGTCCCGCGCATCCTGTTCACCCGAAGCCGGGATCGCGGACTTTCGTGGAGCGCGCCGATGGCCGTCAATGACACGCCCGGAGGCAAAAGTGTGTTCTGCCCGGCGCTCGCGGTGTCGCCCGACGGCCAGCACGTCACCGTGGCGTTTTACGACAAGCGCCACCAGACCACCAACTCCGCTGAGAACTACGTGGACTTCTACCTCGCCGAGTCATTTGACGCCGGCGAAACCTGGCAGCCCAACCTCCGACTCTCCGAAGTTTCGACCGACCTCCGGCTGCTGCCTTTGGTCTTCGATCTCTGGCGCAACATCGGGGAGTACTTCGGCAATGTCCCCGCGCTAAATTTCAACGTGCCCGGCGTGGCGGTCTGGATTGACACGCGCAACGGCAACAGCGACCCCTACGCCGTCCGCATCACGCGCACACGCGGCACGAGTTTCGAGACGTGGCGCAAGTTGCGTTGGGGCACCAACGATCTCGCCAACCCCGCGATCAGCGGCGAGAACGCCGATCTCGAGGCCGACGGCATTCCGAACTTGGCTGAGTACGCCTGTGCGCTTGAGCCAATGCACGTGGACGCCGGCCCGCTCAAGATTGCGCAGAACAACTCCGATCCGAACTCAACCGTGATCGCGTCTTACGAGCGCCTCGCGGTACTGTCCGACATTCAATTCCGTTGGGAGTCTTCGACCAATTTGATTTATTGGAGTGCGATTGCTCCGATACAGGAGCAGGTCAGCCTGGGTCGTGATCCCTCCATACAGCGGGTGGAAGTAACGTTTACTGCTGGCGAACAGATGAGATTTCTGCGCTTGGGCATAGTGCGCTTGACGACCACCCAGTGAGCGTGAACGTAATTTGCCGTGGGATCGGCAATTCTCGAAATTTTGCGTCTGCTGGGAACGTTCCCGCGAGCCCTATCTGTTGCGAGTTGTGCTGGACAACCAAATCAAAGCTCTTGATCGCCCACCTGCGCAATCCATTGCCGGGTCCACTCGACCGCTTCCAGGTCCAAATCGCAGATGTTCGTGGCCAGGAAAATCATCGATTCAATGCGGCCTTGCTTGAGCCATTGGAGTCCTAGTTCGCATTGGTGGCGCATCAAGTCGATCGGCATCGGTTTGCCGCTGCCAAAACCCCACATATAACAGCCTAGCCAAATCCGCTTGTCAGGGATTATCGCTTTGAGTTTTTCAAAGTTGGCCTCCAGCGTTTTCAAATCTTCAAAGTTCCATGTCCAAATGGAAATGACATCGCACAATTCCAAGTGCGACCGGATGCGCGGCTCCAACTGATACGTATAGAGGGTGACGCACAAGTCGAGTCGCCGGCCATTAACATTCTCCAATTGTTTACGGATGCTGCGCAATTGCTCGACCGACAAGGCTGCTGGCGCCTCGCCCGTCGGTTGTTTCTTTTCGACCAGGATATTTTGAGCGTCGTAACCGGGGTAAGTGGAACTGGCACGAGCTTTCGCTTCATGCACTGGGATTTCATCCGCTCCGGATCGGAGTCGCAACCGTCGCAACCCGCAACTGATTGCCCTTTGGGTGTCATGTGTGCTCAGGATTCGCACGCGCACGGCTTGGACAGAGGTCCCCGGCAAACGCACAGAGAGCGAGGCCCCCGGCGTGTTGGGCAGCCTGCCTTGGGCCGCTTCCTGCCAGTTGCTTCCGTCGGCCGAGAGGTCCACGGCAAAATCCTTGGAACGATAATCCCCGGTGCTGAACTCCGACTGCACCAGTTCCAGTTCGGTCGGACTGACCGGTGCGGGCAGTGTTACGGTCAACGAGACAGGAAAGGCAGTTTTTTTTTCGGCCAGCCAATGGGGTTTGCCCGCGTTCTCATCAATGTGAAAGAAATCGTCCATGAACACGCCGGTCAGGTTGGGCATGGCCGCCGCCAGCTGGAGCACGTATTTTCTTTCCTCGTCGGACGTGGCCCCGCCCGCACCGGCAATCGACCAGTTGACTCGTTTCAAGGACTTGAAAGGAACGGCGTATTGCTCAAAGGGCGGCGTCGGCTTGCCGCTGTAGCGAATCATGATGATATTCGGCACGCCAAGGTAATGAGCGCCTTCGACCGGAGTGATGCGCCCATTTCGCAGCAGGCCATACGAGTTGTCATAAGAATGGGCATCGTGCGCCCAGGCCCAAAACCGGTCGCGTACCGTGGTGACTTTGTCAGCGCCAGCGGCAGGTGGTATGAGACTCAAGCCCGCCGCCCCAGACATGGCGGCCACCGAAGCCGATTGAATGAATCGGCGGCGTGTAAAATCAGCCCGGAAGCCAGTTTGTTTCATTAGGTTGATTTCCGAGGATTGCTTTTCTGAGTTGAGTGATGGTTTCATGGCAGCTTCTTCGAGAGCGCAAGACATTGTCGAGAAGACACAGCGGCGGGCATGTTCGAGGCATGACCAAATGATACAACGGCGCGTCAACGCGGTGGAAGCGCAGAATTACACCGACAAAAAATGAGTTTACTCCGTCGAAGCTGCGCGGTATCAATCTTACCGAGTATCCATGAATGCCTGTTTTACGAAAGCTGAATTCGCGTCAAGTGTTCGTTTCCGATTTCGCCGCAACATAGGCTTTACGCTGATCGAACTGCTCGTCGTGATTGCCATCATCGCGATTCTGGCCGGGTTG
>CAZYYS010000125.1:0-10001 GCA_964651015.1 uncultured Verrucomicrobiota bacterium
AGCATCGGACTGGAATCGCCGCCGGGCCAAAGGCAATTGAACTTTATCGTTTGATGGCATCACTGCCGGGACTGAAACCCGGCGGGCTTCACGTTTACGACGGCCACATTCACGACACCGACCTCGCAACTCGAACGAAAACCTGCGAAGCCGCGTTCGCACCCGTCAACGCATTGCGGGGCGAACTGATGCGGGCCGGTCTGCCGGTGCCCAAGGTCGTGGCCGGCGGCACCCCGACATTTCCGCTTCACGCACGTTGTCCTGATTTCGAGTGCAGCCCCGGCACCTGCATTTTCTGGGACGCGGGCTACACCAAGAATCTGCCTGACCTGGATTTTCTCCCCGCAGCGTTGCTGTTGACCCGCGTCGTCAGCAAACCGGGCGCAAATCTTTTATGCCTCGATCTCGGCCACAAGGCGGTTGCCTCCGAGATGCCACACCCGCGCGTCCGGTTCCTGAACCTGCCGGACGCCAAAGCCGTCGCTCACAATGAAGAACATCTCGTCATCGAAACGGCGAAGGCAGGCGAATTCGGCGTCGGCGATTGCCTCTACGGCATTCCCTGGCACATCTGCCCCACGGTGGCGTTGCACTCGGAAGCAGTCGTGGTTGAAAACCGTCGCGCGAGCGCTCGTTGGAAGGTTGTCGCACGCGACCGAAGATTGACGATCTAGGCAACTTCAGCTACGGTCTGCTCATGCTCTCCCTGGGCAGCGAAACCGCCAAACTTTGCGAAGGCATGACCCGCCGCGAAATGCTCCGGGTTGGCGGATTGAGTCTGCTGGGGCTTTCGCTGCCAAGTCTTCTGCGCAGTCAGGCGCGGGCTGCGACCGCTTCAACTGTTCAAGGCACGTCATTCGGCCGGGCGAAATCCTGCATCATCTTGTTCCTAGGAGGCGGACCGCCGCAGCACGAAACGTTCGATCCCAAACCCGATGCGCCATCGGAAATCCGCGGCGAATTCCGACCGATCCGCACCAAAGTTCCCGGCGTCCACTTCTGCGAACTGTTGCCGCACACCGCTCAAATTGCTGATCGCTTCACGGTCATTCGCTCGATGACCACCGATGTCAACAGCCATTCGTCGAGCGGCTACTGGATGTTGACCGGCTATCCACATCCAGCGGGACAGGCCGAGACGCCCGCCGGCCCGGAGGACTGGCCGAGTCTCGCCGCAGTGGTTGGCCAGATGAAACCGAGTCAGCGTTCGCCAATTTCCTCCGTGGTTTTGCCCGAGCCGATCGTGAACAATCCATCCATCCCATGGCCGGGACAGGGTGGCGGTTTGATGGGACCGACTTGGAATCCGCTGATCTTCAAGTGTGACCCGTCGTCCGCCGATTTTCACATCGACGGGATGAACCTGCCGCAAGACGTGACACAGTTGCGGCTGTCGCAACGCACGAGCCTGTTGAAACAACTCGACCAACATTTTATCCAGGTCGCGCGGAGCGAACAGATCAACGCCGTCGATCGTGTGCAACAACAGGCGTTCGACGTGGTGCAATCCGGCGCGACGCGAGCGGCATTTGAAATGGAACGCGAGTCGCCGGCAATCCGCGACCGTTATGGCCGGCACAAGTTCGGCCAAAGCGTGTTGCTGGCGCGGCGCATGATTGAGGCTGGTGTGCGATTGGTGCAGGTGAACTGGCCGCGCGAGCCGGGCGACACGACCGTAAACAATCCGATGTGGGACACGCACAGCAAGAACGCCGAGCGTGTGCGCAATGTTCTCTGCCCAATCTTCGACGGCACGTTTGCGACCTTGATCGGCGACATGCAGCAGCGCGGTTTGCTGGACGAAACCCTGGTGGTTGTGATGGGCGAGTTTGGCCGTTCGCCGAAAATCAACCCCGACGGCGGACGCGATCATTGGGGACACTGTTTCTCGATTGCACTGGCCGGCGCTGGAATCGGCGGCGGCCAAGTCATCGGTGCAAGTGATCAGCAGGGCGCTTATCCGATCAGCCGTCCAATTCATCCGCAAGATTTGGCCGCCACGATTTTCCACCTGCTTGGCATCAATCCCTCTGGAGAGTTTATTGACCTGTTGGGCCGTCCTCGTTTGCTGACCAGTAACGCCACTCTCATTCGCGAACTGATCGGTGCCTGATTTTGCAATTCCAGGAACAAATCTGCACCATGATCGAAACGGATTTGTAGAAACGTGAGAAAGCAAACTGTCATGACACGGTAAAATCTGTTTGCCCTTTTAAGCCTTAAAAAGCGCACGGTCTCAGCGAAAGTTCGCTCGTGAAAACATCGGAAAAATATCGTTGGCAGGCTCTCAAACTCGCGGAGGTCACATTCCTCGTCGATGATGAAGGCTTGGCTGCGCGCATTCCAGGTTTTCGCGGTCTGATTGCCACAGGCGAAACCAAGCGGGAAGCACTCGCCGAGTTGATGATGAAATCCAACTCCCCCGCCGTGAAGCTGTAGTGACGTGCGAGCGCCACATCAATTTCATTCAAGAGTGGCTTCGAGTTCGCCGGATAAAACTCCTGATACTCAACCCCCTCAGCCCGACGTTTAACCACAGAATGTTTGTCATAATCGACATGAGCCGCGTGAAAAGCCTCTTAAATTCGGGCATGTTCCCCTCCTCAAACAATGATGCAGGAGCGGGGAACGTAACAATATCACGAAGCGCTACATTACGACCATTGCCGTAAGAGATGAACCAGATGTAAAACAGGGTGCTATTGATAATGCGGCCAACGATAGGCGCGTAGGATTTTTCGCGTAATCTGAAATCCTTGAAATGGTGGACGGATCGCGAGGCCGTCGCCGAATCGAAGTGCGGGAGAAAATCCATTAAAATGCATCGATAATCACCTGCGCTGCGTTGATGAGTTGATCCGCCAACACCGGGTCCGAGGGCGCGATTCGTTTGCGAACCTTGTCCTGGAACGACGTGAGGCGCTTGATTCCTTGGGCCAACTTGTTTTTCTGAAAAGCATGCGCCCCCTCCCTCAGTGACGCCAACAGCTCCTTTTCACGCTTCTTTGAGAGGCTCGCCTCCTTGACCATCGCGACAAGTATTTCCACTGACTGTGCAGGCGTGATGACTTCCACCGTCACGGTGTCCAGCGCAACGTCCGTCCCATCAGTCACCAAAAGAGTGATGGCGTGAGAGCCAACGGGTAAAACATTCGCGGCCAGCACGCCGGCGGCGATGACATTCGTGCCTTCCAGCCACGTGTATTGCAGCGGATCATTTTCAACATCGGTGGAAAGCGACCCGTCAAGAACCACGGTGGCGTTTGTGTTGTTGGGCGAGATCACCACAAGATTCGTAAGGCCGGGGAATTGTGCCAGAGGCGAAACCGTGACTTTGGCCACCGGCGCGTCAGGAATCGAAAGGACGTTGATGTTGATCGTAGCCGGATCGGAATCAAACTGTCCATCGGTCACTTTGAACGTGAAACCGTCCGGGCCAAAGTAATTTGTGTTCGGCTGATACGTGAGATTTGGCGGCGTGCCGCTCAAAGTCCCATGCGACGGCGACGATAGGACCGAGTAAGTCAACAGATCGCTTTCTGCGTCTGACGCCGTCAACGTGATGGCCAACGATGTATCTTCGTCAAGGCTGACAGATTGTGATTGGGAAACCGGCGCATCGTTGACCGGATGAACTGTAAGGCTGACAAAGGTCGCCGCGGAATCCACCAGACCGTCGTTGACCTTGAACGTGAAGCTGTCCTGGCCGTTGAAATTCTGTGATGGTGTGTAAACGACATTTGACCCGGTCCCGCTCACTATCCCGTGAGCTGGCAGCCCGACGATGGAGTAAGTAAGCGGGTCACGATCAATGTCCCTTCCGATGAGCGCGATCGGAGTCGGCGTGTCCTCGTCCAGCGAAATATACTGCGGCAATACGGTGGGCACGCGGTTGGCAGTTAGCAATGCATTGGAACTGGTGATGGAACCAAAGAGATTAGTCACCCGCACCGAATACGAATACGGTTGTTCCTGCCTACCAAGCACCGTGGTGTTGTAGGAAGAGTTTGTGGCGCCCGGGATGGGTACGCCACCGAGCAACCATTGGTATCGCAGCAAAGGCGTCCCACTGGCAGTGATGCTGTAGGTGACATTTGAGCCGACGGTGGCTTTCTGACTGGCGGGCAGGGGTTGAACAAGTATGGATGGCTTTGCCTTGCATTTGCCCGCCGCTCCGGCCTGACGGATAGCTAGGATCTCCTCGGCGGAGAGAGCGCGGTTGTAAATGGCCGGTTCGTCAATCAGGCCGCCAAAGTAGGAATTGGAAATCGTGTTTTGCGGCGCGCCAATGTAAAGCAACCATTCGTTGACGAGGCTGCCTTTGCGCGGGGTGGGATCGAAGGTTAGCACCAACTGGCTGTCAACGTAAATGTTGCCGCCGTTGGTAGCAGTACGATTCACACTTACCGCTACGTGATGGAACATCGCGTCTCGCAGGTCTGGGCCTGGGGAGATGAAGCTGGAGACATTCGTGGCGTTGAGCGGGGGCGACGCCATCATGAACGCCAGTCGACCCTGGTTTAGGGACAATGAGTAGCCAATTCGGGACGTTGTGCTGGCCCCTTTCTCCAAAAGGGGAACATTCGGATAAAGCGAATTGCTCGCCCCGGCCTTGATCCACATTTCGATGGAGAAGTCGGCATTGCTGCCGAAGTTCAGCGACGGCGAGTTATTCACTTGGATGCGGCTGGAAGCGCCGTTGAAGCTGAAGGCCCGGTCAACCTTGCCGGTAGCGTAGAGTGTGGGCGAGAAGATCGCGACGTTGTTCGTGCCCATCGCGTCCCCCAGATTGCCGTCGCCCGGCCACCAACTAATCAGGCCGGCGGGTGTGCCCGTGCAAGTTGGCGGCGGGAGCAGAGTGAGGGTGGCGTTGGAACTGATGGCACTGCCGAACTTGTTGTTTACGGCCAGGGAATAATTGCCCACGTGGTTGGTCTGAAGCTTTTGGAGCACCAATGGGACGTAGTTGGTCGAAACGAAGTTGGGCAAGATGTTGCCGTTGAAGCGCCACCGGTATGTAATCGGTTTGATGCCGACAACCGTGGCAGTGAATTTCACATCTTCACCCAACGGAATAGCCTGGCTCTCCGGCTGGGCGATGATAATCGGCCCCGTGATACATTTGCCAACGAGGTCGGCGTTGTAGATCGCCTCGATTTCACCGGCTGTCAGAGCGCGTTTGTAAATTGAGATTTCGTCCAGCAGACCTCTGAAATTCCCACTGGGACTACCCGACGGAATTGTGCCAAGGCCGAGACTGGCGGTACCGGGAAATATGCTGTCCGAGTAGTTTGTTTGCGCTGCCAGCTTGCCGTTGATGTAAATGCGTAACTCTGTGCCGTCATAAGTCGCCACGACCAGGCTCCATCGGTTTTCAGGAAGAGGCTGACTGGTCAAAAGAGTGGTGTTCGTCCGAGCGGAACCCGTGGCGCTGACCATAAAGGACACCAAGCCGCGGTTTGTTAGGCCAAGCAGATAAGCGCTCTGGTTGCCGTCGGACGGCAGGCCCGGATTTTCGAACTTGGAGATGATCGGTATCAGGCCTGCGGATAACTGATTGGATGGATTGACCCAGGCTTCCAGCGTGAGGGTGTTTGTCAATCTTAGTGAAGCCGAGTCGGCAACTAGAATTCCATTCTCAAACTGAATGGAAATGGCGCGGCCTACCTTGCCAGTAGTAAATCCTATCCCTCGCGGCGTGGCCGTACCGTTGTTGCCGTCCCAACTGTCGGCCAGGTCGTTTTCTCCCCGCCACCAACTCACGAGCCCGTCGTGAACCGGCGCGCACTCAGGCAATGGATTCACGGTGAGCACCGCATTTGAGCTTACGATCACACCGCCTGCGTTGCTGACAACGACGGAGTACGGCCCGGCGTTGCTGAACTGCACGTTGGTCAGCGAGAGCACACTGGAGGTTTTGCCGGGCAGATCGTTTCCGTTGAAGCGCCACTGATAAGCAAACGGCGCGGCACCGCCTGCGGTGACGCGAAAGGTGGCGTTACTACCCACATAGACGGTCACATTTGTTGGCTGCGAGACAATGGCGAGCGGTGGCGGCGGAGTCAGTTCAACGACGGCGTATTGCAACTGATTCGAGGGCGCATCATTCCACGAGCCGTTTGGAAAACCTGAACTCGGGTACCACATCAGGACGTGATCTTCATCCGGGAAAATGCTACTACCGCCGTTCGGTTCATTGGGCGACCAGTTCAAATACGTTACCGGCTCGCCGCTGACCCAGGTCCAAGTGCCTTCCTGGGCGGAATCATTCAGGCCAATCCACAGGGGGCGTTCAATCCCGCCAAATCTACCGAAGGTATCGAAGACCCACTGGTTCTCCGTTGCGTCGTTGATGGTGGCCAGGTGGCCTCCCAGGCTCGCGGCGATCCTTTCCGCTGCCGGCCAGTTGGTGAAGTTAAGCAGGTAATACCAGTGACCGTTAGCCGAGTTCGTGATGGGCCCGGCGAGGATGACAGTCTCGGGCGGGCCAACTTCGATAACGGCGGAGTGGAGTTGGTCGGAAGGAGCGTCGGCCCATGAGCCAAGAGGATGCCCCGAACTCGGATTCCAAATCAGCACACGTTCTTCGCTGGGGAAAAAGCCGCCACCGTTATTCGGCTCGCCGGGCGCCCAATTGCGATAGGCTGCTGGCTGGCCACTGATCCATTGCCAAATATTCTCCTGGACCGTGTCGTTCAATCCAATCCACAGCGTGCGCTCGACACCGCCAAAAGTACTGAAGTTTGTGAAAACCCACTCATTTTCGGCGACATCATTGATGGTGGCAAGGTGACCGCCGAGATTCCTGCCTAATTCATCGGCATCGACCCAGTTCGTCGCCGGGAGCAGATAATACCAATGACCATTGGCAACGTTGGTAATCGGCCCGGCAAGGAAATACGGAGGCGGTGGACGTGGAGGCACACACTTGCCGACGCTGCCGGCGTTATAGATGGATTGAATTTCGGTGGCGGACAACGGACGGTTGTAAATCGAAACCTCGTCCAGCAGGCCGGCGTAATAGCCGTAATTTAGGTTTAGCGAGCCCGCCTCCCCGAGCCCGGTGGATGGATAGGGATTGCGTGTGCTTGCCAGACCGGTTCGCACCAATACGCCATTAAGATAGAGTTTGGGTTGTCGGTTTTCATAGACAACCGCGACGTGTGTCCAGCCAACAATGGGTGCGTCGTACACCAGGAGGGAGGACAAGTAAACCGCGCCATGTTCGAACACGCTGACGCCGTTGGTGCCGACCGAGACGCCCGCGCCCACCGGCCCGTAGCCGCCGTTCTCCGGGTAGATGGCGTAGCGCTGGTTCGAGATGCCGGCGATGCCGGTATAGGTCTCCGGTGTGGTCGCGCGTCCCGCCGTCGGTAACGCCCAGAACTCCATCGAGAAAGAATCAAGGATGTTTGTCAGGCCGGGCGTAGTGTTGGTGACGCAGTCGTCGATCCCATCGAAGCTGAGCGCCTGCCCGACCACACCGGTTGCGAATGCTGTTCCATTGTAAAGCGTGCCATTTATGGCGCCGACGGCATCGCCGGCATCTCCTTCGCCGCGCCACCAACTGACCAAACCCGAGGGAGTGGGAAGGCAGGGCTGTGCGCGCACCCCTGAAGCCACGGCACAAACGCTCACGAGGATGCACAAATTGGCCAGCGAACGAGTTGGGAGCTTGCGGTTGCTCATAGCAGCGCTTGTTTCCGTGGCACTAAGTGAGTGGACAGTCACCGGGTTTTTCGGAATTGAGGAACTCACTGTTCCAAACTTACATTACCTGTCCCGTATGACAACTGTGCGTCTAGTCGCACACTTACTGGGCCGGCATTTTGCGCCCGGTCATCGCGTCGCCTTGATTGGAGGATCATGGGCGTTTCAAGATATGCGTTCGCGCAGGTAGCTCACGGATAAATCGAGCCCAGAGTATTCGGTGATCAAATTATTCCCTTGGCATTTCACAGGTTATGACAACAACCTGCACGCCGGAGACGTTCATAAAATGAGCGATCTGGTAAGTGGAATGGAAGCAAAATGAAAAACACCAAGCTTGAAGCCGATGGCAAACCAAAGTTTGGACAAGTCCGGTCAGCACACCTAAGTCGTTATGAACCAAAGCAAGCCCGAAGACACAATTGTCTTCACCACACCATGGTTTCAGATTCTCGACCGCCGGCCACCAGGCGCGGATCAGCCGTACTATGCGATTCAAAGCTGTGATGTGGTTATCATGGTCGCCGTGAATGACCAAGGTCATCTTTTGTTGGTGCGCCAGTTTCGGCCGGCGGTGGACATGATGACGCTCGAACTGCCTGCGGGCCACATTGAGCCGGGTGAAACTCCCGAGGACGCGGCCCGCAAGGAGTTATGGGAGGAAACCGGCCACGAAAGCGGAACATGGGAACTGTTGACGAAAGTGTCGCCGTCCACGGCCCGGTTCACGAATCGCTTGTGGTGCTTTTTCGCGGCGAACGTCAAACCGGGCTTGCGCTCGGATTTGACGCGTGAAGCCGGAGTGGAGTTTCGGTTCCATAAACACTCATTGAGCTCGCTCCTGGCGGAGAAGGAATTCATCAGCGCATCCAGTTGCGCCGCCTTGTTTGCCGCTATTGCCCAAGGAAAGCTAAAGATCTGATTGCTCTGCAAGGACGAACATTTGTGATTGCAATCGACATTGGAGAAGCTTCGGCTAACGGACAAATTTGGTTGCCGCCTGCCGTGCGCTGCGGTTAAGAACTGGACTCAAAATGAAGATACTTATCACCGGCGGCGCCGGTTACATCGGTTCGGTTCTAACTCCCTCACTGCTGTCACTTGGTCATGAAGTGACTGTCTTGGACAATTTTTATTTCAATCAAAATTCGCTTCTCGACTGCTGTCATTACGAAGGTTTTCGCGTGGTGCGCGGCGATTGTCGTGACGAAGCGTTGATGAAATCGCTCGTGGCAAAAGCGGACTTGCTGATCCCGTTGGCGGCCCTCGTTGGCGTGCCGCTTTGCAACACCGACCCGATCGCCACCCAAACCACCAACCAGCATGCCGTGGAAACGCTCTGCCGCCTCGCCAGCAAACAGCAGTGGATTATCATGCCCGTCACCAACAGCGGTTATGGCATTGGCGAGAAAGGGAAATTCTGCACCGAAGATTCGCCACTCCGCCCGCTTTCGACTTACGGCGTCACGAAAGTCAAAGCCGAGGAAGCCGTTCTCGCCCACGAGAACAGCATCAGCTTCCGGCTCGCCACCGTGTTCGGGATGTCACCACGCATGAGATTGGATCTGCTGGTGAATGATTTTGTCTATCGTGCAGTGCATGACCGTGCGGTGTTGATTTTTGAAGGTCACTTCAAACGTAATTACATTCACGTTCGCGATGTCGTTCGTGCGTTTCAACACGGCATTGCCAACTTCGACAACATGAAAGGCCGCGCGTACAACGTCGGTCTCGACGACGCCAATCTCTCCAAGCTCGAACTCTGCGGCGTGATCCAAAAGCACCTGCCCAAGTTTGTTTACCTCGAAGCGCCCATTGGCGAGGACCCCGACAAGCGAGATTACATCGTGTCGAATGCGCGGTTGGCGGCCACCGGCTACAAACCGGAATGGGGACTGGATCGGGGCATTCAGGAATTGATCAAGGGCTTTACCATTTTGCGGAACACGGTCTATTCAAATGTTTGAGCCGCGTGTTGCCGTTGTGAATCTTTCCCCCGATCAGGTCGCCGCCGTGGTTCTGGCGGGTGGCTTTGGAACCCGCATCCAGCACTTGTTGCCGAACCTGCCCAAACCGATGGCGCCTGTCTGCGGCAAACCGTTCGTCGAATGGGTAGTACGCTACCTCGCGCAACAAGGAATCTGCCGCGTCTTCATTTCCACCGGCTACCTGACGGAAACGGTCGAACGTCACTTTCAGGCACGACCCGTTAAGGAAATCAAGGTGCAGTGTGTCACCGAAACCAAACCGCTCGGAACGGCGGGCGGATTTCTCAACGCAATCGGCGCCTC
>CAZYYS010000125.1:10101-14955 GCA_964651015.1 uncultured Verrucomicrobiota bacterium
CCGAAACCAAACCGCTCGGAACGGCGGGCGGATTTCTCAACGCAATCGGCGCCTCGGCAGAAAAGACGGATGCATGGCTGGTTCTAAATGGAGATTCGTTGGCGTTGGCGTCGTTGGGCGGAATGTTCCAGGCGTTGAGTGAACCAGCCGTGCAAGGTGCCGTTCTCGGCGTGCCGATGGCGGATGCCTCGCGTTATGGAACGATAGTGTTGGATGCGAACGGCGGGTTGGATAGTTTCAACGAAAAGAAGCCCGGCGGTGGAATCATCAACGCCGGGGTTTATTTGTTCCGTGCCTCGATCATCGCGACATTTCCGGAGCGTGTGCCGTTGAGTTTTGAAACGGACGTCTTTCCTGCGTTGACTGCCCGGCAGGCGCAGTTGAAAGTGTGCGTGGCTCAAGCGCCATTTTTGGATATTGGTACTCCGGATTCTTTGCGGCAGGCCGAGACATTTATCCAGGAGCATCAAACTGAATTCGTGAACGATTGAGATCAACTTCCTGTGAACAGCGGTAGGACTGAAACGCCCCTCACCCCGTCCCCTCTCCCCATCGGATGGGGAGAGGGTGTCCGAAGGATGGGTGAGGGGTTGGCCAAGATTCAACAAATTATCTTTGATAATTGGTATGAGGTCAGATCAAAGCCTTTCGCAATGTGAACCCGATCGCACAGCAAATGTATGCAAAGCACGCGGCTGATGCCAACACGCGCATCCGGCTCAGTGTGGGCGTGTTTGTGCGTAACTCCTCTGGCCAGATTCTGCTGGAGAAACGAAATGACAACGGGATGTGGGGGTTGCCCGGCGGCAACCTTGAACCGGGAGAATCCATCGCCGATGCCGCCGTGCGCGAAGTGCGGGAGGAAACCGGGTTGACGATTCGACTGACGCGGCTGATCGGCGTTTACTCGGAGCCGGAGGATCGGATTGTCACTTATCCCGACAATGGCGATGTGGTGCACAGGATCGATGTCATTGTTGAGGCCATGATCGTTTCGGGCGAATTGACGGCAAGCAGTGAAAGTGAGGCGTTGCAATTTTTTGAACTCAGTGACCTGCCGAAGGAGATTTGTCCGCCAGCCCGTGCGCCCGTGGCCGATTATCTTCACGGATTGACCGGCATGATACGTTAAGCGCCATGATTATCAGCAGAACACCATTCCGCGTTTCGTTCTTTGGCGGCGGAACTGATTATCCGGCCTGGTACCGCCAACACGGTGGTGCGGTCCTTGCCGCCACAATCAACAAATATTGCTATCTGACCTGCCGGTACCTGCCGCCGTTTTTTGAGCACCGCATTCGCGTCGTTTATTCCAAAATCGAGGACTGCAAGACGGTGGACGAAATTGCGCATCCCGCAGTCCGCGCGATTCTGCGCTATTTGAAACTGGAGCGTGGCGTGGAAATCCATCATGACGGCGACCTGCCGGGGCGAAGCGGGATGGGGTCCAGTTCGGCGTTCACGGTGGGACTTTTGCATGCGCTGCGCGGGTTGGAGGGGCAGATCAGCGGCAAGTATCAACTCGCAAAAGAAAGCATTCACGTCGAACAGGAGATTCTCAAAGAGACAGTTGGTTCACAGGATCAAGTCTGCGCAGCCTTTGGCGGCGTCAATCAGATCAAATTCCTTCCCAGCGGCGAGGTCACCGTCCAACCACTGACCCTTTTGCCCGCTCGTCTGCGCGAGTTGAACTCGCACCTGATGCTGTTCTACACCGGCATCCGGCGCACCGCTTCCAACATCGCCGCCAGCTATGTCACCAGCATGGAGGCCAAGAGCGCCTTGTTGATGCGCATGAAGGATTTGGTCGAGCAGAGCTGTGAAATCCTTGCCAGCAAACAGGACCTGACAAGACTCGGCGAACTCCTCCACGAAACCTGGGTCGCCAAACGAAGCCTGGGTGACAAAATCTCCAATGCTCACGTCGATACGCTTTATGAGTCGGCGCGCGCAGCGGGCGCCATGGGCGGAAAGCTGCTGGGCGCGGGCGGCGGCGGCTTCCTGCTCCTGTTTGTGCCGCCGGAAAAACAAGCCGGCGTGCGCAAAGAACTCAACAAACTTATTCACGTCCCGTTTGAATTTGAATTCTCCGGCAGCCAGATCATCTTCTTCGATCCCCAGGAAGACTATTCCGAACAGGAACGCGTCCGCGCCACCCAGGAGATCGAAGCCTTTCGCGATTTACCTGAGTGAGGTCCCTTCACTGTTTTTGCTCTGGCATATTCAGTGACGCAGCTCGGCGCGCCCCAGCCGGCTCGCAATCGGGGCAGTTCCCGGACACCTCGAAACCGAGAGGAACTCCAAACGTCAGATCGACAAATGCCGGGAGAAATTTCAGATCAAGCGATACCAACAATTTCTTGAAAGAAATCTTCCGTGGTTGCGAATCTGTGCTTGTGCGCAAATCTGATGTTCGCGTGATCAGCGCCGATGACCCGGACGCCACGCGGTCAAGTCTTGTCAACCGCCTGCACAACTGGGACGACCACGGCAGCTGGCAGGAATTCTTTGACCGCTACTGGAAACTTATCTATGCCGTGGCCGTCAAAGCCGGGTTGTCCGATGCCGAGGCCCAGGATGTGGTGCAGGAAACCGTCGTCGCCGTCGCGAAACAGATGCGTGAGGGCGGCTACGATCGCGACAAGAGTTCCTTCAAGAACTGGCTTTGCCTCATTACCCGACGACGGATCGTCGATCATTTTCGCCGACGCACCAGGGTGAAAAAGCGCCCGCCCGCTGCCGAAGACACGAGTCGCACCGACACGGCCGCGCGCGTGGCCGATCCCGCCAGTCTGGAACTCGACGCCGTGTGGGAGGAGGAATGGCGCAAGAACCTCGCCGATTCGGCCATCGAACGCGTCAAGGAACTGGTTTCGCCCAAGCAATTTCAAATCTTCGACCTCGCGGTGCTCAAGGACCTGCCCGTGCATGAAGTGACAAAGCTGTTGAAGGTGAACACCGCCCAGGTTTATCTCGCGCGCCATCGCGTCAGCGCTTTGGTCAAGAAGGAGGTTGCGCGACTCGAAGCGCAGGCGGAGAAAGCGGGGGCGAATTCATGAGCAGCGTTGCCCCCGAGCCGGACCGCGGGTCTGTGACCCGCAGCACTCTGGATCGTGGCGATGTACAGCGGCTCACAGAGCCGCGCTCCCTTTCCATCGTGGAAGGCGTGTCCTCAAGGTACGATCGCAGAATCGTCAATCTCTTCTTGCAACTCTGGTTCACCTTTACCGCCTGGCTTGCGCCGCACCCACCTTGGCGCCGCTACCGTGTCGCGCCACGGGCGAACCCCGCCGCCTTTCGTCACGATCTGCTCCGTGAAATTCAACTCGAACTGCGCCGTACGGGTTTGGTAACGTCACGACAAATTCCCGACCAAACCACACTCTGATCACGATGCCAGAACACAATCCAACGGCTGCGATTCGGACTCCATCGGGCGGCACGCCGCCCTCCGGCGCGGCGCCCGTTGAAGCACCGCCGTTCGCCGTCCCCGATCACACCCTCATTCGCCGCGTTGGCCGGGGGGCTTACGGCGAGGTCTGGCTGGCGCGCAATACGCTCGGCACGTGGCGCGCGGTGAAGTTCGTCCGCCGCAGTTCGTTCGATGACGACCGTCCGTTCGAGCGCGAGTTTGCCGGCATCCAGCGCTTTGAGCCCATTTCCCGCAGCCACGAAAGCCAGCTCAACGTCCTCCATGTCGGCCGCGCCGGGGATGGCTTCTATTACGTGATGGAACTGGCCGACGACATGCGCGACGCGCTTCCCGCCAGTAACGCCGGTTTTTCAACCGGCGAGTCGCCGACTGGAAAGTCGGCGTTACAACCCGATACCTACACGCCGCGCAATCTCCGCAGTGAACTTCACCTGCGCGGGCGGCTGCCCGCCGCCGAATGTTTGCGCATCGGCCTCGCGCTCACCACCGCGCTCGAACACCTCCACAAACGCGGCCTTGTCCACCGCGACATCAAGCCCTCGAACATTGTCTTCGTGAACGGCATTCCCAAGCTCGCGGACATCGGCCTCGTGGCGCGCGCGGAAGCCACGGCGTCCTTCGTCGGCACGGAAGGTTTCCTGCCGCCGGAAGGCCCGGGCACGCGCCAGGCCGATATCTACAGCCTGGGCAAAGTCCTCTACGAAATCAGCACCGGCCATGATCGCCAGCAATTCCCCGAACTGCCCACCAACATCGTCGAATTGCCCGACCGCGGCGAACTCTCCGAGTTGAACGAAGTCCTGCTCAAGGCCTGCCATCGCGATCCCCAGGAGCGCTACCAGACCGCCGCGGAAATGCACGCTGACCTGGCGTTGCTCAACAGCGGCGAGTCGGTGTTGGAGAAGCGCCAACTGGAACGGCGGGTGAAACTCATTACGCGATTTGCCGTGGCCGCGGTGGCGATCATGCTCCTGGGCGTGTTCCCGTATTATTGGGCGATCAAATCCGCGCAACGAGCGAATCAATCCGCGAAAACGGCCACCACCGAGGCGGCGAAGAACCGCGAGGTGGCGGACTTCCTAAAGAAGATGTTCGAGAGCGTCCGGCAATCCGCGACCCTGGGACAGGATACGGCGATGATGAAGGGAATTCTCGCCCAAGCCAAAGCCAGCGTCGGCCGTGATCTGAAAGATCAACCGGATGTGCAGGCTGATTTGCTCAACACCATCGGCAAGATCTCCTTCGATTTGGGTGAAGGTGCGGAGGCGATCAAAGATTTGCAGGAGGCGCTGCGGCTCCGGCGGAGTCTGTTTGGTGAAACCAATTTGCTGGTGGCAGAAACCTTGTTCTGGCTCGGAGCCGCCCAGGAAATGCGAGGCGAGGGGCGAAACGCAAAAGTGTCTTTGGGGCAGTCTCTGGCC
>CAZYYS010000126.1:0-12107 GCA_964651015.1 uncultured Verrucomicrobiota bacterium
GATACTCAAAGCTACGCGCCCCACACCCTCCGCGCTGACCTCGAACAAGGCCGCCTGTCCGCCGCGCGCGTGCTGGAGATCGGTTTCGCGTTGACAGAAGCCCTCGCTCATTTGCACGCGCACGGCCTTGTCCATCGCGACGTCAAACCCTCGAACATCATTTTCGTCAATGGCCGGCCCAAACTCGCGGACATCGGCCTGGTCACTGAAGCCAGCGATGAACGCTCGATTGTTGGGACGGAAGGTTATCTCGCGCCCGAAGGTCCGGGCACGCCACAAGCCGATATCTTTGCGCTGGGAAAGGTTTTGTATGAAACGCTCACCGGCCATGACCGCCGCCAGTTTCCAGAACTTCCCGCTGACATTCGCCAGTGGCCTGACGCGTCGCTTGCTTTCGAATTGAATGCGATCATCGTCAAAGCCTGTGCCGCCGACCGCCACGACCGCTACCAGTCCGCAGACCAAATGCGCGCCGATTTGGAACTGCTCCAACGGGGCCGGTCTGTCAAACGGCAGCGGACATTGCGGCAGTTAAGGGCCGTTTGCCAATGGGCTACTCTGATCTGCGTGCTTGTTGCATTGGCGATGATCGGCGTGCTTCGACTGGGTCGCGATGCGGCTGACAAATACCCGAAGTCATCGAAGCCAGAGGTCAACAATCTGGTCCAGCAGGGACACGAACTCATTCGACTTGAAAAGCCGGACCAGATCCGGAATGCGATAGCCAAATTCAAGCAGGCCATTGACCTCGAACCGGATTTTGCTCCAGCGCACAACGGCCTCTATCATGCGTACGTGCATATTCAAGACGAGCCTGAAGGTGACCGGGGGATTCGCGAAGAGGCAAAGAAGCTCATGGAACTGGCGCCAAACTCGACGGAAGCCCTGGGTGCAAGTGCTTTCGTCAAGTGGCGTGATCATCGTTACCAAGAGGCGCTTGCTGAAGCTGGCGAGGCGACCAGGCTACCGGCGATTTCGGAGGAGGGCAATGCTTACAAGCACCTCGAATACGGTTATTTCTTGTTCGAGACCGGAGACCCTACCAATGCCCTGCGCCAATACCTACTGGCTCAGAAACTCCTTCCGAAAGATCCGGTCATGCTTGATCACGTGGGCCAAGCCTATTTGGCCCTGGGCGATTTCGCAAAAGCGGAGAAGTATCTTCGAAACTCGATCGTGCAGCAGTCGGACCATGGTGCCGGCCATCACTTCTTGGCTCGCCTGTACGAGGCAAAGAAGGAGTTCAAAAATGCCATCCAGGAATTCGAGATTCGCGACCGTTTGGATGGTATGGCCGAGGCCGAAATACAGAAGAGGTATGGCGGGTTGCGTGATGCCCTTCAGAAAAGTGGCGAGACGGGTTACTGGGAGCAAAAACTCGAAGCGGCTCAAAAAGAATCGCCGCCGAACCTCTATTACATGGCCGCGCTGCACGCACACCTCGGCAACATGGAACAAGCCTACGCCCTCTTGGAGAAAGCCTGTGAACAGCACGCCCTCGGTGGGCCGATGTATGATTTGGCTTGGAACCACAGCGACCCGAAGTTCCGGGCAAGTCTGAGAAAAATTGGGCTGATTCAATGAATCGGGCCCGTTGACCCATCGACGAGAGCAAAGAATCGTTTCAGGCACGAAGCGGTGATTCGCGATTCAGAACGGTCACGGAACCCAGGCGGCGCGGTAGTAAGCGGCTGAGCGAGGAGGCGCGGTGTCCTCGTAAATATAAGAGCCCGTTGCGGGCATCGTGATGGTGTCGAGCACTGACCAAGTGGCGAAGTCAGTCGAACGCAACACCTGATAGCGGAAGCCACCCTCGCCGGCTAAACTGATTTGGACACTGTTGTTGGCTGCCGTGACACGGATCATGGCTGGTGTCTCTGGCGGCCACAGTTTGAAAAGCGTCCCGCCGCTGTAGCTGTCGGCTCCGGTGGAACCATAGAATGCTCCGTCGTGCCCCAGAACCAGCCCTGAGTTTGGAAACCATCCGTCGTCGCCGCCACGAAATCTGTGCAGAAGCGTGTACCCGGTCCCTTCCTTGGCCAGCCTGAACACGCCGCCATACGGGGCGTCCGGCGGCGAAATCCCAGTGCCGTAAAGCGCTCCGTCAGGTCCCTCGACCAAGACAGAATGAAAACTGCCCAATTCGCCACCAGAGCCTAACACGCGTAGCGTCTGGAAGCCGCTTCCGTCCGTATTTAGCTTGAATACTGACCCGGGATAGAAGGTGGTGCCGTACAACGCACCGTCGCTTCCTTGGATCAGAGCGGAGGTAGCCCAGATTTTCAACAGGACGCGATAGTCGCTCCCGTCTTTGTTTAATCTGAAGACGGTGCCGCCCGACTCGAAGGTAAGAGTTACGCCATAAAGTGCTCCGTCGCGGCCCTCCAAGAGTGCTCCCCTCGGCACCTTTCCATCGTTGCCGTTGCCGAAGCTGTGCAACAGACGGTATCCACTGCCATCGGTGTTAAGTCGGAACACTGTGCCAAATCCAAGGCCATTCGTGTCTGCCAGGGATGATCGGCTGCCCAGCTGCCGTGATGGTTGTCGTCAAAATCGAGAACGCAAGTGATTTTGTCCATCTGGTGTTAGGTTGCTTCATCTGAGTTGATGCACGTTCGATTGCGCAAATCGCTAAAGCAGACCCGCCGGCAATTAACTTACGCATTATGTTTTTCATAGTGCTCAGTCTCCTGTTTTGTTGGTTATTCTTCGGATTTGCATTTGAATTCCGGTAGCTCCGAGGTCACTTGACCGGCTTGTACCACATCCAGTCCTTGCCCGGCTCCAGCGCTCGACGAGCGTTCTGCTTGATGAAGTCACATTGGATAGCATGGCCGTCCACAAACAGCGTGGGGGCCACCAGTTTATCCGAGTCTCCCTTGACCGTACTGGCGTCGAACATTTTCCCCGGATTTGCGGCGGAATGCCATTGCGTGACTTTGATTGTGCCGTCTCCTTGTTCCCAGGGATGCGCGGCATACTCGTGCATCATGATGAAGCGAGACGGTTCGGATACCCAATTCTCCTTTTTTAGCCCGAGGTTATACAGCCAGTCTTCAGCGAGATTCTCATAGCCAGGGAGCGGCCCATTCAAGCGGTAGCTGCAACCTTGTGCTTCATAAACCGACGGACGAAATGTTTGTCCGAAGGAGTCGAATCCGCGATCAGCCGGGCAATGAAACGTTTCTGGAACTGAAACATAGGTGGCGAGCAATCGTTCTTTTGCTGGAGGCAAAGGCGCCCAGGCCGTAATGACCGCATTCCCATCCGCGCCGCCCAGCACAATGCCGTGCGGATAGTCTGGTTGGCCAAGTTGAAAACTCGGAACTTGGGATGCGAAAAAAGGCGGGAACGTTTCGTTGTTATCATTCACGTACATTTTCAGCCCGATGCCGATTTGCCGGAGGTTGCTCAGGCATTTTACTTTGTGTGATTGCTGCTTTGCCTTGGCAAGTGCCGGGAGGAGCAGGCCAGCGAGAATTGCGATGATGGCGATGACGACCAAAAGCTCGATCAACGTGAAGCCCTTTATCGGTCTGTCTGCCGGTAAGCCGTCGTTTTGGAGGAGCACCGTTTTCATTTTAATGTGGAACGGATTTGTAATAAGCGTTTGCTCATGGCAGTGCAACTACACGGTAGAATGTCTGTAGGTAGGCTTGTGGATCGGGCGTAGGCAACAGAATCCGCGTTTGCGTTGTGTTGGGGGTTGCGATCCGAGTGGCTTGGAGTTCCCACTCACTACCCAAACTGGAAGCGCTTTGGAGCCCGTAATAGCGGCCAGGGACACTGCGGAAATACATGGCGCGCTGGCCGGCAGGAATCGGAGTTCGATCCGATTCGCTTAAATCTGCCAGACGCGGTGTGAGTTCGAGTTCGAGACGGGAAGCGCGTTGGGTTGGGTCACTGCCAGCGAACCACTCGTCATGGTTGGTAAAACCATCGCCATCGGGATCGTCAATCTCGCCGGTGGCGGTGGGAAACCGAGCCGCCAGACCGCTGGAGGAGACCCAATCAGAATAGCTCGGTCGAGGTTCCCAAAGCGCTGTGGGTCGTCCGCCATACGTTGTGTCCCATCCCTTGGTGCCAGTCCGGTAGAAGACGGTAAGGAAGGGACATTCTGCGAAGACAACGAAGCCGGCGCGCGGCCGGTCACCTTGGAAATACACACTCACCAGGCGTTGGCAGTTTCCGAATGCGAAGTCGGCGACGCTCGCGATGCTTTGAGGAACCGTTAAGCTGCTAAGGCCCGAGCAACCAGCGAACGCAGCAGTACCGATGTTGATCACGCTCCCGGGGATCGTAATACTCCTTAACTCGGTGCAGCCACTGAACGCATAACTCGCGATTGAGGTAACGCTGTCCGGGATCGAGTATGATCCGGGTTGGGCGGTAGGGTATTTGACGAGCAGAGCTTGCGTCTTGTCGAAGAGAACGCCGTCCACGCCACTAAACGCCGGATTGAGTGCATCCACGTCAAAGCGCGTCAAACTCTTGCAGTCATCAAATGCTCCAGAACCAAGCGAGATGACACCTTTGGGAATCGTGACACTTGCCAGGCCATTACAAGATGAGAAAGCGTAGGCTCCGATCGTCGCTACAGTCTCAGGAATCGCAATGCTCGATAGGCCACTACAATATGAGAACGCGTAGTCCCCGATCGAGCTGACGTCATTCGGAATGGCATACGAACCCGATTTTCCGGCGGGATAAGTGAGAAGTGATGCGCGTGCTCTGTCGAACAAAACCCCTTCGTGACTGTAATAAGCTGAATTGAGCGGATCGACTTCGATGGCGGTGAGCTTAATGCAGTATAAAAACGCATGTTCTTTAATAGCGATTACCCCCCTGCCAATTGTGGCGTTCGTCATCCATAAGCAGCCCTCAAACACGAAGTCTCCGAGCGAGACTACGCTATTGGGAACTTCTACCGTCGTCAGCCCGCTGCCGGCGAACGCACTCCAACCGAGGGAGACTACTGTTTCCGGAATCGTAATGCTGGTGAGTGCGCGACAGTTTGCGAAGGTGGCGTCACCGATGGATGTGACGCCACTCGGAATCGTCACGTTGGTTAGGTGGGCGCAACCATCAAATGCGCGACTACGCATCGTGATGACACTGGTTGGAATAGTGTAAGATCCGGCCCGGTCGGCAGGGTAGGCTAAAATCTCGGTCAGCTCCTTGTTGAACAGAACGCCACCCACACTTGCGTAGGCAGGGTTCAAGCTATCTACTTCGATGTTGCTGAGACGGATGCAGTTCGCGAACACGCCCTCGCCGATTGAGGTCGTGCCAATTCCAATCGTCACAGCCCTTAAGTCGATGCAGGAACTGAATGCTCCCTCCTCGATCTGGGTTACGCTGTCGGGAATCGTTACATTGGTTACATTCAGAACATAACTGAACGTGTACGCGCCAATTGCCGCCACCGGCTTTCCTCCGAGAAGCTGCGGTATTACAACGGCCCCACCAAGGCCCACGTAGGCTGTTGTCACCGCCTTGGAGCCTTCGATCCGGAACACAAAGTCGCCTTCCTGATCGCCGAGCGCGGTTAGTGACATGCACGGCAGCAGCACCAGCCACACGTAGAAATATCCATTGGTTCTCATCAAGCCTTCAACCACACGATCAGTCCGATCTTTCAAAGAATCTTCAACTTTCTGTTCGATGAAGAAAAATAGTTGGAAAGATCGCTCGAATTGCGTGGTTGAAGGGTTAGCATGACCGCAACACAACCACGAATGGAACCGCACACCGCCCATACGCGCGCGAGTCTTTTGCAAGGTCTTCAAACCGGTGATGAAGATCGTTGGCAGGAATTTTACCGTGTGTATGCGCCCGTGATTCGCGGCTTCGCGCTCAAGGCCGGCCTCACCGAGACCGAAGCGGACGAAGTCGTGCAGGAAACCTGCATCGGCGTGGCACGAAACGTGGGAGAGTTTCATTACGATCCGCAGAAATGCCGGTTCAAAACCTGGCTGCTGAATCTCGCTGCGTGGCGCGTGAAAAATCAGTTTACCAAACGGGAGCGGTGGGACGAACGCGTGCATGGGCCGTCAGGTGAATCGCCCGCTGCCACGGCTCAACCGCGCGCGTGGCCCGCGGGTGACGACGCCCGGACAGCGACAGTTGAACGCCTTCCCGACTTGAGCGCACAGAGTCTGGACGCGTTGTGGGACCAGGAGTGGCGCGGAAACTTATTGAAGGCGGCGATTGCAAAGGTTCAATCCCGGTTCAGCGCCACACAATTTCAGATCTTCGATTTAAGCGTCGTCAAGGAATGGCCGGCAGGCGACGTGGCGAAATCGCTCGGCGTGAGCCTGGCAACGGTGTACCTCTCCAAACATCGGATTTCTGCGGCAGTGAAAAAGGAGATCACGCGGTTGGAGCGACAGATGGATCAAATCCAAGGGGTGGCTCCACTAACCTAACAAGCTGGGTGGTCTTGCGGTCGCAGTGACGACTGTCAGATCCATTGCGTGGTTTCGTCGGGAATTTTCCAGTTCCCAAGGACGGCGTTCCTTCGTATTAATCACGCCTTGAAACAAAACCGGCAACGCGCCGTTTTTCTGGATCGAGACGGGACGCTTATTGAGGAGAAGGAATACCTCCATCGCCCCGAGGAGGTTGTGATTTATCCAGGCGCTGGCGAAGCGTTGAAACGGTTGCAGGACGCGGGCTTTCTGCTGTTCATCGTCACCAACCAAGCCGGTGTCGGGCGGGGCTACTTCACGATGGCCGAGGTTGAGGCGGTTCACGCCCATCTGCTTAAAGAACTTGCCCGCGATGGCGTTCGCTTCCAAAGAATCTACGTTGCGCCCGAAGCGCCTGACCAGCCGAACCGTGGACGCAAGCCCTCGCCGCAATTTCTGTTTGAAGCGCGCGACGAGTTCGGCATCGACCTAGCGCAAAGCTACTTCGTGGGCGACAAGCTCATTGATCTGGAATGTGGTTGGAACGCGGGTGTGAAGAAAAGCATTCTAGTCCGAACCGGCTACGGCGCGGAATGGGAAAGCAAAGCCACGGACAAACTCCGGCAGGCGATTGTCGTGGATGGTTTCGCCGCGGCGGCCGATTGGATTCTTGAACCGACCGGTTAGCTTTGCCAACTCATAGGTCAAGGCTCGACAGGTTGTCACACTGCCGCTAAATGAAATGGATGAAACTGATCGGCATTATCCCAGCCCGTTACGCTTCAACGCGGTTTCCGGGTAAACCGCTCAAGCTGATCGCAGGCAAGCCGCTCATCCAGCACGTCGTCGAGCAATGCAAAAAGGCCGGGTCATTGAGCGAAGTCATCGTGGCCACGGATGACGCCCGCATTCGCGACGTCGTGCAGAAGTTTTGTCGGGTGGAGATGACGCGCGAAGACCATCCGAGCGGTTCGGACCGCATCGCAGAAGTCGCGGCGCGGTGTGACTGCGATGCCGTGGTCAATATTCAAGGTGATGAGCCGTTGATTGATCCGGCCGTCGTTGACGCCGTGGCCGCCGCATTGACAAACAACGAAATGTCCACTGCCGCCACTGCGATCAAAAGCCCCGCCGACTACGACAATCCGAACGTCGTAAAAGTCGTTGTCAACGCCGCTGGTCGCGCCTTATACTTCTCCCGGCGCACGATACCGTATCTGCGTGATGCCGCCAGTCGTTCGGTCAGCGAACAGTTGGCGGCGTTTCCTTTTTTGAAACACCTGGGCATTTACGGTTACCGGCGCGAGACGCTGCTGCGGCTTGTCAAGTTTCCGGTGTCGCCGTTGGAAACTGCGGAAAGACTTGAGCAATTGCGGGCGTTGGAAAACGGAATTCAAATCGCTGTCGTGAAGGTTGATTACGACAGTGTGGGTGTGGATACGCCCGAGGATGTTAGGCGGGTGGAGAGGATTTTGGGGACTCGTTGAATTGTTAAATCGTTGAATCGTGATTCGGTGGACGGTTCGCCATGCAATCAGGACAACAATCGTTCAAAACATTTGAGGATTTGGAAGCTTATCGGGTCGCCAGACAGTTTCGCAAGGCGATGTATGGCGTGACCAGACAGCTTCCAGGTTTTGAAAAGTTTGAGCTGGCAAGCCAAGTGCGCCGCGCAGCAGTTTCCCTCACGAACAATATCGCGGAAGGCCATGGTCGCTATCATAACCTGGAGCAGATAAAATTTACGTTAAACGCGCGCGGTTCGCTCGAAGAATTGATTGATGACCTTAATGTTTGTGCGGATGAAAACTATCTGCCGGGAAATGAAATTGACGGTTTGAAGCAGCACGGCTGGCGCGTATATCAACTGCTAAACGGCTACATCCGTTACCTTCGCGAACGTAAAGCTGGCTCTTCACTCGTATTGCATGAATCATCGCCAACTTATGATTTCGACGCGGATGAACTGGATGCGATTCTTGGCGAACCTCCGGTTTAGCGATTTAACGATTCAACTATTTAACGAACCGTGAAATTCATTTTCGTAACCGGCGGGGTGGTGAGTTCGTTGGGCAAGGGCCTGACGGCGGCCGCCCTCGGCACGTTGCTCGAGAATCGCGGACTGAAAGTCGCGCTCCAAAAATTCGACCCCTACCTGAACGTTGATCCCGGCACGATGAGTCCGTATCAGCACGGTGAAGTCTATGTGCTCGATGATGGGGCGGAAACCGACCTCGACCTCGGCCATTACGAACGCTTCACCAACGTCAAACTTACGCGCCTCAACAACCTCACCAGCGGTCAAGTCTATCAAACCGTGCTCAACAACGAGCGCGAAGGGAAATATCTCGGCAAAACCGTGCAGGTCATCCCGCATGTTACGGACGAAATCAAGAACCGCATCCATTTGCTCGCCGAACAAACCCAGGCCGACGTCGTCATCACCGAAATCGGCGGCACGACCGGCGACATCGAAGGGTTGCCGTTCCTCGAAGCGATCCGCGAATTCGCGTTGGAGGTCGGTTACACCAACGCGCTTTTTCTGCACATCACCTACGTACCCTTCATCAAGGCCGCCGGCGAGTTGAAGACAAAACCCACGCAACAGTCCGTCGCCAAGTTGCGTGAAATTGGTATCGCGCCGCACATCCTTGTCTGTCGTTGCGAGAAGCCGCTGGACAAGGAACTGCGCCAGAAGATTTCGATGTTTTGCAACGTTCCTTACGACGCGGTCATCGAGGAACAAGACGTGGAGCACAGCATTTACGAAGTGCCGCTGATGCTGCAACGCGAACGCATGGACGATTTGATCTGCCGCCAGTTGCAGCTCGATGCGCCGCTCGCGAACATGACGCACTGGCAGGAAATCATCCGTAAACTCATCGCGCCCCGTCATCGCGTCCGGGTTGGTGTGGTTGGCAAATACATTGAGTTGAACGACGCTTACAAATCCGTTTATGAGGCGATCATTCACGGTGGTGTGGCCAATGACTGTGGCGTGACATTACAGAAGGTGGACGCCGAGGACATCGAACGGGACGGTGCCGAGAAACACTTGAACGGGCTTGGCGGCATCCTTGTGCCTGGTGGTTTCGGTGAGCGCGGCGTGCTCGGCAAGATCATGACCGCGCAATACGCCCGCGAGAAAAAAATCCCATACCTCGGTTTGTGTCTCGGAATGCAAATCGCCACCATCGAGTTTGCGCGGAACGTTTTGAAACTGGAGAAGGCGCACTCCACAGAATTTGATCCAAACACGCCGCACCCGGTCATCGCGTTGCTCGATGGCCAGACCAAGGTGACGAAAAAAGGCGGTACGATGCGGCTGGGTGCGCAGCCGTGCCAGTTGTCCGTGGGCACGAAAGCGGCGCAACTCTACGGCGCGTTTGTGGTCAACGAACGCCATCGCCATCGCTACGAGTTCAACAACGCGTACCGCGAGCGCTTTGAGAAAGCAGGCACGGTCTTCAGCGGCTTCACACCCGACGGAAAACTGGTGGAGATCATTGAACTGGCCGATCACCCGTTCTTTATCGCGAGCCAGTTCCATCCCGAATTCCACAGCAAGCCGCACCAACCGCATCCCTTGTTCAAAGGCTTCATTGCGGCGGCGCACCAGCAGATTCATCACAAGCCGCTGTGAAATCTTATGAACGTGGCACCACAAACCGAGATTCAGCAAAAGAGAACCGCTTGGTGGGCTCAACACTACAAGACCGGCATGCCGCTCAACGAAGTTCTCAGGCTAAGTGAGAAGTTGGTTGGCTTGTTTCCAATGACGGATGAGGAGCGCAGGCATCGAGCAAAAGAAATGGCAGGCGTGCCCGAATTCGTCCTTTGATTCACTGGTGGAGCGCTTCGAAATCTCGAATGGGCGGTTTCCCAAGAATCTCGACGAACTCGTCCCGAACTATCTTCCGGCGCTTCCCGTGGACCCTTTCGATGGCCAACCATTGCGATACAAGCCTCTTGAAAAGGGTTGCGTCATCTACAGCATTGGGAAAGATCGCCACGATGACGGCGGGCGTGAAAGACCACGGCGCGCAAAGTCCACCGACAAGACGACCTGCGACATCACGTTTACTGTGGAGCGATGACCTACACCGAAGCCATCAAGTTTCTCTACGGCTTGCGCTTGTTCGGCGCAAAGTTCGGGCTGGAAAACACTTTCAAACTCGCCGCATTGACCAGCAACCCCCAAAACCAACTCCGCTTCATTCACGTTGCCGGCACCAACGGCAAGGGGTCAACGTGCGCAATGCTCGAAAGCATTTACCGCACGGCGGGATTGCGCGTGGGGTTGTTCACGTCGCCGCATCTCGTGTCGTTTCGCGAGCGAATTCAGATCAACCGCCAGCCCATCAGTGAAGCCGATGTGGCGAGGCTGGTTGAGGAAATGCAAACTTTGCTCCGGGAATTTTCCGTCGAACATCACCCCACCTTTTTCGAAGTCGTGACCGTCATGGCACTGCGTTATTTCGCCGAACGGAAATGCGATCTCGTGATCTGGGAAACCGGCATGGGCGGACGGCTGGATGCGACGAACATCGTCACACCGCTGGCCTGCGTCATCACCAACGTGCAACTCGATCACCAGCAATGGCTGGGCGCGACCGTGGAGAACATTGCGTTTGAAAAGGCCGGTATCATCAAGTCCGGCGTGCTGGTCACCACCGCGGTTGACAATCGTGAAGCCTTGAAGGTCCTGATCGAGGTCGCCCGCGAACGGAACGCGCCGCTCAATTTGATCACGCAGGCTCAGACCGAATTGCAACCGCTGAACGGTCTCGAACTTCCTCTGTTGGGAGAACATCAACGCTTGAACGCCGCCCTCGCTATCAACACGGTGCGAAAGCTCACCACGCAGATTCCGGTTTCCGAGGAAGCCATCCGCCAAGGCTTGCTCTCGGTACGGTGGCCCGGACGACTGCAATTGATCACCAAAGATTCCGGCGGAAAAGTCTTGCTCGACGCGGCGCACAATCCAGCAGGTGCGGAATCGCTGGTCACAGCGTGGCAAAAGTATTTTCCCGCAGTTCAACCAAACCTGATTCTCGGCATCCTGCGTGACAAGGATTGCGAGCGGATATGCGAAATTCTCGCCCCAGCAGCCGGCCGCATTCTGCTGGTTCCGGTGAATAGCGAGCGCACTGCCGCCCCGGCGGAACTGCTTTCAGTTTGTGAGCGAAGCAATCCGATGGCGGAAGTCAGCGCTTGTTCCTCGCTTCAAGAAGCGATCCAAAAAGCTGACGGCGATCCTTTCACTGTTATCACCGGCTCGCTTTACCTTATCGGCGAAGCGATGGAGTCGTTGCATCTTGCCGCCGCCCCGGCTGGTGACGAGAAGGCGTTGAATGAGTGGACAGGCAGGCGGTAGCAGCCCGATGCATAAATCCAGCCGCGATTGGCCCAAGGTTGAGACGTAACAAAGTTGGTTTGTCAGTGGCAAGCGCTCGCAACGGGCGATGGAATCATTTTGACGCATTCGAGGCTGATTCGCATTGTATTTCAATGATTTTGCCTGGCCGCATATTGTTACCGGTTGTTGCCGTGTGTTTGTTGGTTGGTTGCGCCCACATTTCGCCGCCACTTCATTATCCCGTGACTGTAAAAGCCAACCAGGTCGATGACTATCACGGCACAAAAGTCGCCGATCCTTACCGCTGGCTGGAAGATGATAACTCAGCGGCGACGAAA
>CAZYYS010000126.1:12117-14743 GCA_964651015.1 uncultured Verrucomicrobiota bacterium
GAAAGCGTGGGTGGAGGCGCAGAACAAAGTCACATTCGATTATCTCGAAAGGATTCCTGAGCGTGCCGCCATCAAACAACGCCTGACGAAGCTCTGGAATTATGAGCGTTATGGGGTGCCGTTCAAGGAAGGCGGTCGCTACTTTTTCACCAAGAACGATGGTCTGCAAAATCAGAGTGTTCTCTACACGATGAATGCACTGGACGCGACGCCAACGGTGCTGCTCGATCCTAACAAGCTTTCCGCCGACGGCACGGTCGCACTCAGTGGCTACGCCGTCAGCGATGACGGCAGATTGATGGCATATGGCATTTCAAAAGCCGGTTCGGATTGGCAGGAATGGAAGGTGCGCGACGTCGCTACTGCCGTCGATCTGCCGGATGAAATCAAGTGGGTGAAATTCTCCGGCGCCTCGTGGACAATGGATGGCAAAGGATTTTTCTACAGTCGCTATGACGAGCCGGCCAAGACCAACGAACTCAAAGGCGTCAATTACTTCCACAAGCTTTACTACCATCGGCTCGGCAGCCCACAAGCTGAAGATGAGCTCGTTTATCACCGTCCCGACCAGAAGGAATGGGGTTTTGGCGGCGCCGTAACCGACGATGGAAAATATTTGATCATTTCGGTTTGGAAGGGCACCGACACTCGCAACCGCGTGTTCTACAAAGAACTGGAAAAACTGGATACGCCCGTCATCGAATTACTGAACGACTTCGACGCCTCGTACGATTTCATCGACAACGTTGGCAGGTTGTTTTATTTCCGCACCGATCTAAATGCGCCGCGTGGTCGCATCGTTGCCATCGACATCACCAAGCCCACGCGCGCAGACTGGACTGAAATCGTCCCCCAAACCAACGACCGTCTTCAGGGCGCCAGCCTGATCAACGATCAATTGGTCGTTTCGTATCTCAGGGATGCGCGCAGCGAAGTAAAAGTGCTTGCTCGCAATGGCCGGTTCGATCGGCAGATTCAATTGCCCGGTCTTGGCACGGCCGGCGGCTTCGGCGGCAAGCGCAACGACACGGAGACATTTTATTCCTTCACCAGCATTACCACGCCCGGCACGATTTACCGCTACGACCTGCTGACTGGCCAAAGCACTGTGTTCCGCCAGCCCAAAGCCGATTTCGATCCTGCCGCTTACGAAACCAAGCAAGTGTTTTATCGCAGCAAGGACGGGACGCGCGTGCCAATGTTTATTACGAGCAGGAAAGGGTTAAAGCTCAACGGCAAGAATCCGACATACCTATACGGGTATGGAGGTTTTGATATCAGCCTGACGCCAAACTTCTCCGTCGCCAATCTGGTCTGGCTGGAAATGGGCGGTGTTTATGCGATGGCAAATCTGCGGGGTGGCGGTGAATACGGCGAGGAATGGCATCAAGCCGGCATGAAACTTAAGAAGCAAAATGTCTTCGATGACTTCATCGCCGCGGCGGAATGGTTGATTGCGAACAAATATGCGTGCCCCAAAAAGCTCGCGATCGGCGGGGGCAGTAACGGTGGCTTGCTCGTGGGCGCGTGTATGACGCAACGACCGGATTTGTTTGGCGCGGCGCTGCCGGCAGTCGGTGTGATGGACATGCTGCGCTTTCACAGATTTACGATCGGCTGGGCCTGGACTTCGGACTACGGTTCGGCTGATGACCCGGAACAGTTCAAGGCTCTTTACGCTTACTCACCGTTGCACAACATCCATCCCGGCACAAAGTATCCCGCCACACTCGTCACCACCGCGGACCATGATGACCGCGTGGTGCCCGCACACAGCTTCAAATTCGCCGCTACGCTCCAGGCCGCCCAAGGTGGCGACCAGCCGGTGTTGATTCGCATCGAAACTCGGGCCGGTCACGGCGCCGGGAAGCCCACAACCAAAATCATCGAAGAGGCTGCGGACCGGTGGAGTTTTCTGGCGGAAGAATTTGGAATGAGTTTACCGGATTGGAAGGCCGAGTAATTATTTGGTTCTGCATGTCGCGTTGAACCCGATTGAGCTTTTGTAACCGAAACCCGGCGAGTATGTTCCAGTCACCTCAGTGAACGATGAAACTCACATCCAAGCCGTCACATTCGACGTCGGCGGCACGCTTATCCAGCCGTGGCCTTCGGTTGGGCACGTATATGCCGAGGTTGCAAAGAGTCATGGGGTGAAAAATCTCTCGCCGGAGCAAATCAACCAAAAATTCCGTGCCGCATGGCAGGCGAAAACAAACTTCAATCACACTCGCGCAGACTGGGCAGATTTGGTGGAGAGAACCTTCGCTGGGCTAGTTCAAGCGGAATTGAGCCGGACGTTTTTCCCGGAACTGTATCGATGCTTTGCATCACCAGAGTCCTGGCGCATTTTTGACGACGCATTACCCGCATTGGAATCACTGGCAACGGTTGGCATCAGGCTGGCGGTTATTTCAAACTGGGACGAACGACTGCGACCGCTACTCCACCAACTGAAACTCTACCAATACTTTGAGACTATCGTTGTTTCCTCCGAGGTTGGTTTCGTCAAACCGGCTTCGGTTATTTTCGATGTAGCGATCAAGAAGCTTGGCTTGTCGCCACAGTCGGTCCTTCACGTCGGTGACAGCCCTTCAGAGGATGTTCAGGGAGCGCGCACCGCCGG
>CAZYYS010000127.1:0-14531 GCA_964651015.1 uncultured Verrucomicrobiota bacterium
GTCGGCGAACCATTTGTCGCAACCGGCTTTGATCTTCTGGAAATCCTTGGCGGGGACGACGCCTTCCTTCACCAGCGCTTCGCTGGCGAGGAGTTCGATCTGCAACCAGATCTTGAGTTTGTTTTCGTCGGTCCAGATGGCCCGCATTTCGGGGCGGGAGTAGCGCGTAATCATGGCTCAATTAAAAAGGAAAAAATCAAAATGAAAAAGCCGGAAGTGCGCGTGGGAAAGCGGTTGGAAAAGACTCTCAACCAGCGTAGCATTGAAATTGTGAAGCGGCATAAGCGCTGGAGCGTGGGCACCGCCAAATCCGTCATTTACTCAAGAGCAGTTCAGTGCTAGCGTTTTCGAGTTTCTTATGAAAGAGATTCGCCGCCCTACCGCTCGCACCGGCAACGATGCATTCACACTTATTGAGTTGCTCGTCGTCATCGCCATTATCGCCATTCTTGCCGGGCTGTTGCTGCCGGCCCTGGCTCGCGCCAAGTCTCAAGCACTCAAAACCAAGTGCATCAGTAATCAGAAGCAGATCGGAATCGCCTACAAACTGTACGCTGAAGATCACGCAGATTTTTATCCCGCACACGATGGTTGGGCGTCGGTCGGCGGCAAGTATTGGACCAATGCGAATACTTCAGGTTACGCAAGCGACTATGGTGGTCGGGTGGCTGAAACCAATCGTCCCTTGAATCAATACATTTCCAATGTGGAGACGTTTCACTGTCCGGCTGATCACGGCGATGCGCTCAATCCACAGGTCAAAACTTGCTGGGAGGGCTGGGGTAACAGCTACTTGGTCGAGTGGGCTGGCGATGGCTTTCGTGTCGCTAAAGTCACTGCCGATTCAATACCTGCCGCTCGCGGCACCGTCCGGGCCATATCCATCAAAGAATCTGAAATCGCCCGCAAACCGACCAATAAAATCATCCAGGGCGACTGGCCATGGCACGCGAACCGGGACACAAACGCGAAGCAAACATTATGGCATAACTCCAGGGGCAAGCGTTACGAAAACATGCTGTTCGGGGATGTGCATGTGGAAAGCTTCATCTTTCCGAAGGGAATGGAGAATTGGGGCGGCGATCCCCCAAACCCGAACTTCACCTGGTGGTAGATGGAGGCACCGCTGCCAAGCCAAGTTCGGGTTTGCCAGTTGACATGAGCGACTCAGCGCCGCGATCAAGGAGATTGTTTGCGAAAAAAGCGGCTTGTATCCTCCTGCTTCTTCTATTCGGAGTTCTAGGAGTGAACATCGTCCGTCGCGTCGTGCCCTTGCGCGAGCCGGTTTATCGCGGCGAACCACTGAGTGCCTGGCTCGATGATCTGAACAGCACATCGTTGTACACGCAAGAGACGGCCAAAACAGCCATCCGGGAGATGGGGACAAACGCCGTGCCCGCACTCCTAACAATGCTTCTATCGAGCGATTCCTATTTCGAATTGCAATTGTCGAAATTGCTCGAGAAACAATCCTTCGTGCGATTCCGGTTTCGCACGGCGGAGGAATGTCACGTCTTGGCAATTAAAGGATGCCGCGCGCTGGGACCTCCGGCCCGACCGGCCATTCCCGCCTTGATCGGTTTTCTTAACAATGCCGAGACAGCCAGCGATGCAGCGTTTTCGCTCGTCGTTATCGATGAGGGCATTTTCCCCTTAACTCGTGCGGTCACCAACGAGAACTATGCAGTTGCCGTTCGTTCCGCGGCGGCGGCTCGATTGGCCTCGGGCCGGTATGACGAAGCGGCAGTGGTGGCAGCTCTGCTCGCTTCGTTGCGGGATAAAAATCCACAAGTGAGCGCACAAGCCGCGCGAGCCTTGGGGGTGATCAATAAAGAGCCTGACCTCGTGGTGACTGCGCTCACGGAAAGCTTGAATAGCCCGAGCGCGCTGGTCCGTCGCGAGTCGGCTGTCGCACTGGGGCGATTTGGACCGATGGCGCAAAGCGCTTTGCCGTCGCTCTTAAAAGCGAGTGAGGACGACGACCGGACCGTCCGCAAGGAGGTCGCTGTTGCGTTAAAGTCGATCACACAAACGGCGGCTGCGAACAGCAGGTAAACTGTGCGCTCACGAACCGCAGCCTGGGCGTGACATTTCGACTGCTTTGATTCAACCTTCGACGATGAATTCCAGGACGCCACCGCCACTGGGCTTTCAACGGCTCAAGGTCGTCGCGCTCGCGGTGAACGATTTGGCGCGCGCCCAACGTTTTTACAGTGAAACGTTAGGGCTTCCACCTGTCTACGAAGGCAACGAGCAGGTCGGCTATCTGCTGGGCCAGACCATTTTCATGCTAAAGCCCAATTGGTACGCGTCGCCTACGCGCCAACCCAATCCACGGATCACAGTCGCCGTCGATGATGCGCGTCAGACGCAGCGGGCGCTCGAAGCGCGTGGCGTTGAAATCGCCGACGCCGTCGCATTGTTTGACAATTTTTACGTCGGCAGTTTCCTCGATAGCGAGGGGAACAAACTTTGGTTCTGTTCGCCCGCTTGACGACGGCGACCGTCAAACAAATCCACCTGGGAAATAAAACATCATGGCTTTTGCGATTGAGGCGCAACAAGTTTTCAACCCGAAAATCCACGGCGCTCATTCACTCCGCAAAGCGTCCAGCAATTTTCCGCGCAGCGCGAACCGGATTGCCAGCCACGTCCAGATCATTCCATTTGCCAGCACAGCGGCGAGCGTCAAGGCGAGGGAGAGATAAGGGACATCAGCGCCCGGCGAAAGCAGTGAAGGTAGCACGGCCACAATCGCGGCGACTAATCCTACCCCCAGCCCCAGCCACAACAACGCGCTGTGCTCGCTCAAAACCAACCAGCGCAACATCCGCGTTCGGAACCCGACCGCTAGAAGAAGTGCCAGTTCGCCGCGCCGCTCCAGCACGTTGCGCAGCACCACCACACCTAATCCCGCGCTGCCGAGCAGAAGTCCTAAACCGCCCAGGATCTGAAACGTGTTCAGGTAGGTATTTTGCACCGCGTTAAACGCCGCCAGTTTTTGTGCTGTGGGCTGCAACTCCAAACCCACATCCTGCAAAGCACGCGACAGCGTGGCAGAAACCTCCGCGGTTCGATTGGTTGGAGTATCAATCAAAAACATTCGGTAACCGCTCTCACTTGGAAAGCGGTTGATGAACTCCGCCTCATCGATGATCAGACTGCCCTGTAAAATAGAATTTGCCACAGCGCCAACGATCCGCACCTTGAACGGCTGTCCGCGCTCGTCCACGTAGTCAATCGTGTCGCCGACCTTTTTGCCCATTGCCCACTGGATCGAATTCGCATCACCAATGGCGGGGATTTCAATTTCATTAGCACCGGATTTTAATCCGGTGTTGGACGATTGAGAATCTGGGAAACCGCTTAAGCGGTTTCCAGGTCTGCGCGCGCCCTGTTCACCCGGCTGAAGCCGGGTGTTAATGAGACCTTTCCATCCGTCGCCCTTTGCAAAAGTGAACCGCTCAACCAGCATTTCCGGTTTCACCCCCAGCAAACGCGGCTTTTGCGCGCGGTTTAGGTTCAGGCAACTGGCGTCGTCGCCATCGCGAACGCGGAACGCCACGAATTCCACGCCCGCGAGCTTGTCCGAATCCAAACCAAAGAACTCGCGACCCGGTTTGCTGTTCAAGTCTTGCACCACCGGTAGCGTCGATTCGCCGATGAGTGCGAAGCCGCCTGTTCCAGAGGATCGCTTCGTAGCGTCCAGGTTTGCATCCAGCCGGAACACACCGATGGCGGCAATCAGAAACGTTCCGCTTGCCAACAGGGCAACAGTGGCCAGGCTGCGCTTGCGTCGCCGTGAACAACCGCGCAAGCCGAGACCGCCAATGGTAAGCTGCGAAGTCGAGACGGTCCGCCGGGCCAGACGACCGAACCAATCCGCGCAAAACCCAAGGCCGGTGATCAGCAGCAACGCTCCGGCGGAAAAGAAAATTCCCGCCGCACCGGCCTCGCCTTTCCAGACAGCCCAGGCAACCAAAGCCACCGCGCTCACGGCAGCTACAGATGCAAACAGCCCGGCGCGACTTCGACCTGCTTGAAACTTTTCCTCAGCACCCTCTTCCAACAACTCACGAGCCGGGCGTTGTCCTTGTTTTCGCAAGGTCAGCCAGATTGTCAGTGCCGCGATGAGTGTGCTTGCGAGCAGACCAATCACCAGTGTCGATGGCCTGGCATGGTAATGCAAAGCTGAGGTACCCACTGCGTCCCGCCAGATAGTGGTCAGGCCTCGGAGCATCGCCTTGGCGTAAACGGTCCCCGCCAACACACCGATTATGCCGCCGATGAATGCCAGCGTGCATCCTTCCAGCAGCAGGAGTCGACGAACCTGGCGCGGCGGAAAGCCGAGCGCGAGCAACGTTCCGACTTCGGCCGTCCGCTGCTCCAGCCCGAACTGAAACAGCAGCGCCATGAGTAGCAACGTCGCGACAATGAGAAAAAAGCTGAAACCAAGAAAGAGTTGTCCAAAGTCTTGCGCTTGTTCGGCGGCTTTGAGCGCCTGGGCACGCACCGGCTCGAAACGCAGCCCGAGTTCTACGGGCTTGAGCATGGCGCGAATATTTTCTTCGATGTGCATGCGATATTCCTCTGCCGATTGCATTCCGACGTAATGCTTAATATATCCACCGGGGCGTCCGTAGCGGGCTGCTGCTTCAGGAACTGGGATCTCTGCCAAGTTCGTAGTATTCTGAGGGGCGGGTCTTGGAGGCTCGTTAGCCCTAGCCACCGCATAACGCCGCGGCCAATTTACCAAATTCGTCCGAACCGGAAACCGGATGGCCGTCAGATTGCCGAATCGATTGCCCCACATCTCTTGCCCGGCAGCGAGTGTGACGAATGCCTTGGGTGTGCCGCGATATGCTTTCCAATAGTCCTCGTCCTTCTGCCGAATCTTGTGGACGAGCGGAAAGCCCGCGTCCCAATCATGTGTGCTCTCGGCTTTCTCGATGCCGGGGAATTCCGGCATCAATGTGCGATCCGCCCACGGCATTTCCATGGGCACAACTGACCGGAGGCGAAAGGTGTTTGTTCGCTCGACCAGTCGCCCGCCGGACTCGGCGTCGAAATAAGTCAGAGCAACTGAATCTCCGGGCTTCACCTGCAAATCATCCGCGAGCCACTGGGTGACGGCAATTTCATCGTTGCGCATGTCCGCTGGTGTCCACGGCGGTCCGGCGGCAGTGACCATCGAATAGGGCGCTGTGTTCGTGCCAGAGCGGAGAAGGTTGACAAGGTAGGTGAGAATCGGTTCAGCGTTGGTGTCGGCCAACAAACCCGACCGAACGACCGGTGGATCGAGAAAGATGCGACGGGAACGTAATTCCAAAGCCTCCCGGCTAGTCAACAGGCGCAATTCCAGTTCGGCGTCCGACAGGCGAAATACCGAATCGAAGTCGTTTTGGTTCCCCAGGAACGCCGAATCGTCGAACCAAGCTGTCCGGAAATCCTTGTCCCAAAACTTCCAGTCACCGGTAAGCATATCCACATGGCGATAGTAGGATTCCGGCAACCAGCGTTGCAGCGCAGATCGAACCGGTTGCGTGGCTTTGACCTGCCGAGGAACGAGAAAAACGTTGACCCGCCCGGTCAAACCGGTGGCAGCTTGAAGGTCGGACAAGTTGACGAAGGCGTTGAGCGGCGGTTCAGAGGACGCCCGCAAACTGAAATCGCCAAATTGTTCCGGCAAGAGAATTCGTGTCACTCGCAATCGGAGCGCCGTCGCATTGGCGGATCGTGAAGCGATTGGTGACTCGATCGAAAGCACCGATGGTTTATGCACGCGCAAAACCACCTCGTCGTTCACTTGAACACGCAACTGATTCGCCAACGGAACATTCAGGAAAAGCTGGCCCCGCAAAATCACGGTTGCTGAAGGATGAGCGGCCATTCCGAAAAACCCATTATCCGAACCTCCATTAATCTCCTCTCCTCGGTGAATGCCCAGCCCGATAACCTGAATATGATTGGCTCGTGCCCCTCCATCCTGGCTGACAGCAGTCGCAGGCAAAACCAAAGCGCCACTTGAGCGCGTGCGCAAAAAATTGGGTCGGCTCTTCCGATCAATCTTAACCACGCTGCCAATAAAGGAGTTCCCGTGTTCCTCCAGAAAGAAGCGGTCGCCGGGAGCCATCGCCATATCCACCCATCCGAGTCTCACCAACGCCCGTTTGCGCAGACTTTCCTTCACTGAATCACCCACCACCAGCGCGCCGATCAAGACCGCACTACCCACCGCAGCCCCAAGCAGCACGCCCAAATGTGAGCGGGCATGAAAGCGCAGACTGCGGCGGATGAGTGTCCACTTGGTCATCTTAAACCAACTTTCCGTCTTGCAACTCGAACACGCGCCCCAGTTTGTGGGCCAGATCAAGCGCGTGCGTGACGATAACCAAGGTCACGCTCTCCTCGCGATTGAGATCGAGCAACAATTGCCCCAGTTGTTGCGCCGAAGTGCGGTCAAGGGCGCCGGTTGGTTCGTCCGCCAGCAGGAGTTGCGGCTGGTTGATCAAGGCTCGCACGACGGCGACGCGTTGCCGCTCACCGCCGGAGAGTTGCCCGGGTCGATGGTGCAGGCGTCCATCAAGACCGACGCGTTTCAAAAGGCGTTCCGCGCGACCGCCAGCGGATTCAAGTGACGATCCCCTCGCCCCGCCCCTCTCCCCATCGGATGGGGAGAGGGTGGTCTTTCGACCGGGTGAGGGATTGGCCAGCGTCGGAACGAGCACATTTTCCAGCACGGTGCATTGCGGCAGGAGATGGTGGGCTTGAAAAATAAAGCCGATCTGGCGATTGCGCACGGTCGCCAATTCGAGTTCGTTCAATCGGCCAAGGTCCTGGCCATCGAGCGTCACCCGTCCGGAAGTTGGATGGTCGAGCGTGCCGATGATGTTTAACAACGTGCTTTTACCCGAACCCGAGGGGCCGATAATGGCGAGCGATTCACCGCGGGCTATTTCCAGGGAAACTTCCTTGAGCACTGTAACCGGTTCCGCTCCGGCGAGCGAATCGTAACGTTTAGTCACGTTGGTCAGTTTCAAGAGCATGAAGGACAAAGTTTAATCGCTCGACGCAATGAATTGCGAGCGGAAGTTGCAGTCCGGACAATGACGATGACCTTGTTACGAGGAACACCAGTGTTGCGCGGTATTTTGGCGCCGTAAGCAATGTGGCAGACGTAAGAATCCCTTGCACCTGTCCGTCGTACGAGAACGCCGTGACAGCCGCAGACAGCTCGTCGGCGGGCGCGCCGACCAAAGCGAATCAAGGTGGTGATTATTCGAAGCGTTCTTTCAAGCCTTTGAGCACTTCATCCAATTTCTTGAGGTTGGCTTCGGTGGCCGCCTGATCCCCGCTCTCGGCGGAATCGTGAACGCTGCCGATGGCAGCTTCGAGCTTTTCCACCACAGGTTTCTGGCCCGCCGCAACCTGACCGGCCAGTTCTTCCGTGAGGTCTTGGATGGCATCGGCCTCTTCGTGCGCCGTTTCCAGCTTCTTGTTTTTCACCGCTTCCGCCAAATCCTTTTGGTGCTCGTGGATTCTCTGGAGCGTACTGCGAGCGGCATCCGGAAGTTTTTCCTTTGGCTCGAATTGGTCTTTAAGACTGTTGAGCACTTCATCCAGTTTCTTGAGGTTGGCTTCGGTGGCAGTCTGATCACCACTTTCCGCCGAGTCGTGAACACTGCCGATGGCGGTTTCGAGCTTTTCCACGGCGGCTTTTTGGCCCGCTGCAACCTGGCCGGCCAGTTCTTCAGTGAGGTCTTGAATGGCGTCGGCCTCCTCGTGCGCCGTTTCCAATTTCTTGTTCTTCACGGCTGCCGTGAGATCCTTGTAGTGCTCGCTAATTGATTTAAGGGTGGCTTTGGCGGACTGAGAGATCGCTTCCCTTTCGGCGGCGCTCGCTGAACCAGCGAACATGCCCGCCAAACCGATGATCGCACCCAACCCAATTGCAAACAGTTTCGTGTCTTTCATATTTTCGGCCTTTGATACTTTCGCCGGCAGTGGCACGTCGAATGACACGCCGGTAGTTGACTGAGTGCAGTATGAACTCATGTGTTTCCATTGCCCAGCGGATTTTTGCCCAAATTGTTTGAGCCTCCATCACCGCTAGCTAGAGCAAACGTAAGGCTCTTGAAAGCGCGTGGAGAGTGACTGAAGAGTAATTCGCCTTTGCCTACGAACACCCGGAAGGCTGGGCAACAGGTAATCCAGCCATGGCCTGGTTTCCACGCACCGGTGACTTTTTCTCGCGCAAGACTGCCAAGGCATTGGAAGCCGCCTCGCTCTCGGCAGCCTTTTTGCTTTTGCCTTTGCCGGATGCGAGTTCCACTCCGTCGTGATGCACGGTGCATTCAAAAATCCGGTCATGATCCGGCCCCGTCGCGGAGACCACACGGTAATGCGGCGATTCAGCGGAGTAAGCCTGTAACCACTCTTGTAGTTCACCTTTGGGATTATCGAGGGTGGGCAGGACGCCCAATTCGCCGAAGGCATCGCCAAAACGCCGGAGGATAATTTCGCGCGCCAGGTCAAAGCCGCCGTCGAGAAATACCGCGCCCAGCAACGCTTCGAAAGTGTCGGCCAATGCCGAGGGGCGCTCCCGCCCGCCGTGCGCTTCCTCGCCTCGGCTGAGAATCAACAAATCACCCAACCCCAGCAACCGACCCTGTTCAGCCAGCGAACGGCGGTTGACCAGTTTGGCGCGCGCTTTCGTCAACGGACCTTCGCCGTCGTTCGGGAATCGCTCGTAAAGTTCACGCGTAAGCACGAGTTGCAACACGGCATCGCCAAGAAATTCAAGCCGCTGATTGTGTTGGACCGGGATGCCTTGCTCATGGGCAACCGATGGATGCGTTAAGGCCAGCCGCAGCAATCCAGCATCGCGAAAAACATACCCAAGCCGGGTTTGAAGAGCATCGTGGTCGGACGCAGGCATGAGGCGATCTTCTCAGTTTGTTTTCGCGCTCTCGACGACCGCCGCGGGTGGGGCGATCTCCACCGGTTGTTCCACCGCGGTTTCTTCGGTTGCCGCCGAAGCCGTAACTTCGACACAAGCTGGCGGATTCAAACCGCGTTCCAGAAGCGCCGCGACATCGCGTTGCACCTGCTCAAGTTGATCGAGCCGAAGATTGGGGTCAGTGATGGTGAAGAGATCGCCGGTTTTTGGCTGTTCATAGATGAACACGCGTTGGCCGTCGCGGATCAACTGCTCTTTGACTTTGAGAAGTCGCTTTCGTTCCAGCATGACAGCGAGAATGTAGCCCGCCGGGATGTTGCGAGGATCGTTCAATTCGATCAGCTTGCGCAGCAGAGTTTCCGCCGTCTCCTTTTTGATCGGCTCCGGCACTGGGACAGGCATTTCATAAACTGCCTGCCAATAGGAGACGAAACCTTTGCGGTCGCGCGCGCCTTCGGCGTACTGCCTTTGCCAGCAACTTTCACAAATATCCAAACGCCGGAACTCGTGTCGTTCGTCGATCAACAAGGTGTGAAACGTCTCCTTGTCGGCAAATGGTTTGCCGCACGCTTCGCAGGCGTGGGCGCGGGATTGAATGTTCCAGTCGTTCATGAATCTTGCCAAAGGCGTTACGATCTCTATCTTCGCCGCATTATCGTCGAGACTCAAACAACTGCAACCTCATTTCCATGAACCCCGAATTCCGCCGCAAACTCGCCCAAGTCCGCTCCCTTTTCAAATCGGTCAAAGCCGATGCCGCTTTAATCGGCCGGCAATCGAATTTCTCATGGCTGGCTTGCGGTGGGGAGGCATACGTCCCGCTGAATTCCGACCGGGCGTTCGGACAATTGGTGGTGATCCGCAATGCGGTTTACCTGTTTGCCAACGTCATCGAAATGCCACGCTTGCTGACGGAAGAGTTGCGCGGGTTGGGCGTGAAACCGTTGGAATACGCGTGGCACGATCCCAATCCGGTCAAGACGCTCAAGCGCATTGCCGATCCCGCGAAAATCGTTTCGGACAATGGCGAATGGGGAACACGCCCGCGGCCTGAACTGTTCGCGCCCCTGCGCTACTCGTTGCAGGCGGCGGAAGTCAAACGGCTGCGGTCGTTGAGTCGCGCGGCTGAAGCCGCAATGAACGAGACCTGTCGCAGGATCAAACCCGGTCAGCATGAGCTTCATCTCGCCGGTCAACTTGCCTACGGCTGCTGGCAGCGTCAACTTACTCCGGTGGTTTTGCTGGTCGCGGTGGATGAGCGGATCCACCGTTATCGTCATCCGATTCCGACAGCGAAGCAGTTGAAACGTTGCGCCATGCTCGTGCTCTGCGCGCGCCAGCACGGATTGATCGTTTCGCTGACGCGCCTGGTGCATTTCGGCAAACTGTCCGCCGAATTGAAGCGACGTCATCGGGCTGTTTGCGCGGTCGATGCTACGCTCATCGGCAACACGCGCATCGGCATACCTATCCGGGAAGTTTTTCGGCGTGGTGTTGCAGCGTACGCACAGCACGGCTTCGCCGACGAATGGCAACTGCACCACCAGGGTGGCCCGTGCGGTTACGAGCCGCGTGATTATCTCGGCTCACCGACGGCACCAGGCGTCGTTCTGGAGAATCAGGCGTTTGCCTGGAATCCATCCATCGCAGGAACGAAAAGCGAGGACACGGTTCTGGCCACAGCCAGCGGCCCGCAGATCATTACCGCATCAAAGGATTGGCCGATGTTGGAAGTCGATTGGCAGGGCGACACTTTGTTGCGCCCGGATATTTTGGTGCGGTGAGATGAGCGGACGCCTGTCGGCTCATGGTGTTTCGTCTAGTTGCTTCGGCGGTTTCAATCGCCAGATGCCGGCCAGCAGGCTGCCAATAACGGAGTGAAAGACGGCGGAAATCGCGCATGGCGTCGCAGTTGACGGGAGGTTGGGAAAATTATTTTGTGCCAGCACGACGCCCAACCCGGAGTTCTGCATGCCCACTTCGATGGAGATCGTGCGGCTGATGATCTGATCGTAGCCGAAGAGCCGGGAAAACCAATAGCCCAGCAGGAAGCCGCCCGCGTGCAGCAGAAAGACCGCAAACAAAAGAATGGCCGCCGACTTTTTCACGTCTTCAGCACGTTGTCCTATAATGCTTGCGCAAATGAGCGCGATGGCGATCACGGAAATCAACGGCGCCACCGGCAGCACGGCCTTGACCACGCGCGGCACGAGATGGTGCAACGCCAAGCCGAGCAGCAGCGGCGCCAGCACCACTTTCACCGTGTCGAGGAACAACGCCCACGCGTCCACCGGCACATACGTTCCCGCCAGCCATTTGGTCAACAACGGCGTGAACAGGATGGCGGCGAAAGTCGAACACATGGTCATCAATACCGACAGCGCCACATTCGCGCGCGCAATGTAAGTAACCACGTTCGACGCGGTGCCGCCGGGACAACATGCGACCAGGATCAACCCCACGGCGAGTGGCGTTTCCAGTTTGAGCAGATGCGCGATGCTCCAACCAAGGAATGGCATGATGAGGTATTGAGCGAAGAAACCGGTCGCGATGGCGCGCGGCATGGTCAGCACCCGCCGGAAATCATCGACGCTCAGGGTGATACCCATGCCCAACATGATAACGGCCAGTCCCCAGACAATGGCCGGGCCGCGAAACCACGTGAACCACGGGGGATGAATCAGCGCCATGACACCCCCGGCCACCACCCAAACCGGGAAAAGATTGGTCAGAAGATTCAGGAAGCGATTCATGTTCGTCCAAGCGCACCGCCATTGCCCGGATGACAACGGCGAAAAGTGTCCGCACCTTGTCGCAGTGTCGCGGCGATGGGTCAAACCAAATAACCCGCGCCCAGGCTTTTGTTGTTGGTTGAGTTTGAACGGGAAGGCTATGGTTGAGTGGTAAATGCGTATCGGATCGCTGACATTGCAATCGAATCTGTTCCTGTCGCCGCTGGCAGGCTACACCAACCTGCCGTTTCGCCTCACGTTGCGCGAGATCGGCGGATTGGATTTGGCGACGACCGATCTGGTGAACGCGCGGTCGCTGCTCGAAAAAAAAAGCAAAGCGCTGAAGCTGATTGAAACTTCTCCAGCAGACCAGCCTTTGGCCGTGCAATTGTTCGGGGCCGTCCCGGAAGAAATGCGGGATGCCGCGGTTTACCTCGAGTCGCTCGGCATGGCGGCGGTGGACATCAACATGGGTTGTCCCGTGCGCAAAGTCTGCCGCGTAGGCGGTGGCTCGGCGATGATGACCGAGTTGGAGAAAACCGCCAAACTGGTGCGCGGTATGGTGGAGGCAGTCAAGATCCCAGTAACGACCAAGATGCGGCTCGGCTGGGACGACCAGAATCTAACGGCACCCGATCTGGCCCGCACGCTTGAAGATGTCGGCGTGGCCGCTATTTTTGTCCATGGCCGGACGCGGGAACAAGGCTTTGGCGGTCGCGTGAACCTGGCGGGCATTCGCGCCGTGGTACAGGCGGTGAAAAGCATTCCCGTCATCGGCAATGGCGACGTCACCACTTCACAGGCGGCGAAAATGATGTTCGATGAAACCGGCTGCGCGGGCGTGAGCATCGGACGCGGCGCGTTTTACAACCCGTGGATTTTTCGGCACACGCAGCATTACCTGAACACCGGCGAGCTGTTGCCGGAAGTGAGCTTCGAGGAGCGCGTTCGCGTGATGTGCCGCCATCTGGATCTCATGGTCGAAGTTTTTGGCGAAGAGTTGGGTTGCCGGATGTTTCGCAAAGTCGCGCCTTGGTACGCCAAGCGATTTGGCCCGGCGAATGAGTTCAACAAGCGGGTGGTTTTGGTTTCGAGCAAAACTGAGTTTCACAGCATCTTGGAAAATTACCTCCGCTGGCGACAGCAATTCCTCGACGACGATGGCGAGCTTAAACTCAATTATCGCCCGGCACCCATGGTCGCTTCGTTCATGCAAGAACCCGGCGTCGCCCAGCGCGAACACATTCCCGTTCCAAAAGGGCCAGTGGAAGTTTGGTAGGAAGCCTGGTGTACCGACTTTAGCTGGTTCAGACGGACTAAAGAGAATCCTTCCAACCGACAGGCTGCAGCGTGGCTTCGAGATCGGCGGTGATCTGCAAGGCGCGAATCTTCGGCGCGCCGGTCTGGTGGCCCTGCGCAAGCAGTGCCCGCCGGAAACGCCGCGCGCACCAGGTCGTTGTTGGTTTTGTCGGCAGAAAATTCCAGTTCGACTTCGGGCCTATCTTACTTCACTTTGATTTCAAACAACCCCGGGATTATGGGCGAACCACTACAACAATTCGGTGGAAGCTGGACGGCGCAAAAGCTGGAACGGCTTCGGGAATATCTCATCGCTTATCACAACGCGCTCAAAAACACCCCTTTCACGCTTTACTACATAGATGCGTTTGCCGGGACGGGTTACAACACGCCCAAGGCTGCTCCTGATGATCAGTCGCCTTTGTTCGACGATCTGGCAGCAAAGGATACCCGCCAGTTTCTTGACGGTTCTGCCCGAATTGCCCTCCAGATTCCCCGACCCTTCGACCATTACGTTTTTATTGAGCAACATTCCGAGCGTTGTGCTGAGTTGGAGAAACTTAAGACCGCCTTTCCACAACTGGCGCCACGCATCAAACCGGTGAATGAAGAAGCGAACAGTTATCTGGTTTCACTGTGCCGCAGTGGCGATTGGATAAGGGAAAACCGCCGGGCCGTAGTTTTCCTTGATCCGTTTGGGATGCAAGTCACCTGGACCACCATCCAAGCCATTGCCGAAACCAAGGCCATTGATCTTTGGTTATTGTTTCCGCTTGGAATTGGGGTCAATCGGATGCTTCCCAAGCACGGCCAGATTTCGGCGGGCTGGCGCAAGCGGCTGGATTTGATGTTCGGCGAGCCGGATTGGTATTCCGCGTTCTATGAAACCCAAGCGACACCATCGCTTTTCGGCGGCACGGATGAAGTTGCTGTGAAGCGCGCGGATTACTCGGCCATCAGTACCTACTTCGTCAAACGACTGAAGACCATCTTCCCACACGTCGCTGAGAACCCGCTGCCGCTCTTGAATTCTTCCAACTGTCCGCTTTATCTGCTTTGCTTTGCCGCCGGAAACCCGAAGGGTGGACCGATTGCCAAACGAATAGCCGAGCATATCTTGAAACCGTGAATTCTTTCTTGGATCACAGCGCTGCTGTCATAGATGTTGTGCCACCGCAAGCGCGCCGCAGCGTGCGCCCGCGCACCGACAACCGCGTCGGCATGTGGTCTTCGCCAGCCGTCATCGCGCCGAACAACTTCGTTTACAAGAGCCTTTCCGATTGGGCGTTCAATGTCGCGGTCGGCTGCTCGCACGCCTGCCGGTTTTGCTACGTGCCCAGCGCGGCGACGATCAAGCAAGGGCCGAAGCTCGCGGAGTACGGCGTGAAAGACCCGGACGCCGAATGGGGCGATTACGTCCTGCTGCGACCGTGGGAGGAGGACAAGTTTCTGTCGTCGCTGCGCGCGGCGGAGAACACGCCCCGCCCGCAACTCAAGCGCGACGGCAATCGCGCCGTGATGTATTGCAGCACCACCGATCC
>CAZYYS010000128.1:0-14520 GCA_964651015.1 uncultured Verrucomicrobiota bacterium
TTTTTTACTCGCACGACGGTTTGGGGTTGGGGCACACGCGCCGCAACCTCGCCATTGCTACCGCACTCACTGAGCTTGCGCCGCAAGCCTCCGTGCTCATCGCGACGGGCGCGGATTACGTCGCTCGGCTTGGCGCGCCGCCCCAGGTAGATATTCTTAAACTGCCAGGCCTGCGCAAGATCGCCAACGGTGAATACTGCGCGCGCCACCTGAACCTGCCGGTGCCGGAAATTCGCAGCCTGCGCGCTGAATTGCTGACGACCGCGGTCAAATCGTTTTTTCCGTCGGTCGTGTTGGTGGATAAGCATCCTTTCGGCGCGAGCGGTGAATTTCGCAATGGTCTCGAAGAACTCCGCAAGCAAGGGGGCCGCGCTGCGCTTGGATTGCGCGACATTCTCGATGAACCCGAATACGTCTTGGAAGAATGGCGCCCGATGCGCATGCAGCGTCGTATCGCCGCCTATTATGATGAGGTGTTCATCTACGGTCAGCGTGCCATTTTTGACGCGGCCAAGGCCTATGATTTTCCGCCGAGCCTAGCGGAACGAACGCGCTTTTGTGGCTACGTCGAAAACGACGAGACGGATGCCGATCTTGCCGATGTCAAACTCCCGTTCCCCTCACGTGCCGATCGCGTTCGTCCCGTCGTGCTTGCAACCACGGGCGGTGGCGAGGACGGTTTTGCCGTTTTGGAGTCATTCATCCGGGCCGCGGCCGGTGCGCCTTGGCAGGGCGTGGTGATCAGCGGCCCGATGACGCCCGAACCCGAAGCCGTTGCCATCAAACGCCTCGCCGACGAGAACAATGTCATCATCCGCACGTTTCTCCCGCACCTCTCGGCGCTGTTCTGGTCAGTGGACGCCCTGGTCTGCATGGGCGGTTACAATACGCTTTGCGAAGCGGTGTCTAAAGGCTTGCCCACGGTTTGCGTTCCGCGGATGGCGCCGCGCACGGAGCAACTGATGCGGGCAAGCGCATTCCAACAGCTAGGCCTGCTCCGCGCGATTCGTCCTGATCAGCTTAACGTGGAAAAGCTCCGCGCTGAAATTGGGCACGCGTTAAAACAGTCGCGCCAGGAGTTGCTGGCCCGCGGGCAGAAGCAACTTAGCTTTGACGGGGCGCGTCAGGCCGCGAGGCGACTGCTGGCGCTCGCCAACGATCGTTCGCTGACGGCACTGGACGCGGCCGCCGAACGCCTACCAGCGGAGGCATGGGCAGTTGGGGCAGCGATCGATTGGCTCGCGAGAAAGACTCACCCATTGTAAGTTCAACCCGCATGGCAAATTCGCCGCCACTCCCACAGAGCCTGCCGAGCCTCGGGCGGATTCTGAAATATTTCTGGCCGCACGCACGGCAGTACCGGCTCTTGATGGCTGGTTCGCTGGCGGCGCTGTTCGCGGAAGTCGCCCTCCGCCTGCTCGAACCGTGGCCCATCAAATTCATCTTCGACTACGTCCTCAGTTCACCGCACTCCGGAAAAGCCGAACTGCCACAATTTCTCACGGCGTTCGATACCACTTCAATTCTCTCGCTCGCGGCGGTGGCGGTCGTCGCATTTACGGCCGTGCGGGCTGTGGCCGCCTATTGGCAGACAATCGGTTTCGCAATGATCGGGAATCGCACCCTCGCCAAAGTCCGCGCCCAGCTGTATCGCCACGTCCAGTATCTCTCGCTTTCGTTCCACACCAGCGCGCGCACCGGAGACCTCGTCGTTCGTATGATGAGCGACGTCGCCATGCTCCAGGACGTGGCGATAACCGCTTTTCTGCCCCTCATCGCCAAGGCCCTCATTGTCGCTGGCATGATCGGCCTGATGTTCTTCCTGAACTGGAAACTTGCTCTCATCGCCGCCACCGTGCTGCCACTTTTCTGGCTGCGTAGCGTCTCCCTGGGGAAGCGCATCCGGGAAGTCGCCAAGAAACAGCGCAGACAGGAGGGCGCCATGGCCGCGTCGTTCACCGAATCCATCAGCGCCATCAAGACCGTGCAGGCACTTTCACTGGAAGAATCCTTTTCCCGCGCGTTCACCGAGGTCAGCGAGAAAAATCTCAAGCAGGACGTGAAAGGCAAACGGCTTTCTGCCGGACTCGAACGCTCACTGGACGTGATCATCGCTCTCGCCACCGCCCTGGTGCTCTGGTTTGGCGCCCGACTGGTGCTGGCGGGTGAGATCAGCGTGGGCGATCTCTACCTTTTCATCGCCTATCTCAAATCTGCCTATCGTCCCGTGCAGGACTTCGCCAAGTACACTGCTCGGCTGGGCAAAGCCTCCGCCGCCGGTGAGCGCGTGATAGATATGCTCGAACGTGTGCCCGACGTGCGCGATCTGCCCGGTGCGGTGCGGGCACCGGCGTTTCGCGGCGAGGTCCGATTCGCGGCCGTGGATTTCGCCTACGTGCGCGGACAGGATTTGCTCGAGGATATCCAGCTTGAAGTGAAGGCCGGCCAGCGCATCGCGCTCGTTGGTCCGTCCGGCGGAGGCAAATCAACACTGCTGAGTCTCCTGTTGCGCCTGTACGATCCGGTCTCCGGACGGGTGCTGGTCGATGGCCGCGACATCCGCGAGTTCACGCTCGAATCGTTGCGAGGGCAGATCAGCGTGGTGCTTCAGGATAACGTGCTGTTCGCCGCAAGCGTGCGCGACAACATCGCCTGCGCCGCGCCCGGCGCGCAGTTTGAGCAGGTCCAAGCCGCCGCGCGCCTGGCCAATGCGCACGAGTTTATCAGCGAGTTGCCGCAAGGTTACGATACCGTTTTGGGCGAACGCGGCGTGACGCTCTCGCACGGCCAGCGCCAGCGCCTCGCCATCGCCCGGGCCGCCATCCGCAAGGCGCCCATCCTGATTCTCGACGAACCGACGACTGGTCTGGACAAGAAGAACGAGTGGGAGGTGCTCGACGCACTGGCACAGCTTTATCGGGGGCGGACGACATTTCTTATCACCCACGAGTTGCAACACGCCGTGAGCGCCGATTCGATTCTTTACCTTGAGAGCGGCCGAATCATTGAGCGCGGCACGCATGAGGAGTTGCTGGGTCTCAACGGTCGTTACGCCTCGATGTATCGCGACCAATCACGTCGAGGCCAGACCGATGGGGAAATTGGGATTTCGACGTTCGCGCAGGAGCTGGTCACCAAAGGCTCATGAAAATACTCTACCTTTGCCCAGATCTCGGCATCCCCGTGTTGGGACGCAAAGGAGCATCCGTTCACGTGCGGGAAATGTGTAGCGCATTTGGACGAGCGGGCCATCAAGTGGTGCTTGCGGCGCAGACACTTAACAGATCACCTTGGGAAGACCCGACGGAAACCAGCACCAAGATCGTACAAGTCCGCCCCTCGACCAGCACCACCTCGGCCGCCCAGGCGGTGAAGGATTTCAACGCAAAGCTCCGACTGGAAAACTCTTTGCCGGGTGAATTGCGGCGAATTCTCTACAACTCCGACTTGGAGGCGGAACTTATCCGACGTTTTGAAAAGGAGCCGCCTGATTTCATTTACGAGCGCGCTTCGCTCTATGCCACCGCCGGGGCTTCGCTCGCGAGGCGGTTCCGCGTACCGCTGATCTTGGAACTCAACGCCCCGCTCGCGGTTGAACAGGCGGCTTATCGTTCGACGGGCCTAGGCGAACTTACCGCGCAGGCGGAACAATGGACGCTCACGCAAGCGGATGGCGTGGTGGTGGTTTCATCCGAACTGGCAAAGCATGTGAGATCGCTAGGTGTCAGTCCCCGCAAGACTCATGTGATTCCCAACGGCGTGAACCTCGCATTATTTCATCCGAATGGAGTCGAGGACAATTTTCAGTCCACCTCAACCTCCGCAACGGACAAACGGTCAAAGACATCTGGGCCAGCGCAAAGCATGAGTCGAAGCAGACTAAAGCCCGCGCTCCGGCCCAACGGCCCGGGCGCTCCTACTCTCGGCTTCGTCGGCGGATTGCGACCATGGCACGGCGTGGAGGTTCTGCCGGAGTTGCTCGCGCGTTTGCAGAAGCGACATCCCGGCACGCGGCTCGTCATCGCGGGCGATGGACAGTTACGCAACGAACTTGAATACGCCTTCACCCGGCGCAGCCTGGAGAAGTTCGTGACGATCACCGGGATGCTGGGGCACGAAACCGTGCCGGATGTGATCCGCACTTTCGACGTGGCTCTTGCTCCCTATCCGAAGCACGATCACGATTTCTATTTCTCGCCTTTGAAGTTGTTCGAGTATATGGCCTGCGGCATTCCCGTCGTGGCAGCGAAAGTTGGGCAAATCGCCGAAATCGTGCGCCATGGCAAGACAGGCTTGCTCTATCCCGCCGGAAATCTCAAGGCACTGGTTGCATGTTGTGACCGGCTGCTGTCGGACGATGCGTTGTGGCATAAACTCAGCGAGGCGGCAGCCAGATTGGTGCGTCAAAAGTTCACTTGGGACGGAAATGCCGCGCGCGTGGTTACCCTGGCCAAGCGGCTGCGAGTTTGATTATGACTCCGCAGCGTCTGGTTTACGTCTTGCATATTTTTCCGAAGCTCTCCGAGACCTTCGTCGCGGGCGAGTTAGCAGAGCTTCGCAGGCGTGGGGTCGAGGTGCGTATTCTTTCCTTGCTGCCGCCGCGTGCGGAGTTACAGCACGACATCATCCGCCGCGCCGGCCTCGCCGAACTGACGACGTACGACGTCAGCAAATTCGCTTCAATCATTCGTGAGTTTCAGCCGCAAGTATTGCACGCACACTTTGCCACAGAAGCGACGGCCACAGCTCGGGAGTTATCCGCAACCTGCGGGGTGCCGTTCACCTTTACGGCCCACGGTTACGACATTCATCGCAAACCCCCGCCAGATTTCCGTGCCCGGGCGCTGGCCGCTCGCGCCGTTGTAACGGTGTCGGCAGCGAACGCGAGGTACATCGCGAGCACATTCAAAGTAACCAAGGAACATGTTCGCGTGATTCCGTGCGGAGTGGACACGGAGCGGTTTTGTCCGCCCAACGAGCTAGCGAAAGAGACGTCGGAGCCACCATGGATTGTGTGTGTCGCGCGGCACGTCAAGGTGAAGAATCTCGGGCTGCTGCTCGATGCGTGCGCCGAGTTGCGCCGGCGGGGTGTGGAGTTTCGTTGTGCGATGGTTGGCAATGGTCCGCTACACGATGAATTGAAGTCCAGGCGCGCAGCGCTGGGACTGGGCAAGTTGGTGGAAATGCCGGGGGCCGCGGAGCAAAGTGATGTTTTGCGGTGGTGGCAGCGCGCGGCGGTGGGGGTGCTAACGAGCGAGAATGAAGGGATGCCCGTGTGTCTGATGGAAGCAGCCGCGTGCGGCGTGCCGGTGGTCGCACCAGCGGTCGGCGGGATCCCGGAACTGGTGCAAAGCGGTGAAACCGGTTTGCTGGCGAGGCTAGACGATTTGGAAAGTCTGGTGCTGGCATTGGAGCACTTGTTGAACGATACGGAACTGCGTGGGCGGCTGGGTGCGGCGGCGCGACGCCGGGCGCTGGAAAAGTTTTCCGTGAGACATCAGGGAAATTCGCTGCTGGCGCTTTGGTCGGAAGTAATGGCGGGCGACAACCGAAGCGGGATTGAAGTTACAGGCGACACGCCCTTCGTTGCGCTGGCGACCGATACACCCACGCGACGGATCAGCGTGAGTGATCCCTCCCAGGCGGCGGTCGATCCAGCTTTACCCACGGTTGGCGCGGCGCTTGATCCCGAACTCGCGGCAGCGGAGTTCAAGCGACACCTGCCACGCCTGTCGGGTGACGGACGGCTGAAGCTCAATGCCATCCGCGTGGTCCGGCACAAGCCAGGCAAGCGTTGTGTGATCGAGTATGACGTGAAGGTAAAGCAACCCGGCAAAGTGGATCGTCCGGTGACTGTGATCGGTAAAATTCGCGCCCACCGTTCGGGCAACGAGGGTTTTCGCCAGCTCGAAGCGATCTGGAACGCGGGCTTTGATTCGCAGAGCACCGATGGAATTTCCGTCCCCGAACCGGTGGGAGTGATGTCGGAATTCAAGATGTGGTTTCAGCGCAAAGTCCCGGGCGAAACGGCGACGCAACTTCTGCTTGGTTCTGATGGCATGACCTTGGCACGGCGAATTGCGGAGGCGATTCACAAGTTGCATCGGGCGAACCTGCCGACGGAGCGGGCGCACACGTTGGCGGATGAACTGCGAATTCTTCGCGAGTGCTTTGACAGGTTGGCGGTGCAAAGACCGGAGTGGTCGGGTCGTTTGGCAAGGTTGATGGAGGCTTGCGAAAAACTTGGTGCGGGCGTGCCGGTGCCGAAGGCTTGTGGGATTCATCGCGATTTCTATTCGTCACAGGTGATCGTGGATGAAGCGCGGTTGTGGTTAATCGACTTCGACTGTTTCTGCTTGGGCGATCCAGGGCTGGACGTGGGGAATTTTCTGGGCCACGTCATTGAGCAGGCATTACGCGAGCGCGGGGATGCGTCCGCGCTCCGTGCAGTTGAGCGCGCGATGGAGGATCGGTTTGTGGAGCTTTCCGGCGAGCGGACGCGCGCGGCGGTGCAGGCTTACACAACGCTGACACTTGGACGGCATGTTTACCTAAGCGCGCAATTCGTGGAACGAGCCCAAACGACCGAGGCGTTGCTGGAATTGTGTGAGTGGCGGGTGGCTGGAGAACTGCCAAGTTGAACGCTCTCGATTTATTGGACCCTAATCCGATAAAAGCGGGTCGCGTTGGTCGCCGTCGGGTCCGTTGTGTTCGTCACGCTGCCGTTGCCGATGATACCAGGTGGAATGGCCCACCAGGTTGCGTCGCGCAGCGCCTGCTTGAATTCGAGCACATGATTCGCACCGCTCAGGGTGGAGAACCAGATCGTGGCAGTGTTGCCGGATTTGCTCAGGGCGGTGATGATGGGTGAGGCCACGCCGCAATTCGTTTTCAGTGTGCCGCTGTTCGAGATGTTGCCGACAATCGTGCCGCAACCGGTGACGGTGGCGTTGGGCGAAATGATGATGCCGTCGGCAAAGACAAAGCTACCGCCTTGGAGTTCGAGCGCCGCTGAGTTGACGCCGTCGCCAACCACAAATGGCGCACCGTTCGAGACCGACATGCTTTTTGCACGGATCGTTCCACCGTTGAAAGTGAATTGTCCGGCGGAGGTGGGGATAAGAATTGTGTCGACAGTCAAATTGCCATTATTCAGAGTAAAACTGCCTGGACCGACTTCGAGTTGCGCACTGCCACTGCTATTAGCGATCATGAGTTCGCCCCCTGCCATCAGGACCTGACCGGTGGATATCTGGCTGGTGCCGACGACTAGATTTGAAGTGATCTGCGTCATTCCGCCTGCGAGCGTTAAGCTACCAGAAGGTGCGTTCGTCCCGTCGTCGGAGTGGCCGACATACAGCGACTTCGCGCGCGCCGTGCCAGCCGAAACCGTCATTTCCCCGACACCGCCCCGGCCAATCCACAGGTCGTCATTGGTGATCGAAAGCAAACCGCCGGTGACACGCACCTCACCGAACGAACCCGCGAGCCGCCCGACGGAGAGATCGGCGATGAAAAAGACACTTGCGTTGTCCTTTACGGTGAAGGTGCCGGAAGATCCGGGGTGCCGGCCGACAGAGGTGTTGGTCAACACGGTGAGTGCGTTGGACACCGACATCGTGCCGATGCCTTCGCGCCCGATGGCGACAAGGTCGTTCGTGGCGAAGAACTGGCCGCCGGTGATGTTTATATCGCCGTTTACACCACCAAAATCGGCGACGTGCAGTTCATTGTAAAGGATGATGACACCACCGATCTGGTTCAGCGCTCCATTCTCGAGATTGCCGATAATGGTGAGGTCGTTCGTGGTGCGAGGTGTGACCGTCATCTGGCCGCCGCTGAGATCAAACGTTCCAACACCCAAATCGCCAACGCTCAGATTGGCAAAGGCGGAGGTGCCTCCACTCTGCACGAATGTGGCGTTGGCGCGGTCGGCGATCTTGGTTGTGCCGTTGGTGACGACAAGATTGCCGGCGGTAATCGTGGCGCTCCCGGTGGTGGAGGGCAGTTGCGCAAGACTGAGGCTATCGCCGCAAATCAGATTGCCACCCGACAGCGTGAGAGTGCTTTGTGAGCCGGAGACCGAGCCAAGCGTCACGCGCAGCGTACTCACCGTGCCGCCGATGATTGCGAGGTTAGCGATTGCGCCGGAAAAGCGGCCCATCCGAATGCCAGTGGGACCGAGCATTGCGTTGAGGGTCCCGGCATTCACGGTCAAGCTGCCGGACTGGAGGTCGCAATTGGCTGCACAAGTGAGGCTGCCTGAATCAAGGATCAGTGCACCACCGACGATGTCGAAACCGTCTGAGGCGCTAACGGCAGAATTGGTGATGGCAAGAATTGCGCCGCTACCGATAAGAAACGGCTTGGAAGTGGTCAACGGCGTAATGGTGGGAACATTGACAAGCGCGAGCGTGTTGGTTGAGCCAATGGGCGCGGAAAGCGTGAGTGCGCGAACAGAAAGATTTTCCGAGCTGGTGGCGGAATCAATCGTTATGGTCTTGGTGCCGGCATTCGTGATTTGCGTCGGATCAACGTTGGATGCACTGTTGGGCGCGATGTTGGCGGACCAATTCGCCGTGGCTACGCGCCAAAGTCCGCTTGCGGAATTGGTCCAGTTGTTCGAGGCGGCCAGCGCGCTTGGACCCGGGAGGAGGATCGCCAACGATACGGCGATAGTTCTGAAACCAAAACAAAGTTTACTCATATCAAATCAGGACTATGGTGGACAAAAACGAGCACCGGGTCTGTGGCATCAGCCGTCAGGCGCGGTCGTGATCGAACGAACCGTGCGGGTCTGCGTTTCGGAAAGCATTTAGCAGCCGCCTTGCCACGAACGAAAACCTGAGCAGTGGCGCGCTTCACATGTGGTTCCAGTAATGACGAACGTGAGCTTTGTTCCGGGAACGAAATGTGTTCGTTCCGAAATCGGTTCAGACCGAACCCAGTTCTCGCTGTTTCAAGCTCCACCGGTCTTGGTCTGAATCCTGCATCTGAAAGCTGTCATCAAAGATGAAGATCGAACATGAAACTCCGACGAGCAGCTGGCGCGGTGAAGGCGGCGCATTTACGCTCATCGAGCTGCTGGTCGTTATTGCCATCATAGCGATTCTCGCCGCGATGCTTCTGCCGGCGCTGTCGATAGCCAAAGAGAAGGCGCGGAGCATTTCCTGCGTGAACAACCTCAAGCAAATCGGCTTGGCAATCGTGATGTACGCCGACGACAACAATGATTATCTCGTGCCCGCCGAATACAATTTGCGCAACGGCTCGCCTTTTGAGGAAGGCTGGCCGACCATTCTTTACAACGGGAAATATCTCCCAGCGCAACGGGCACCGACTTATTACCGAATCGCCGAGCAGGGCAGCGTCTTCCGCTGTCCGTCGGCGTTGCCAAAAGTTTACAAGTTTGGCCCGGTGAGCCGTGACGATCCAGAAGGCGCGATGGCGTGGCCCTACACGTCGCAGAGTACCGGGAAGGACTTTCACCTCGACTGCTGGTACGGCATCAACGGCTCGACCGGCAATCCACAGAAGTGGCCGTTCGCCCGTCTGCCGATGGACGGTACGCACTCGACCAAAGGCAACAAATTCAGCAAAGCGGCGCAGTACCCACGGATGCCTGCGATCTTCGACGGCTACTGGCTGCACAACGGCAAGGACGAACGTGTGAATGCCCGCCACAGCAAGCGCACTCGCACGAATATTCTGTTCTTCGATAACAGTGTGAAGGGTTACGACACGTTTCGAATTCCCAGCGTGCGAGAGAAGGAGCCGACGGATATCCAATGGCGTTTCCCGATTGAGCCAGCACCCGTGAACTGAACCCGCAGCGATTTGCAGATGTCACCGAAAACAAAAAATCTTTTGTCCGTCACCATTGCCACATTGGCTATCGTCGGTTCGGCGGTGCGGATTTACTGGCATGAATTCAAGGCACCACAGCACGACGTGGAACTGCACCGGCGCATCGGCGAGGTCATGGCCGAGCAAACGGCACAGATTGTCGGCGCGCAAGGCAAAATCGTGCTTATCACGATCCCAACGAGTGGTGAGCCGGAGTTGAGGACTCAACTCGAGGCCTATCGCGCGAAACTGAAAAAGCTCGGCAAATTCAGTCTCCGCGAATACGAGATGGACACTAAGGATCAGGACAAATACGGAGTTGGGATGGGGTTGTCCGGTCGCCGCTACGTGCGCACGGCGAACAAGAATCTGGATGCGGCGGCTATTGTTTCGTTTGTCGGCGCACCGCACATGAAGGACGAGGATATCATCGAGTTACAAAGAATTCCCAAATTCATCGCCCAAGCGCGTGCGGTGGACAACCTGCCGAAGCTCTTCAAAAAGGGACTCATTTCCGTGGTTGTGGCCGCGCGTTTCAATTTTCCCGCCCCTGGCCCGATCACACCGCGCACTGCCCAAGAGCGATTCGACAAGCGCTATCAAGTCGTAGTCGCCACGACCGTCGCCTCGATACCGAAACCGGAGTGATTGAGGAATTGCGTTCTCGAGCTATTTAGTCGCGCATAAATAATTCGACATACGAATTATTTATGCGCGACTAAATAGCTCAACAGCTTCCGACTGTTTGGCCAGAACTGTCGATTCGGTTTTGTCCAACCGCGTTCCAGATTTTTAAGCGTGCCAGGGCTGACTTCTAGTTTCGCGGACAGGATTATGCGTCCAAGGTCTGATTTTCGTCGGTATTCCAACAGTCATGCGGCGAGAGAATCGGGGTCGTTTTTGCGGGGTGGCGAATCCTACCTTACGGCCCTGATCACTAGGTGGCAAAAGGGGCGCAAAACCCACCCCTTCCGCCACCCATTTGCCATGCTTTACTAGAAGGTAAGTTGCAGAACCTTATGTCAATTCCGCTTTGCCAATTGTGATTTTCTCGACCACCGCTTCGATGATATCGCGTTCTCTTGCTGGTCGAAGCCCGGCCACTGCCACTGTTTGGCAAGCGAATGAGATTCAGGAACACTCAGGCTTCAACGGCGCGGGAAAATTCTGGCCTATGCAGGGTCGAAACCTCAGTTATTGAACAGCGAATGCTGGTGACCAATTATGGGGTCGGACTCGCGACGCTGCCGACACAATAGAGCCATTCCTGACGTTCCTCGCCGCTCTTAGCCACCCTCAGGTAAATGCGACTGTCACAGATCGCCGGTGTGGCAAAGGCTTCGTCCCCAAGTTGATTCTCAGCGAGAAGTTTGAATTTGGACGGCGTGGCTTCAAACACGAACGTCTTGCCGCGCAAATTCGTGGCATAAATCCGGTCACCCACCATCACAGGCGACGAGTAAAAATCCCCACCCAACCTTTCCTTCCACATTTCTTCGCCGGTCTCCGCTTTGCAGCAAACCGCCATGCCCGAGTCCAGCACCGCGTAGAGGTAGCCGTCTTTCACTATCGGCGAGGGCACGTACAGCCGCGTGTTGGTTTGCCAGGCGACCTTGCCCGAGCCATCCGCCACGATCGCCACGGTGTGATTTCTCGGATACCCGCCGCTGGTGAAAACGCGCACGCCATCGCTCGCGGCCGTGGTCACGCATTCTTCGGTCGAGCCTTCGATTTCCCAAAGCTTCTTCCCAGTCGCAGGGTCGAGGCTGGTGATGAGGTTGCACCCGCCGAACACCAGTTGAGGGACGCCATTGGCCGTTAACACGGCTGGCGAAGTGTAGTTGGCGATTTTCGGTCGCGCCACACTCCAGGCGATGTGCCCGGTGTTTCGGTCAAGTCCTGCGATTACGCCGCCGCCCCGGTTATCCGCGGACACCAGCACAAGCGATTCATGCAGCACCGGCGACGAGCCGAATCCCTGGTGCGTGATGAAGTCGCAGATTTTGCGCTGCCAGAACACTTTACCGTCCAGGTCAAGCGCCGTGGTATGCACCGCGCCGGCGTTCAGGAAATTGATAAACAAACGGCGGCCATCACATGCAATCGTGGAAGAGGCGGCCGATGAATTCGCGTGTTTGCCGGCATCGGGCCGCCCACCATGAACCTCGGTCTGCCAGACGATTTTGCCCGTTGCGCGTTCAAGGCACAGCACCGATTGATTCTGCTTCGCGTGCTCCGCAGTCGCGAGATAAATGCGGCTGCCCACAACGCACGGCGAACCGTGCCCACGGCCTGGGATCGGGATTTTCCAAAAGATATTATTCGTCTCGCTCCACTGCACGGGTGGGTGCTGGACAGGTGCAGCGATCCCATCGCGCGTTGGCCCACGCCACGCCGGCCAGTCGGTCGCCGGGTCAACTTGCGGCGAAGCAGCGTCGGCGGAAAGCACCGTAAAGATTCCACACAGCCAGGCCGCGAGATAAGCGGGCGGCGCCGACCACCGTAATAAGTTGTGCAGGCAGACCGAGAGCCTAATGCCAGGGTTCATTTTATTAGACTGTCTTCGCATTGTTTCTCTGTCGAGCAACTTTTTGCTGCCTGTGCGGCGTGCGATTTTGAGACTCAAATACAAAGAATAGCATTCCGCTGTCGAAACACGCTTATGAGAATTTCCGGGAGCGAACGCGGCTGTTTACGCGATGGCTTGAATCGCTGTCGAGACAAGATAGCGGCTTTTGCGCGGTCAAGAACCCACGAACGTCGGCCCGCCGCTTCTTGCAGCAAAGAACAACGCAGATGCGCCCCATCGGCCAAGGCGGTGCACCGGAATTATTTTTTCTTCTCGTCCTTTTGCTCGTCGGGTTTTGTCAAGTTGGCCGGCGCCGTCGAGTTCATCTGGGAGAGAACTACCTCGGTAAGATCGTTTTCGCCATTGGTAAACATTATGACGGGAGTGTTGTTAAAACTTTCCGCCGCGGTATCCAACACCAGGGAATAACCGCCGGATCGGGCCTTATCGCCGATGACGGCGCGGATTTCCTTCAAAACGTCTTCGCGCATCCGCTGTCGTTTCGAGTCCAGGTTGCTACGCGCCTGGCGTTCGAACCCGGTGATCTGCACTTCCAATTCTTTGACCTCCGTCAGCCTGGCTTCTGCCGCCTGCTTGCGCTTTTCTTTTTCCTCGGGTGCAATCGCTGGATCGCTGGCCGATGTCAGAGTTTTTTGGTAGTCAGCCTTTGCTTTGTTGTAATCCTCCAACATCTTCTTGTGATCCTTATCCAAATCCGCCGCATTCTCCTTAAGGACGGCGGTGGCCTGCAGAGTTTTCCAATAATTATCGAAGACCCGGCGAAGATCAATCGTGGCGATTTTGGTTTCAGCCGAGGCCGAACCGACAAACAGGAAAGTCAGCACGGAGATCTGAAGTATGTATTTCAAACAAGTTTTCATAGGTAAACTAAATCATAATGGGCGCGTATATCCAACACTGAACTGAAAGCGACCGTTGTCGCTGTTGTATTTGTCGTGCCTGAGCGGAATGCCGTAGTCCAGTCGCAATGGGCCGATGGGGAGGTTGAGGCGCAACCCCAACCCCCAGTTGTCGGTGTAAGATGAAAAGTCAAAGTCATACGCATCCGAAAGCACGTTGCCGATGTCATAGAACAGGGCGAACCGCAAACGTTCAATAATCGGCACACTGTATTCGGCTGAACCGAACCAGAAGGTATCGCCACCGACCGGTTCTTTGTAGCCGGGATCACGCGGTGACACGTCGTGGTATTGGTAACCACGCAGCGAACCGATACCCCCCAAATAATACCGCTCGTAAAACGGGACCGATCCAGCCCCATTGATGCCGCCAGCCACGCCCGTCCTGCCGGTCAATTCCAAAACGTGGCCAGTGAAGAAGCCTCTGAAATACCACGAGGAATTCAGTTCGAGCTTGTAAAAATCCTTCTCGCCGCCAAACGGACCGCCCGCAAGCTCGCCGAGTAACTCCGTTCGCTGGCCTTTGTTGGGTAACGTGCTGTTGTTCCTGGTATCATAGGCCAGCGAAGCGCCAACTTTGGAAATCAGGGAGTTACCCTTTTCCTTCAGGATGCTGGGGGGTACTTCATTGGTCGCAACCACCACACCGTTGGTGTCTGTGTACGCAATCGGCTGTTGGAGATTGACGATCCCAACGGTTTCAATTGTGTAGCTGACCCCACCAATCAGAAAATCACTCCCCAATGCGCGGCTCAAACCCACGCGCATGCCCGTTCGGGTTTCGTCGTACAAATCGTGGGGGCTGACAAAGCTCAAATAACGGTCGTATAAATCGACGCTCAACTGGAGTTTACGGTTGAATAGCCAGGGCTCGATGAACGAGATCAGGAAATCCTGACGTTCGGAACCATATTGCACCCGCAGCCGCAGCTTCTGGCCACCACCCGTGAAGGTCGGCGGCTTGAAAAGGTCGAAATTACCCTGAGTGAATTCCGCAAACCCGACAATGTTATCAACGGAACTGAAGCCCGCGCCGATGGTAAAATTACCCGTGCTTTTCTCCTCAACCGCCACGGTCAGATTTTTTCGATTAGGCACATCTGTAGGTTCGTCCCGTGTGTCAACCTTGGAAAAATAGTTCAGATTTTCCAGTCGCGTCTTGCTCAATTTGACGCGCACGGTATC
>CAZYYS010000129.1:0-14504 GCA_964651015.1 uncultured Verrucomicrobiota bacterium
AGCGCCTGATGGTACGGCCACAAGAGGCTCGTCTGGAGATAGAAGGTGTTGGTGTTATCCGGCGAATTGGAAAAGTCCAGCCAGCCCATCACCCAAGTTTTCGCGTCGCTGGTATTCTCGACACTGTTTGGCGGCACGGCTTCGTTGTTATCGTGAGCGTAGAGTTGCCAGGACAGACCCATTTGTTTGAGGTTGTTCAGACATTGGACGGCGTGGGCTTTGCTCTTGGCTTTTGAGAGCACCGGCACGAGCAACGCCGCCAGGATGGTGAGGATGGCTATCACCACCAGCAATTCGATCAGTGTGAAGCCGGTGAAGTTTGGTGGGCGGGAGCGCTGGGACGCGCGCGCCGGCAGCAGAGTAGAAATGTTCATTTTCATACCTGCTACAGAAGAAAATTTGGGAAAGGTTACAGGAAACTGCGAAGGAATTCTTTGGACACCCGAACGAAAAAGAATGAGGGTTATGCACCTGATTCCCCTCGGCTCAGCGGACACACTAAAGCCATATCTATTCAGTTGAGTTCGGAGGAACGCACGCGGCTCGCGTGCTGCCGACGGCGTCACGCCGTCGGTTTTGTCCCATCATTGTTCATCCACGGCTTGGTGAGGAAGCAAGCGGGGTTGAAGTTTGCGGCGGGCCGCCGCAAACAACACGCCAGCGGCGTTTGCTCCCCATTTTTCCTACTGCATGGATTCGGCTAAAGCGTGAACTCCAGCGTCGCGCGCGGGCAGTTTTCGTTGGAGTTCAACCTTTAGGTTGTCTCAGCCAACAGCACCCGTCTCCGGATCACCGGGCAGGCTGGTACCAAATGCAATCCTTTGTCGGTTCGGCCGGCCAGTTGGACTTGACCGCGTCGCTGAAGTTAAGCGCGGCTACATGACCGTCCACGAAGAGGATCGGGGAAACCACTTTTTGAGGAACTTTTGTCGCCAACTGGAAGCTGCTCGGCCCACGCCGAAAATGCCAAACGGTCCAGACGCTGCTCCCTCCTTGGTACGGAAGTGCGGGCCACTCAGCGAGGAGTACGAAGCGCACAGGACTTTGAGAACTCGTAACCCAAGACGTCGGTTTACCCGCGATTCCTTGGTACGGATCGGCTTGCGGCACCTTTGTGCTCCACCACGGGTAATGATTGTATCTGTAGCTGGTGCCGACGTGTAGAAAAGTATTTTTGAAAGGGACTGGATCATCAGGTCTGGCGTCAGCCCCACCGTCTGCGGCGCAATGAAACGTTTGCACGGCGGAGATATACGCATTCAGCGGTCGATTTGTTGCGGGGAAGACTTGCCCCATGAGTGCGGAGCCGTCGGAATTAGTGCCTCCGTATTGAAAGCTAACCCAATTAGGTTGGGCGCCTTCTAATGGGAAACGATCTTTTTCATCATTATAGTACATCTGAAAACCAGCTCCGATCTGTTTCAAGTTGCTGCGACACTGGGTAAGTTTAGCTTGCTCTTTCGCCCTTCCTAACACCGGAAGGAGCAGGCCGGCCAGGATCGCGACAATGGCAATAACGACCAACAGTTCAATCAGCGTAAATGCGCGGCGTTTCATTCGGGGATCGAAGCGGTTTTGCGCTCTGGTTGTTGCGCCGGCTCGGATGTGACTTTGGTCACGTGCCATAGGCGGATTCGCCGGTCTTCCCCGAGGCACAGGAGCGACTGGCTATCCGCGGAGAAGCTCACAGTGCTGAACGGGGCAGCGTGCTCCGGCATGGTTAGCAGTTCACGAAAAGTCGCAAGACTCCAAAGTTTGACGGCGCCGTCCATGCCAGCCGTGGCCATCGTTCTGCCATCGGGTGAAAACGCGACGGATGTGACCCAACCGTTGTGCCCACGCAAGACCGTAAACTGCTCGAAACGCGGGCTTTTCAGCAGCCAAATGGTGCCGGCAGAGGTCCCCATTGCCAGCAAACTTCCATCTCGGGAGAATTCGAACCCGTGGAGATAAGTGAGGCCATAACCAAAGGGATTCAAGTCAATGGGGCCAAGGATCTGACCCCGCGCGCGAGTATCCCAGACCCGCACCGCGTTCGTACTAAAGCATCGGATCGCTGTAAATCGTCCATCTGGTGAGACGGCGACTGTCAAAGGGTCGCTGGGATCCCAAGGCAAGTCCAACTCACCGAGAACCCTATTCTCTGGATAGGTTCGGATCACAGTTTTCTGCTCTGCCACCTTGTATGTGGGAGCAATCACATCCAGCTTGGGCACCGAACGAAGCGAAGGGCGAGGATTATCCGAAGTTCGAACCCCGGCAGATGAAACCGGCTCACCGGTGGTACGAACGTCCTCGCGTCCAGTTGTTCCTGGCACATCCAGCGTGAACGCGAGCGTCCCGTTGCACAACGCCACTAGCAACCGTCCGTTCCAAGTAAAGGCCAACTCAAATTGCCCCGACGAGCAATCCACATTCGTGGAAGTCAACAATCTCGGCGGGTTCAGTCGCCAGAGTTGAACCAAATTCGTTCCGCTGGCCAGCGCGAGGTGTTCACCGTCACCCGAAAGGGCCAGGAAATGGATTGACTCCCCCGTGCCGGGCAAGCGGGTGGGCGGGCGCTCAGAATCAAGATCGTGGACTGTGACGATGCCTTCGTCACTCCCAGTGACCAAACTCCGCCCGTCCGGCCCAAACAGAGCCACCCGTGCAAGACCAAATCGATCTTGCTTTTCGGTGGGCCGCTCAAACGCTCCCAACTCCCATAACTTGACCGTGTTGTCGTCACTTGCGGATGCGAGAGTATGGCCATCTGGCAGGAACACCACCGCATTCACGAAAGCGGAATGGCCAGGCAAGGACTTCAGTTCCTTTCGGGACCTGGCGTCCCAGAGTTTGATCGTGCCATCGACGCAACCCGTCGCCACCCAGTCGCGATCTTTTGAGAAAGCAACGCTGTTGACGGGCCGCCGGTGGCCGGCCAGCGGGCCGAGTTCACGGCCCGTGGCGAGGTCCCAAAGACGAGCCGTGGTGTCCTCGCTCGCAGAAACGAGTACGCGGCTGTCGGGAGAAAACGCCAAATCGACGACCGGGCCGTCATGCCCAGTCAGCGTGGCTACCTCACGGTGGGTCGTCGTATCGAGCAGCCGAACCGTGTGGTCCGCGCGGCCCACGGCCAACCAGCGACCATCGGGCGAATAGGCGAGACTTGGTCGATGATTGTTCAGATCAGGGATTTCAGCGATTTGGCGCAAGCTCGGAAAGTCGAAGATGAGCGTGACGCCGCTCCCACTGAACGGTCGCGTGGCCGCCGCCTGCCGCTTTCCGTCAGGTGAAAAAGCGAGTCGCCAGACGACCTGGCCAATGAAGACATTGGTGAGAATTTTTTGCGTACTTGTGACATAGACCGTGATGTTCGTGTAGTCGCCCCGGGCAAGGAACTGACCGTCCTGCGGCGAGAAGGCCAACGCGCAGATGCTGTGTTCGCCCCACATCGTACTTGGCAACTCCTCACGGGTCTTCAAGTTCCATAGGTGGATCGGACAAGCTCCCCAGACGCCAGTAGCCGGCCGCCGGGAGAGACCGCCAAGTGCTGGACTAGGTACGGGTGTTGGAGCGTGACCGAATCCGCACTCCGGCACAAACCCCGCAGGTAATGCCATTCAAAGCCGCGCAGGTCCTCTTCGCCGTCCGCCGGACGCCGCGCGTCGAGGACGGATACGGCGCGGGAAATGTCCCCGTCCCGCAGTGCGGCTTGAGCTATACCAATCTGTGACACGTAAAGCAGTCGGCGCGCGTCGATCAATGCCCGCTGGCGCCCGGCCGATTGCCAGAGCACGCCTGACGCACCGAGCGCGACGACAAGTACGACCGCCGCCAACGCCCCGGCCAACGCCGGCTTGCGTCGGCACCAGCGCCAGGTCTTTTCCGGCGCGCCCAATGGACGCGCTTGAATGGGCTGACCAGCAAGGAAACGCGTCAACTCATCCGCCAACCGTTGTGCCGTTGCGTAGCGCCGTGCCGGTTCCTTCTCCAAACACTTCAAGCAAATCGTTTCCAGGTCGCGCGGGATGCTCGGGATCAACATGCGTGGGGTCACCGGCTCGCGCTCCTGAAGTTGAACAAGCACTTCTTGAATGCTCTCAGCTTGGAACGGTGGTCGGCCGGTGAGCAGGCAGTACAAAATCGCGCCGATGCCGTACACGTCGCTGGCGGGGCCAACTTTGGTTTTGGTGACAACCGAGGTGACGAGGCTCTGACTGATTTCGGATTTCGGATTTCGGGCTTCGGATTTCTTGGTGAGCGTCCTCACGTCGGCTGCTACGCCGCATTGCTCCGGCGGCATGAAGTTCGGCGAGCCGAGCGCCTGGCCGCTGGCCGTTAGCCCAGCGTCTCCTCGCAACTGTTTGGCCAGGCCGAAGTCCATGACGCGCGGCTGGTCGTCGATGTCGATGAGCACGTTGGACGGCTTGAGATCGCGGTGAAGAATGCCCTGGCCGTGCGCGTAGTGGATCGCCTCGGCAATGGTCCTGGCATATTGTGCGGCACGTTTCGCTTGCAGCGGTCCTTCGCGCACGATCTCCTCGAGACTGCGGCCCGGCACATACTCCATCGAAAAGTAAGGTTGCCCCTCGCACTCGCCGGTCTCGAACACGGCCACGATATTCGCGTGCCGCAAGTTTGCTGCCGCCTCAGCCTCGCTTCGGAACCGTAGCACGTCCTGTTTACTGGCGAAGTGGCCGGCCAGGATCATCTTCACGGCGACGATGCGGTTGAGACTTTTTTGCCGGGCCTTATAGACGATGCCCATGCCGCCACGGGCGATTTCTTCCAAAAGTTCGTAGTCGCCGAAGGAGTGAAGCCCGAGGCTTTGGCTGACCGGCCGTGGTGCCGCCGAATCAGACAACGCTGCGTGGGTCGCAATCGTGCCCCGGTCGAAACCCAAGGCCAGCAAACAATTCGGGCAATGGCCGGCGGGAGCGTCTGCGGGCAATTCGGCGTTGCATCCCAAGCATGTTCGTGGCGATTCCATTGCTGGAAAAGGGTTGGTCCACTGTTATAAGAAGCAAAATCAGCGAATGGTTACAAGAAAAACGAACGGGATGGGAGTGACGTTCCTCAGTTACAGGGTGCTTACCGAACTTTAGTGGCCGCTTGTCAGCGTTGGCTGCCCAGGACGGAAAACAGATAGCGCAGTTCTTCATCGATGTCCGTTACCCCGGAAACCGTGTGCGCGATTTCCTCCCGCAACAACTGGCTGTAGCGGCGCCGCAGCCGATGGACCGCGACTTTAACGGCGCCCTCGCTCAGGTTCAATTTGGCGGCAGCAGGCGCGTAGGATTGTCGGGCGGTGGGTGCCGAAAGGTAATCTTGCAGGTTTTCATATATGGCAGTCTTGCCGGCGGTGGTGTATTCCTGCTTGAGCCGCTCGACGGTCTTTTCGAGCAACGTGATGGCCCAACGGCGGTCAAAGTTTTTGTCGGGAGTATCCTCGCAGGCCGGTTCGGAGTGGAATCGACGCTCTGCCCCTTGTTCGTCCCAAGAGACAAAAGTGCAGTCACCGCCGCGGCGGATGGCTTGCCGGCGGTCCCATTCGTTCGCCAGGAAATGTTTGAGTGACGCGAGCAGGAACGAGCGAAACCGGCCTTTCTCCCGGGCGACATCCTTTAGAAAATGCTTTTCCAAAAAACGCCAGAGATACTCTTGGGTAAGGTCCTGGGCATCGTGCGGCGCATGACCCTGCTGGCGAAGAAAGGCGTAGAGCGGATACCAGTAGGTGCGGCACAATGTTGCGAGCGCCTCGTCCGCAATGGGTGAGGCAGTGTCGCCCGCCGCCAACACCACACTCCAGTGCGTCGTGGCGAACGTCGCACAGGCTTTCGGCTGGTTCGGATTTGAATCCGAGGCGTTCATGGGTTGAGTGCCACTTGGTCATAACGGAAAGGCTCAAAGGCGCAAAGTGAATTCGGCAGGACGTTACGGTGACGACAGTGCATCGAGTGATCCCAGTTCTGGACGCAGGAAGGCCGACCGGGAACGCATTTCACGCTGCTGTCGCGCGGCAATAAGCAAATGATGCTCTCTGGCAAGCCGTCGTGGAGCGTCGCATGAGCTCTGTTGAGCAGTGGTACTCTGGACGCACTTTTGCTCTCGCTTAAAGCGAATCAACGCCGTATTGAAACTCCCTACTTGACGCTGAACTATCAACCCATCTGGCGATGGACAGAACCGCCGCCACCGGCTTCTCGCCGTAACGCCGACTTTCCTGTCGGCGCGGCTTGCCGGTTGGAAAACCGGCGTTACGAAACCGAACCCCTGAACCCGAGAACGTCAGCGGAGCGCGGGTCTGTGACCCGCAGCACGTCCGCCCTTCCCTGGCCGCTGCGGGTCACAGACCCGCGCTCCGAAGCAGGAAGGCTCATGGGGAGGGCGAACCTAATCTTTGTTTTCTTCGTCACGGCGTTGGCGGTAGTGAGCTTCGATGTCCTCCACGCCGCGGATGAACCACCTTTCGGCCTCGACCGGCGGATTCCGTGGAAAACTTCACGCGTGATCGGCTCTCCGGAACCTCCGTTGCCTTACACCGTCGAAAAGACTTTCACGAACATCAAGTGGCAGCAGCCGATTTTCATCACACCAGAACCGGGGACAGACGGATTGTTCGTGATTCAACAAGGTGGGGAGAAGGACAAACCCACACGAATTCTCAAATTGCGAGACGATCCAAAGACCGACCACACCGAGACGTTCCTCACCGTTAGCAATCGTCTGGTTTACAGCTTCACGTTTCATCCGGGCTATCGCACGAACGGGTACATTTACGTCTTCAGCAACGGCATCACTTCCGAACAGGAGCGCACCAATCAGATCGCCCGTTTCACGGTCGAGCGCCAGCCGCCTTTTCGCTGTGACCCGGATTCGGAGCGTGTGATCATCGAATGGCATTCTCAGGGTCATGACGGCGGCGGCATTGTGTTTGGGCACGATGGGATGCTTTACATTTCAAGTGGCGATGGCACGAGCGATTCTGATGGCTGGGTGACCGGTCAGGATCTGAGCGAGTTGAATGGCAGTATCCTACGCATCGATGTCGATCATTCGGATGGAACGCAGCCTTACTCGGTGCCGAAAGACAATCCGTTCATCGGATTGAAAGATGCCCGACCGGAGAACTGGGCGTACGGGCTGCGCAATCCCTGGCGACTGACCATCGATGACAAGACCGGTCGGATCTGGGTCGGCAACAACGGACAAGACCTGTGGGAAACGGCGCATCTGGCACGCCGTGGTGAGAATTACGGTTGGAGCGTCTATGAAGGCAGCCATCCCTTCTACCTCAACCGCAAACTTGGCCCAACGCCGGCCGTCCCGCCCACGATTGAACACAGCCATGCGGAGGCGCGGTCGTTGACGGGTGGCGTGGTCTATTACGGGGATGAACTCTCCGAACTGAACGGCATGTATGTTTACGGCGATTACTCGACCGGCAAAATCTGGGGAACCGGGCACGATGGAAAGCAGGTGACCTCGCAACGCGAACTGGCGAACACCGAACTTCAAATCACGGCCTTCACTGTCGATCAACGCGGCCAACTCCTGATCGCCGACCACGCCGGCAACATCTACCGGCTCATTCGATCACCAAAGCAGACTTCACCAACACCATTTCCAGTGCGACTCAGCGAAACCGGGCTATTCCGCTCCACCAAGGAGCACGAAGTTCAGGCCGGTGTGATTCCCTATTCGGTGAATGCGCCGGCTTGGACGGACGGAGCTTCGGCTGAACGATTCATCGCGCTGCCCGGCGATATGCGCATTGATTACAGTTCTTCGGGCGGTTGGAATTTCTCCAACGGTGCGGTGCTCGTTCAAACCCTTTCGCTGGAACGGGAGTTTGGCAACCCGGATTCGCGACAACGGATCGAGACGCGACTACTCACGCGGCAAGGCGGGCAATGGGCCGGCTACTCTTATCGGTGGGATGAGTCCCAGACTGACGCGACCTTGGTTCGGAAAAACGGCGAGGAAAAGGAGATCGCCATTCGAGACGGTCGCACGCCCAGTGAGGTTAGGCGACAAGTCTGGCGCTTTCCCAGCCGCGTCGAATGCAGTACCTGCCACAGCCGCGCCGCCAATTTCGTCCTCGGCCTTTCCGAACCGCAGATGAACCGGTTGCATGATTACGGAGGCGTTCGCGACAATCAGTTGCGCGCGTTTCAGAACATCGGCCTTTTCACTAATGCCCTCCCGAAATCGCTGAACGAACTGACCAATTTGGTGAACCCTTACGATGCCACCCAAAATCTTGAAGCCCGCGCCCGATCTTACTTGCACGTGAATTGTTCCGTTTGCCATGTCGAAGCGGGAGGCGGCAACTCCAAGATGGCTCTCGCCTTCAACACCAAGTCTGACCAGATGAGCCTGATCGGGGCGCGGCCACAGCACGACACCTTCGGCATCGACAACGCGATGTTGATCGCTCCGGGTGATCCGGATCGTTCTATTCTTTCCCAACGCCTGTCGCGGCGCGGTCGTGGCCAGATGCCGCCGCTCGTGATTTCGACCGTCGATGAGCAGGCCGTGGCGATGTTCCGGGACTGGATCACCACCATGAAACCCGAGCAACAGTTTGTTCGCGACTGGAAACTGGACGAGCTGCTGCCTGCACTGGAGCAAACCAAGCACGGACGCTCATTCGAATCTGGCAGGACCGCGTTCAAACTGGCGGGTTGTGGCCAATGCCACCGGTTCGCCGCTGATGGGGGTAGTGTAGGCCCTGATTTGACGGGCGTCGGCAAGCGTCTGTCGTCGCGCGATGTGTTGGAATCGGTGATTCTTCCTTCGAAAGTCATCGCCGAAAGCTATGCCGCGACTGAAATCGAAACAAAGGACGGTGAAATCGTCACTGGCCGGGTCGAACGTGAGGACGACGGCGTGGTCGTGCTGTTGCCGTTGACGGCGACCGATGAAACAGTGAACGTACCGAAAAACAAAATTCGCCGTCGCGAGTTGTCGAAGACATCGAACATGCCGACAGGAATCGTCAACACTTTGCAGAAGGCGCAAATTCTTGATCTGCTTGCCTACGTGATTTCGGACGGCGATTCAAATCACCTCGCGTTTCGCGCGAGTGCGGCGGCTGTTCCGCCATCAAAGTAAGCCTGGTACCGTGGGCACCTATGTCTGGCAACAAGCTGTTCTGAAAGAGTTGAAATCTAATAGATACAGAGAGTGATTCTTGGCGACCACCACGCCCGGTTTCTGCAACCAATTGTGCCGTTTGAGTCAGCATCCTCATCTCGTGCCGCGTTCGTTGTTGAATCAGGCCAGCCGCGTCTCAACAAGGCCTGACCGAACCAAAGGTCTCGGCTTCACTGCGCCGCTCGACTTGATTTACCAAACTTGCGCTCACTTCAAGGCCTGCTTCCCTACGCAGTAAAGATGCGTGGATGTCCGCAGGAAGAGCTGTTCGCCAGACACGGCGATAGACGAGAGCGTGTAGCTGCCATCCAGTTGATTCGTCGCCAACACCTTGAATGCCGGCCCAGCAGCTAGAACGGTGGTCGTGTTTCGCTCGTTGGTGACATACAGCTTGCCGTCGCCAAGCAACGGCGATGAACTGACCGTGCCGACTGAAGTTCGCTCCGGCCCCCAAATGAGTTTTCCCGTTTTGGCGTCAAGGCACGTCACCATGCCGCTGTCGCTCACCATGTAGAAATACTTGCCGTCGGAAACCGGCGTGGGCACGTCCGGTGCACCGTCATCCTCCCATTTCCACGCAAGCTGGTTTGTTGTTACGTCGCCTTTGCCGCCGGCGCGCAAGGCCAGCAGCGGTCGCTGGCGCGTGGGTGCATAGATCATCCCATCCTTGGCGACTGGCGAAGCAATGATGCGGTAATTGGGTGCCTTGCGTGGGTTCAGTCCTGCGGCCCGCCAGATTTCCTCGCCGCCTTCAGGGTCGTGTCCGGTGACGTAATCGCCGCCGCTGACTACGATCTGCGTCTTGCCGCCGTGAGTCAGCAGGGTGGGAGTTGTGTATGCATCGGGCGACTCGGCCGGAGCGTCCGTTGGCCGTTCCTTCCGCCAAAGCGTTTTTCCCGTGAAGCTGTCCAGGGCCAGGAGGTACGAAGGTTCGTCGGTAGTGCTGCCGTGGAGCACTTGGATGATAAGCTTGCCGCTGTATAGCAACGGCGACGATGCGTAACCCCAGTTCAAACCGAACTTGCCATAATCACTTTGCAGATTGCGCTTCCAAACTTCCTTACCCGCAATGTCAAATGCGGTAACCGCTCCAGTCCCGGTCACCACCCAAACGTGTTTGCCGTCCGTAACCGGCGATGGGGAGGAGGAATTCTGCTTTCGCCACAACCGGTTTCCTTCGTCGAGTTGTTTTTGCCAAAGAACGCCTCCATCCTTTTTGGAAATGCAGATAAGCAGCAGCGCCGAACCGCCGGGGTCACTTACTCCGTAGGAGCCTCCCCCACCCCGCCGCCCACCACGGCGACCCTGCCCGCGACCGTCGTTTGATTCCTGGGCATCAGCGCTTCCGGGAACGGACTTTGTTGGAGACGTGACGAATACCCGGTCGCCCCAAACGACTGGTGTTCCACCGCTCCAGGATGGAAGCTCGGTTTTCCACACAACGTTTTCATTCGTGCTCCAAGTCGTCGGCAGACTCGTCGAGTCGCTGGTCCCGTCGCCATTCGGCCCGCGCCATTGCGGCCAGTCTTGTCCCGCTTCGACGACATGCGGCGACACCGAGGCTGAGGAGACGATGGCAAACAAAGAGAGCCGTTTGAGCAAATTGGTTTTCATAGAGGTGTTGAGCGCGTGTCAGCAAAACATAAATAGCACTTCCAATCTTGGTTAGTAATCCAGCCGATCATACTTCGGCCACTCTGCAAGCCACAAGGCCGAGTTTAGGCTTATCCTCTTTGGATTTCCACGCTTGACTATGGTTTCGATTGCAGCATGTTAACGCCGCCACCAAAAGAACAATGAAAACGGCCGACAACTTGCGTCGCGTAGGATTGATAGGGGAAGATGGCCGGCGCCCGCCGCTGCCTTACGGCTTCACCTTGATCGAACTGCTGGTGGTAATCGCCATCATTGCGATCCTGGCCGGCCTGCTCTTACCCGCCTTGAGCAAAGCGAAAACCAAGGCCCAAGGCATCATGTGCATGAATAATACGAAGCAGATGATGGTAGCCACGCACATGTACACCGGCGATAACAAGGAGTGGTTTCCGGGCGCGTTCCATGGCGACTTGGCTCGAACTCCGCAAATTGACGCTCCGAAAGGCCCGTGGGTCGTGGGTTGGCTTGACTGGGACACCCGATCAGACAACACCAACCTTCTGTATCTCATTGACCCGCGTTATTCGAAGCTGGCCAGCTACTTTGCCAACAACAAGAATATTTTCAAATGTCCAGCGGATAAATACCTCAGCAGTGTGCAAAAGCGCGCTGGTTGGACCGAGCGGGTTCGCAGTGTTTCAGGCAACATTGTGGTTGGCGATGGAAATGCCGAGGACGGGCCAATGGACGCAGCCTTCGCTCATGTGCGCAAGACATCTGATTTGAGAATCCCTGGCCCGGCAGACACCTGGGTGTACGTGGACGAACACCCGGACAGCATCAACGACGCCGGTTGCTTTGCGCCCTCCGCCACCGAGTGGATTGATCTGCCAGCCGGTTACCATAATGGTGCGGCTGACTTTGCCTTCGCCGACGGCCACTCAGAAATTCATTCATGGAAAGTTGCCACGACCAAGCAACCCGTCCGTCTGATCGACATGACCCGCATACCAGTCAAAACCGGGGACCAGGACGTCCGCTGGATACGTTACCGCACACCCCGGAAATCGGAGAATTTCTAAGAGCTGGGCTGAGGCGTCTCGGCAGTTGATTTTTTCACCGCGGAGGCGCGGAGGGAATAAGTTCCAGCACCGTCCACCTACGCTCTGTCAATCGCCGCTTGACGCTGGAAGCGGTCGGGCGCAGGCTCGTCACATGACCGCGGGCAAGCGCCAATTCCTTGGCACGCACGAGCGTCAACCACAAAGTTCCATCGGTGTGCTAAAAGAAGCCCGATGGGGAGGGGACTAACTCCTGTGCGCCATTCATCAGAACCACTGAATTCGGTATGAAGACAAAATCGTCACAACCACGATTCCTTCGCCGCTGCCGTCCTTTGCTTGCGCTGGCAGCCGTGGCCGTTCTGACGTACATACCGTTGCAGTTGCTCGGTGGCATCGATGATGGTTTGATTGCCTATTACCCCTTCACCGGAAATGCCAACGACGCGAGCACGAATGGACACCATGGGACGAGTGTTGGCGCACAATTGACCACTGACCGGAATGGCAATCCGAACCAGGCCTATCTGTTCAACGGCACCAGCGATTACGTCAACATCGGCCAGGGGGTCAAACCCAATTTCCCCCTGACCATCACGGCATGGATTTACCCGACTTCCACGGATATTGAATCCCACACGATCTTCCGCAGCGGCACTTTCAACACCACGGGGAATTACAACGGCGTGCTGTTAACTTACAGTGGCCGGGGCTTCCTGCTCAGTTTTATCGGTAGCGGGGCGTATTCCAATACTGCCAATTACCGCGGCTGGGCGATGACCTATCCTCCGGCCACCATCCAATCGAACCAGTGGACCCACGTTGCCGTGGTGTGGCTTGACGCCCAAAACACGAAGTTTTACGTAAACGGCGGGTTAAAGCCTGACCAGCCAAACACTCTTGCCTCCGGCACATCGATTGTGAATACGGCGACGGATGGTGCCATCGGGATACAAGACAGCCCAAGCTATCCGGCCCCGTTCAAGGGTAAACTGGACGAGATTCGAGTTTACTCCCGCGAGTTGACTCCCAGTGAGATCAACACCCTCGCCATCGAGCCGCCGCAAGTGGCGATACAACCTTCCGCCGTGACGACCAATGCTGGTGCCACAGTTGTGTTCACGGCCAACGCCACGGGTGCGTCACCGTTGAGTTACCAATGGCAGTTCCAGGGAACGAACCTCAACGGCGCGAACAGCAACAAGCTCACGCTCACGAATGTAAAACCCATTGACGGCGGGACGTACGGAGTGATCGTGACCAACTTGGTCGGTTCAAACAGCGCCAATGCGACCTTGACCGTGCCGGCCCAGGTCGTAAGCAGCATGCCTCCCGTATTCACGAACGGCGTGCCATTCACGGTCGCGATCAACGTCGCGCCACCCGTGGGGACGACCTTTTATACCGTACAAGATCAACCACCGACCGGTTGGGCCGTGGCCAACATCAGCAACAGTGGCACGTTCTCGGGTGGGAAGGTGAGATGGATTCTGGCAAACGGTCTCTCCATGAATCTGACCTACGTCATCACGCCGCCCGCGGGTGCCTTGGGAACGAATTACTTCAGCGGCTCGGCACTCTTCAACAGCACGATCAACCTGCCCATTACGGGCGTCCGCGACATCTACAACGAATCCGTCAGGTTGTCTCTCGGTGCGGTGGATCTTTTTGGCGACGGCGTTCTGTATCCAAACCTGACGGTGTTCGGCAAGGCGGGCACCTCTTACCACATTCTCGTCACGGACAACCTTGGACAGCCAAACCCTTGGCGCACAAATGGGACGGTCATTCTGACCGGACCATCGACGACCTGGCTCGATGTAGAACCAAGGAACAGCAATCCCCGACGATTGTATCGGGCACAAATCGCGCCGTGATGGCAGGGAAGCGCGTGCCGTCTCGCGTTCAAAGGGCGTGTGGATTTCGGGGCGCGTCTCTTGAGCAGCGGCCCGGCGACTTATGCGAACTGGGGAGTGATTCCTTCCCGAGCGACGATTGATTTTTTCACTGAAGAGGCGTGAGCACCATAATGGAATAGGTGATAGACTGCATTTTTGATCGAGAATATCTGTTCGGTGACATCGTGAACAAGCGGCAGATCATATGTCCTGTCGTAGCTATCTCCCTTGGTGGAGTAGTGTTAGCGCTTGTCAACGGGCGCAGCCACCATCGTTACCACGTTTACGCTCAGACGCGAATGATCGGAGAGGAGTTGAGCACGACGACGAATTCGCCCCGTTTAGTCCGAATCGGCGCTGAGTTGCAGAAGCAGCTTGCTGATCTTTTGGCCTCTCCGAGCGCGGTGGCAGAGGTGCAGTTGGGTGATGAGCCATCGCCGATCGGAGATGGTTCTGCGTGCAGTCGCCTGATTTTGTCGAACGCAGTTGGCAGGCGAATTGGCATTCGATTGAGGCAGGATTCAGAGGCAGCGAGGTTTAATGTGCTGGATTATTGGACTGTCACCGAACAAGGCGCTCCGCCCCGGCGCTAGGCATTTCAGTTTTGGAGTCACTGGTTTTTGGATTCTCCGCATCTCCGCGTCTCGGAGTTTGATTTTACGCTCAGTTGTGATCCAGTGTCGTCCCGGCTAATCGTTATAGACAACCGTCCAACCGGGGCCGTGCTGGAAATCAGGTTTGTTGTGCGTGGCTTGAAGGTATTGCACATGGCCGTCCACGAACACCGCATTGGCCCAACCCAATTGCT
>CAZYYS010000130.1:0-14492 GCA_964651015.1 uncultured Verrucomicrobiota bacterium
CGCCAACGGTGTGACCGTACGAACCGGACGTCGTGTAACCGACCGGTTTGCCGTCGCGCAAGATCGGCTCGCTGCCCCACAACATCGGTTCCGGATCTACGAGCACAAAGATGACCAGCCGCCGTTTCACGCCGGATTGTTTTTGTTTCAACAGCGTGTCGCGTCCGATGAACGGCTTGTTCCAATCAATTGCGAAACCGAGCCCCGCTTCGAGCGGCGTGTCGTCCGGAGAAAGTTCCGCACCCCAGGCACGGTAGCCTTTTTCCAACCGCAGCGAATTTATCGCGTAATGGCCGGCGTTGATGACGCCCAAACCCCTGCCCGCCGCTATCAAAGTGTCATACAAAAGCACTGCCTGATCGGTCGGCACATGGAGTTCCCAGCCCAGTTCCCCAACGTAGGTCAGGCGCGCCGCTCGCACGGTGGCCGCTCCCACGCCAATCACTTTGGTTGTCCAAAAAGGAAACGCGGCGTTGGAAAGGTCGGCGCCGGTGACACGGCTCAACAACGTTCGTGAATTTGGTCCCATTACTCCCAGCGTGCAAAAGCCCGTGGTGACATCAACCAACTCGGCGTGCTCCTCCAGCTTGATGTTGCGCGTGATCCAGTCGAAGTCATGCACGGTTTGCGTGCTGCCGGTGATGATAAAATATTCCTGAATAGCGGTGCGAATCACCGTGAGGTCGCTTTCGAAACCACCGCGCTCGTTGAAGAGGCCGGTGTAAACCGCCCGGCCGACGGGCACGTCCACGTTGTTGCCGCAGAGTCGCTGCAATACTGTCACCGCATCACGGCCTTTGAAAATGAATTTGGAAAAAGCGGTCTGATCGAAGACGGCCACATGCTCGCGTGCGGCCTGATGCTCGGCCGCATGGCAGGCAAACCAGTTTTGTCGGCCAAAAGAATATTCCATCACTGGCTGGATGCCATCGCGCGCAAACCAGTTGGGGCGCTCCCAGCCATTTTTGGCACCGAAACAAGCTCCTTGAGCGGCAAGGCGATCGTGCAACGGGCTTTTCCGCAGCCCCCGACCAGTTTCAAATTCGCGATTGGGCCAGGCCATTTGATAGTGCAGTCCGAGCACCTCGGTGACTCGCTCGCGCAGAAAAGCGAGGTTGTTGGCATAGGGCCCGAACCGGCGGATGTCCACCGACCAAAGATCAATCGTCGGCTGCCCTTCAATCATCCATTCGGCCAGATACTTTCCGGCTCCGCCGGCACTCGCAATGCCCACGGAGTTGAATCCGGCGGCAACGAACAAATTCCTTGGCTCGGGCGCCTCGCCCATGATGAAATTGTTGTCGGGCGTAAAACTTTCCGGACCGTTGACGAATTTCGCGAACTTCGCCGTCTGCAAAGCCGGGATGCGATGTTTGCCGTTCTTGAGCGGCTCGGCAAATTTCTCCCAATCCGGTTCAAGGAGTTGAAAGGAAAAATCATCCGGCACGCGATCCACCATCCACGGTTTGGAAAAATTCTGAAACGCCCCGAGCATCACGGCGTCCCCTTCCCCGCGAAAATAGAGGCACAAATCGGGATCGCGTCCAACTGGCAGTTCATCGAATGCGTCTGGAATCGACTCGGTCACAACATAGTGATGCTCGACGGGGTAGAGCGGAATGGTTACCCCGCAACGCAGCCCAAGCTCGCGCGCCCACATGCCGCCAGTGAGCACGACATGTTCAGCCTTGATCTTCCCGCCGTTGGTCACAACTCCCGTGACCCGCCCGTTGCGATGCTCAATGTCCAGGACGCGGATGTTTTCCAGAACTCTGGCACCGCGCGCAACCGCGCCTTTGGCGAGAGCAACGACAACTTCCTTGGGAATGACCTTCCCGTCATGTGGCAGCCAGGCACCGCCGAGCACGTCATCGATGCGTAACAACGGCCATTTTTCCTTTACCGCCTCTGGTTTGATGATGTGTGCCTCCACGCCCAGCAACTCGGCCATGGCGGCGGTGCGGCGGAGTTGCTCCATCCGTTCCTTCGACTTGCCGACGATCAAACTTCCGACCTGCTTCCAGCCGACGGAATGGCCGGTCTCTTTTTCAAGCGACGCATAAAGTTCGGCGCTGTACTTGTTGATTTTCGTCATGCTGTTGCTGGTGCGCAGCCGGCCAACAAGCCCGGCCGCATGCCAGGTGGTGCCGCCGGCGAGCTGGTTCTGCTCCAGCAGCACGACATCGCGCCAACCTAACTTGGCGAGATGGTAGGCGACACTGGCGCCGACGATGCCGCCGCCAACAATGACAACTTTGGCGTCTGTGGGAAATGCGGAAGACATAAAGCTTTACTGAGTTCGCCGGCCGCCCGGCAATGAATCAATGATGGGTGGTCCAGACTTCGGCACCGCGGCGTGGTAATCCTCTCCCAGCAAAGCCGCGAGCGTAGCAGCGATCTGGTTCTGGCCAACGCGTGCCGTGTTGGTTCGCTCACCCAGCGGTGGTGTGTCCGGGCCAAGCACCGCGATCCAGATATTTTCCGCGCCAACCACATCGGCGCCGTGGTTTCTCCATTCTCTGGCGTTGCCGCGACCGTGATCGCAGGTAAGTATGAAGGAAGTTTTATCCCGATACTCGGGCAGCGACTGAACAGTCGTCCACAACGTTCGCACGAAATCGTCCATCTCGTGGGCGGCCGTCAGGTAACGATCGTAGCGGCCTTCGTGGGCCCACTCGTCGGTTTCACTGAAAGCAATCCAAACCAATCGCGGCTTGTGCTCCCTTAGGTATTCCACAGCGGCGTACGCGTAAAAAGAATCGAAATTCATTCCGTCCCAAATCGGTGTCGTGCCGCGGAAGATTTTTTCGATGAGTTCCAGGCGCGAGCCAGGCTTGCCGGTTGGAGATTTTTCATATCCGGTCCACACGGGTATGCCGCTGCGCTCGGCGTTCAGGATGTAAGGATGAACGTCCCAATTTGCGAAGCCGGCTGCGCGATTCGTGAAGGCGGGTTTCCGGTGCAACCATTCCAGCACGCTCACGTTGGGGTTATTCCGCTTCTCGTTCTTGTCGATGCGATCATCCGCGAAGCCGGTGAAGATTTCGTTGAAACCGGGGTAGGTAAATTTTTTCCCGTTCGTCAGCACGGCGACACTGCCCTTGTTTTGATTGCCGTAAAGCTGGCCGTGTTGCGCGATGACGCACCAAAAAAAAGGAAGCAGAGCTGCGCGTCGCTCTTCGGATATTCCGCGTCCAAAAGCTTGATACAAGCGATTCGTATCATCAACACCGCCATCCGGCTTGTTGATCAGTGATGTTTCCGCGCCGTTAAAAACCTCCTGCCAGCGCAAGCCATCAACCGTAATAAGAAAGACGTTTTTGGTTTTTGTGGATGCTGCGTCAAGGTTCAGGCTTGTTAGGATCAGAAGCGCGTGAAGAACAAAGAGCTTCCTGGCCGCCAACCCAACGGGACGTAGCAGTCCGTTGAGGAAGTAGCCGCCGAGATAACGAGGCGGACAAAAGATTGTGATTTTCCAAGGGGTCCGCCTCCTCACGTCGGCGGCTACGTCGCTCCGGTGGTTTCTCGGATTGGATTCAGAATTAAACACCGTAGTAAGTTTCATAGACATGTGCAGCTTGTATTCGCGCTTCGTCCCAAGTCCAACTGGTCTCCGTGAACCGATCGGGACTGAGGCTTTTAACGTAAGCAGAAGGTTTCGGATCGAATAGTGATTCGACGAGCAATTTGCCGATGCCGCCGGAGCCGGAAATACCGTGAGCATTGCATCCCCCGGCCATGACAAACCCTTTCACCCGACAACTTTCGCCAATGATGAATCGTCCATCCGGCGTGAACGTCGGCCAGCCTTTGCCGACTCGCATTTTCTCTGCGCCTTTCGCTGTCGGGAAAAGTTTCATGAAACTATCTTCAAAACTGTTAAGGACATCCCAATCAGGATTGATGTCCGGCGGTGCGGTGGAAATATTGTAAGTGTGAGGATCGACCGAAAGTGATTTTGGTTCCCACCCCCCAAGCAGCAATCCGTTTTCGCGAACACGGCCATACAGCGTGAGATCAGGAATTCGGAAAGATGGCAAAGCCGGCGTCAGACCCTCCATCGGCACGGTAACAAAGTATTCATGTCGCACCGGGACGATGGGCAGATCGACTCCCACCAAGTTCGCCACGTGACGCGCGTGAGCACCGGCGGCGTTGATGACATAGCGGCATTCGACTGACCCCCGATTCGTTCTCACGCCCGTAACACTGCCGTTCTTGCGGACGATTTCCTCAACCATCGTTGAGGGTGCAAAACGAACGCCGAGTTTGCGGCATGCGTGCTCATAGGCTTTCACCACGTTCGGTGGTGTCATGCAACCGTCCGAAGGGCACCAAAGAATGGCTTGCGCCAGAGCGAAATCCATCAATGGCCAGTGGCGCTTGGCTTCCGCGCTGCTGATCAGCGCGACTTCCAGCCCGGCTTCGTCGCACGCAGTCTTGAGCCGTCGAAATTCTTCAGCGCGTCTATCGTTGAGCGCGATGCGAAGTGAGCCGGCCTCCTGCCAGTCAGGCTTGACGTCAGGGTCTTTTTGAAGTTCGCGGAACGTGGCGACGGAGTGCATCGCGAGTTTTATGCGCTCCACCGAATCACGCACCTGACCGCACAAGCCCGCACCTTGGGAGGTTGTGATTTGTCCCACATCCTCCGTGCGCTCGATCAGCAAAATCTCTTTCTTGCCGGCTTTAGCCAGAGCGTAAGCCACGCCGCAGCCGATCGCACCGCCGCCTATGATGATTATTTCCGCATTGGGAAGTGTGGTCATTGAGTCTCGGATGTTATTACGGGTCTTGAGCAGCGTGGCCAGCGAAGTGCATTGGTTTGGCCGATATCAACTCTTCTCTCTCACCAGCATCTTCAAATACCACCGCACGAAACCGTCCACGTTGTATTCCTTGTAAGTCGAATACGGACCAGGCGTGTAGGCGTGGGAATTGACACCGCGCTGTTGCCGCTCACAAATTTCCCAATCCTGCTCGGACGTGAGCTGCCAGAACGGCATTACCTTTTCCAACTGATAGTCGCGACCCTCGACAGCTTTGGCATCAACCAGCCAATAAACCCGGACTGTGGTTTGTTGCGGGCCAGCAGGAAGCAGTCGCGTGCTCACGGCGTGATCACAACTGGAATGATTCCAAAAGTTTGGCAACGAACGCATTCGCAGTGTACCGACATCGGCAGCTTGATAATCACCCATCAACGGGGCGACTTGCTTGCCGTCCATGGTTTCGCTGACATAATCCTCGACCAAGGGCGTGCGGTTGGCGGAAAACCAGATGTTGTTTTCGACGTCCGGGAACACCGTCATCCCGGTTTGCTTGTGCGACGCCGCCAAACCGACAGCTGCCCACTTCTGCTCACTCCGCGCGACCACTGCGGCAATCCTCTTCTTGGTGCGAGGCGTGGTATCATCAGCATTGTAATGGTCGAAGTTCGCCTTAATGTATTGCGGGTGATTGACGTTGCAGTGAAAGCATTCGCGATTGTTCTCCCAGACCAGTTTCCAGTTGGCTTTTACAAGGTAATCAACTGCCTTGGCAACTCTGGCCCTTTGCAGACCTTGGGAACGGGCCAGCGAAGAGAGAAGCTGTTGTGCGGCATCGAATGCGGGCGGTTTGTCGGCCAGACTGATGTAAATCAGGCCTTCGATTTCCCGTGCATGGACCGCGCGCAAGCCGAACTGCGACTTGTCCAATTCTTCCTGCATGCCACGGCAGGCGAGCAGTTTCCCGTCGCGACCGTAGGTCCATTGATGGTAGGGACAGACCAACCGCGTTGCCTGACCCGCCGGTTCGGTGCAAATCAGCGAACCGCGGTGTCGGCAGACATTGTGCATACCGCGAACGACGCCGTCGTCGCCGCGAATAACGATGAGCGAATCGGTGTCCACCTCCAGGGTGAAATAATCTCCGGCATTTTGGACCTCACAGGAATGTCCGGCAAAGAGCCAGCCACGTCGCCAGATGCGCTCGACATCGGCCTCGTAAACTTTCTGGTCGGAATAGAATTCACGCGGCAATGACCATCCCGGTTGGCAACGGGCGATAAGAGAATCGATTGATGCAGCGTGCGTGGTCGTTAGGCGGCTTCGCTGCCTCAGCGTGGACTTGGTTAGCGTGTTTACGCGGTGCATTTGCTTCGGGGTGATAATAATGAAATTAATTGGATGCACAATGGCCAGTTTTTTTGGGGGAGGAGGGGCTGAACTGATGCTTTGCGATCCTTTGCGCGATTCTAATCCATGTCATTCAGGAACGCTATTGCCTTCCGGCACGAGTCCACATTGTAATTCGCCGTTGATGCCCCGGAATATTGATCTTGTCTCGCCCGCCTGATCAACTTATTCTGTAAAAGTTCCAGCAAGAAAGAACCATGTGTCGTCCTCGATTCAACTGTTCACCAGTGCCATCGCAAGCACTGGGAATCAGTTGTTTGGTGCGGTCCACCGGTTTTACGCTCATCGAATTGCTGGTTGTCATTGCGATTATCGCCATTCTTGCCGGTCTGCTACTGCCAGCCTTAGCCAAGGCCAAACAAAAGAGCTTGAGAATTTCGTGCGCGAGTAATTTGAAGCAAATGCAACTGGGCAGCCAGCTGTACTCGGACGATGACCCTAAAGGAAACTTCGCCAACGTCCTGAGCGATGGGGATGACGACCAAAGTTGGCTGTATCCAAATTATGTTTCTAACCTGAAGGTTTTTAATTGCCCGGCCACTCAAAACTTTATTCGCAGCACAAATTTTACGGGCCCGACCAATGCGAGAGTTCTTTTGGACCTGACACAATTCGCGCTTAGCAAAAGACACCCAGGATCCAGTTATGAACTTTTTGGGTGGTGGGGTTACAGTTCCGGCGCCGCTGGTGATAATGCACGAAAAACCTCGTCCAATGTCCAAAGCTGGATTTATCGTTATTCATCTTCGTATGGATTTTCCGCGGGTTTCAAGGGCACGAGAACGAGCCCTTCTCGGGCCTGGCTGTTTCTGGACGGCGACGGTGGCTATCAAGGCACACGCAGCAACATTCCCGACCCCATCGACAACCATGGGGCCGACGGCGGGAATATTTCCTTTTGCGATGGCCACGTTGAGTTTGTTTCTGGCCGGCCTAAAGAAAAATACATTTTAAGTCTCTACCTCGGTTGCGATACTGATCCCTGACCCGCAACATGCCGCTTCAAAAAGCAAACTCTCTGACAACTTGCCGCCGGCACCGCCTCTTGTCCCTCGTCTTTGGCATGATCGTAACACTGCTGATAGCGAACGGCTGCCGGAAAAACATCGCCGAAGAGGCCAGTGATTCCGACGCTAATGGTTATCTTTGCACCAAATGCGGTGCCAAACTTTACACGAGCCGCGCCGTGTTTCTTGGGGCCGCATGCCCAAACTGCAAAGCAGACGGGGTTATGGAAGTAGTGGGCTATTATTGCGACAAGGACAAACACCTTTCTCTGGTGGGCAGAAACAACGAACGCGACGGACCGACTTGCGAAAAGTGCGGAGCCCCGTTGAACGCCATGCGGTTGCCTCGTGAAAAAGATTTGAAAGCGTGGGGCGCAACCAAAACCTTGAACTGACCATTTGAAACTTTCTCACACTTGGTGCATCAGATAATTGGACAATCGAATAACAAAGTCCAATTGTGAATACAACAGCTAGAAGGAGACTGACGATTCTGGCAATTCCACGTCATGACCAAGCCATGAGCGGTGGACGATGCCGCCGGATTCGCTGCCGAGTGGCCCATTTCTCAACCTCAAACTTACTCGGTGGACCACACTCAAACTGGATCGGACGGCAAGTCTCCCCTTGCCTGTGTGTTATGATTCCCTTTGCTACGTGATCAATTCCAAAAAACTACCCCGAGAAGTGGAGGGCGACCAAGCGCTCGTCGCGGGCAGCGTGTCGCGAACCCAACTCATCGAACGCGAAGGAACGGGCTCCCTTGGCCACGCCAAAGACGTTATGGCCGAGCAAATTCGTCTGCTCAAAGACGCGGGCGTGGATTTTCTGATCCTCGAAACTTTTTTCCGCCTCGATGAAATGCTGGCCGCCCTCGACGCCGCCAACGCCAGCGGGCTGCCCGCGGTGGCGACCCTGAGTTTCCGCCCGCTCATCACCAAGTGCAGTGATGATCATACACCCGCTGAATGTGCCCGCATCCTGGCCGGCAAAGGCGCCGCTGCCGTCGGGGCGAATTGCGAGCAAGAGCCAACCCGGATGCTCCCGCTCCTGCGCGAAATGCGCCACGCAACAAACGTTGCCATTGCTGCCCAACCCGCTGCGTTCCGTACCACCAGCGAGTGCCATTGCTTCACGCGGCAGCCGGCGTTTCCGGACGACTTGGAAACCATTCAGGTTTCGCGGAGTGAGTTTGTGGATTTTGGAAAAATTGCAAAAGCTGAGGGCGTCGGCTATGTCGGCGGCTGCTGTGGCTGCAACGCCGCGTACATCCGCGCGCTCGCCGATGGCCTGGCCGAAGCCAACCCTAATCAGCCTTCACCCGGAAAAACTTCATCGCGCCCGTCGTGCTGAGGGTCTGCGGATTGGCCTGGTTGGGGGCGGGCTGCCAGTTCGGCGCGGTCAGGCTCGCGGTCTGTTCGAGTGTGCCCACGCCGCTCCACGACAGGCTCAACGTCTGATCCGCGTTGCGGAGGAGGGTCAGTGCAGGCGCCGGGTCACGGACAAGGGCAAAGGTGCCCCATCCCGCTGCGATGGCAATGACCGGTGGAAGACCGGATGGGGTCGGACGTGAGTCCCCCCAACTCACGATCGAGCCGTCGATCTTCAAGGCCGAGTTGACAAAATAACCCGCCGCAATCGCCACCACCCCGCTCTGCGCCGCGACGGGCACCGTCGTCAGGCCGAAGTCGTTGCGTCCCCACGCCACGACCGATCCATCGCTCTTCAAGGCTACCGTGTGAAAGGCGCCCGCCGCAATCGCCGTCACGCCGCTCAAGCCTGCGGGCACGGTTGTCTGGCCGTAGTCGTTCGATCCCCACGCCAACACCGAGCCGTTGGTCTTTAAGGCCACGGTGTGAACCCTTCCTGCCGCAATTGCCACCACTCCGCTCTGCGCGGCTACGGGCACGTCCGTCTGGCCGCCGTCGTTGTTTCCCCACGCCAACATCGAGCCATCGCTCTTCAGGGCGACGCTGAACCCGCGCTCGAACCAGACTCCCCGGACACGGTCAAAGCTGATCTCGCCCCACCCCACCGCGATCGCGATGACTCCGCTCTGCGCGGCGACGGGTACGTCGATCTGGCCGAAAGTATTGTCTCCCCACGCGACGACCGATCCGTCGCTCTTCAAGGCGAGGGTGTGACCCTGTGACGCCGCAATCCCCACCACTCCACTCTGTGCGGCGATGGGCACATCCCGCTGCCCGAATTGATTATCTCCCCACGCCGCGACCGAGCCATTGCTCTTCAAACCGACGATGTTGACTCCGCCCGCCGCAACAGCGATCACGTCGCGCGCAGCGCCGGGTACCATTGTGCCCCCTCCCCATTTCACCACCGAGCCATCGTTCTTCAAGGCGACGGCATATCCACCTCCCGCGGCGACTGCCGACACTCCGCTTTGCGCCGTTACGGGCACGTCCGTCTGGCCGTCGAGGTTGTTTCCCCAGGCGATGACCGAGCCATCGCTATTCAAGGCTACAATGTGTCCGTACGAGAGAACTACTCCCTGAACAATGTCGTAGTGATTGTAACCTCCTGCCGCAATGGCCACGACGCCGCCCTGGGCCGCGGGAGGCACATTGAGCTGGCCACTGGAGTTGTCTCCCCAGGCTAGAACTGAACCGTCCCTCTTCAACGCAACAGTGAATCCGCCCGGCGCCGAAGAAGACGAATATCCACCTGCGGCGGCAATCGCCGTCACCTCGCTCTGCGCCTTCTCAGGCACGTCGGTCTGACCGGCAAAGTTGTCTCCCCACGCCACGACCGAGCCATCGCTCTTGAGGGCCACCGTATGATTAACTCCGGCCGCAACGGCAACCACGCCGCTCAAGACCTGCCCCCCCAGTGTGACTGGACTTGCGATTGCAGAAAGAGGGTGGTTGGTGGTTGGAGTTCCGGTCACTTGGCCGTCAGAGTTCAGTCCCCACGCCACGACCGAACCATCGCTCTTCAAGGCCACCGTGTGACTCCCTCCTGCAGCGATCGCGACCACGCCGCTTCTTGCGGCGAGAGGCACGTCCGTCTGGCCGCCGTCGTTGCTTCCCCAAACCACAACCGAGCCGTCGCTCTTCAAGGCCACGCTTTGATAACCTCCCGCCGCAATGGCCACCACTCCCTCCTGCGCGACGACGGGTACCTGCGTTGCACCAAGCGCTTCATCTCCCCAAGCCACGACCGAACCCTTACTCGTCAATCCAAGGGTATGCCCAGCCGCGGCAATCGCGGTGAACCGTGTGCCCGGTTCCACATAGGGAAGGACGTCGCGCCCCCAACTCACGATCGTGCCGGCAGGGCGATTGGTTTGGGCTTGAGCGAGCGGGGTCAGGGACAAGAGCGAGAGGAGGAAGGAAACGCATCTCAAACACGGCGTGAGGACCGCGATGCTCGCGAGTAATGAGATGCCTTTTTTCATGGGTTTGTTTTCGGGTTGAAGTGTTCAGGCCACAGGCGTTCTATCGCCATCCTGCTCCTCCGAATGGATTTGTGTACTCTGTGAGCGGATTGGAGGTTTTCGTCAGATTCTCCTGGTTGCCGCCTTTCACGGTTGCACGAAACACATCGCCGTTCCCGCCGCTCTTTTGCCATCCGGTATAGACAATGTGGCTCGCGGTGGGCGAGAAGTACGCGTCAAGGAAGAGCCAAGTGGAGGTGGTCGGAATGATCACCTTATAGCCTGTTCCATTGGGCTTGATCGTGGCGATGCCGGACAGGTTGGAAAATGCAATTAGGGTGCCGTCCGGAGACCACTGAGGGGTTCTGGCCTGTCCACTGTGGATTCGGATGTGCGTGTTGCGCAGGTCAGCCACCCACAACTCGTTACCCGTGGCGTTCGGATAGGCCACCAGGTCGCCGGTCGGAGCCCAACAGAAATAGTTCCCCAAGGCAGGCCACGGGTCCCCCGGAGTCGTCTCGACAAGTGGGAATGGAATGGCCGGCGCGGCCGGCTGCTCGGCCAGTCCGATTATGCTGCCGTCGGCGCCGAACACCAGCGTCGCCGTGTAGATGCCGCCCTCGAGCACGGTGGCTCCTGGCTCGGCGGCAGACCAACGCCGCCCCTTGAAGGAAATCCGCGCACCGCCGGGAACCCAGTCCGTGGTGCCCACCCCCGGTTGCAGGGTGATATCGTCGGCGAGCTGGACCCTCGTATTCGCGTTGTTGTTGAGGTTGCGGTCGAAGTCGTCGCGCAGGGCGAAGACCTCACTTCGCCTGGTGATCCCGTCCGGATAGTACTGGTCGGGGATCACGTATGTGTAAATAAAGTAGCGGTGGTTGTTGTAGAGGACCGTGCTCGGATTTCCAAACATTCCGGTTCCGAGTTGGGTTTTGCCGCTCCCGTCGGAGTTCATCGCGGTCATCACGGCCGTGCCCCCTTGAGTGTCGCCCGCCTTGGGGCCGATGTAGTAGATGGTTCCGCCGCCGGTTCCCCCGCCGCTGTTTGGGGCAGCTTCACTTGGCGCGGCGACGAGCGCCGCCAACAAGCCGAAGATTAGAATCCGCGCGAGCGCCGCGGGGTTCCGGGTCAATCTGAGCCTAACGAGCAGGGAACTAACTGCTCCGAACAAGGTTTTGATGATTTTGTTTCTGGTTTTCATGATGGGGCGAGCTGAATGAATGAACCCTCGCATGGTCTTTCTCATAGATTTTGTTTGGTTGCGATTCGGCCAGACTTACCACGGCCTGAGGCGCGGCGTTGGATTGAATCAATTGTTCACATAGAGAGATACCGTCCGTGGGTGAAAAACCTTACACGGAATGTTCAGTATTCATTTCATTGGCCTAAGCAGAATTTCGGGAAAAAGTGGGCCAGGAAGTGAAAGATTTTTTGGAGGACCTAACCACGGATTTACACAGATGAACACGGATAGACCACACAAATCCGCACCACGGCTTTTATCCGTGTGAATCCGTGTCCATCCGCGTCTTCGTGCAGCCAAGCGCGCGCAAAAGTCCAATAGCGTGAAGGCTCGCGAGCAGTGCGGGTTAGTCTAGTTTCTGACCGCTGAAAACGCAGAACACGCGGAAGAAGAACTGGACGGAGTCTTTTCGCGTATTTGGCGTGTTCCGCGGTTTCAACTGCCGGATTTAGGTTCATCGGCTAGAGCAGCGATGTCGCGCAGCGTTTTGGAGTGCGTCCGGCTTGCCGGCGCTTTTGCTTTGGCGGTGACCGGAGCGGAAAAGCGGGAGCAAGCTCCACGCACTCCAGACGCTTCGCGAAATTTGGACGCAACTGGCTCACGCTGGCGAGGCGGCGCATCACATCGTTCACTTCAATTAGACTTGTTTTCCGGGACGCCTTCAATCAGCGCTTTGGCTTCGCGCATGAGGGCGTGGGCAATAATCCAGTCGAGCCAGTCGCCTCCAAGGTCCCCGTTTTCGAGCTTCGCCAGTTTTGTTTGCTCGAGCTCGGCGCCTTTGGCAAACGCGCTGCGTGCCTCGTCGATGTGTCTCAACCGGTAATATGCCATCGCCATCACCATGTAAGCTTGAACGTCCCGCTGGGATTTATCCGGACTGGCCCGAGCCCTGGTTATCCAATCAACTGCGCTCGTGAACCGGCCTTGGCGGTACTCAGCCAAGCCGCTGCACAGTTGAAACCAAGCCATATCTCGGTGATTTGTGCTGCTCACCGCAAGGTCCGCCATTTTGCGGACGAGGTCGAGGTCCACTCCTGAGCCGGGCAGAATCAAGCAATCCTTGGCAATGCGCCCAGCAGTGCTGGGCGAGGTCGTCTTGGCAAAGCGATCCAGACTGTGGCGACAGTGCTCGCGATAAACCTCAAGCTGACCGTTGGCGACGAGGAGTGCGACCAGTTCGTGCCACACCTCATCATCGTCGGGTTTGGCTTCCTTGGCCTTCGTCAGATCGGCAGTGGCTTCGACATATTGCCCCCGGCGGACGCGTAAATGAGCCCGTGCGCGCAGTAATGCGGCAGCCTCGGCCGGGTTATCAATATCCGGCGGCACGAGCTCGCCAATGACTTTTTCAAGGTCATCATATCTTTTTTCGGCGAAGAGCAGGGCAGTAAAGTGACCCAACGTTTGAAACGTGGCGAAGTGCAGTGGGCCAAGTTTGGTCTTTTCCAGTTTAACCAATGCTTCGTAAAGCGAGACGGCTTGATCCACTTTGCCCACCTTCCAGTAAGTGAAAGCGAGGTTGTGCATGGCTGCGAACGCGTCGGGGTGCCCCGGTGCCAGTTTGGCGTTACGCAGTTTGAGAGTCTCTTCGAGAAGGGGAATGGCTTTATCCAACTTGCCAGAGAAGATGTACGCGGCGCTAAGGTCGTTCATGACGCCGAGCCTGATTGGATCGTCAGGCCCAAGCTTGGCTCTGCACACCCCAAGCGCTTCCTCGCCGATGGCCACCCCTTGCTCCTTTCTCCCAAGGTGGCAATACACTGCAATGAGTTCTTCCATTGTTTTGAGCGCGGCCGGGTCTTCCCGGCCAAACTTACGCTCTTGCAGCTTGAGCGCATTCTCCAGGATCGCCAAGCCCTGCTCGGGCTTGCCGGCGAGGTCATGCTCGCTGCCGAGTAGAGTCATGCTCCTAAACGTATCTGGATGTTCGGGCCCCAAGTGTTGCCGCCGCAGAGTGAATGCGCGTTCCGCCTGTTGAACTGCGAGAGCAGCTTCACCCAAATAGGAGTAGCTTTCCCCAAGGGTGTGCCGGATCGCTGCTTCCACTAAGGGACGATTCTGGAAACTCGCGGTGATCTGGGATTCGGCCGCGTCAATGGCCTTGCGCAAAGTCACGTCTTTACCCAAGCCACCCTCCTGCCCTTCCGGCCGGCCGGCCGACAGTATTTTTTCGCGGAGAAATGTGAGGACCGCCTCGGCAGAATCTCGTTCGGATCTTGCGACTCGCTCCGCTCGCATGGCCCGCTCTGCCTGCCAGGCGCTGACGATGACTCCAACCAGGAGCGCAGTCGCCACCGCCGTGGCAGCGGAGAAAGCAAGCTTGTTGCGCCGGACCAATTTCTGAAACCGGTAAACTCTGCTGGGCGGACGCGCGACGACGGGTTCGTTATTCAGATGGCGTTCAATATCCAAAGCCAGGCTGTTGGCCGTTTCGTAGCGCCGGGCGCGGTCTTTCTCCAACGCCTTCATCACGATCCAATCGAGATCACCGCACAGTTCGCTGACGAGTTTCGGCGCGTCGAGGCCACGCCGTTGCGCCGTGGTGCTCAATTCCTGGTCGGGCAACGAGCTGAGGCGGGTGGAGGGCCGCGGCGGCTCTTGATCGCGAATCGTGCGGCGCATTTCGTCCAGACCCGCCGCGAGAAGTTCCTTGGAATCGAAGGGAGTTCTCC
>CAZYYS010000131.1:0-14472 GCA_964651015.1 uncultured Verrucomicrobiota bacterium
CAAGGGCAACAACTGCACTATCAGTTTGCGAGGTTCGCTGCCTTTGCGAGTGACAAGCAGAGTCGTCGTCCGATTGCTGACGTTCAACAACTCGCTGCATTCGATGAATCCTTTCGGCGCTTTTCCGTTTACTTGCAAAATGTGATCGCCCACTTTCAACCCGGCCTTTTCCGCGGGGCGATTCGGCTCGACGCTTGTAACCAGGAGCGGATACGGACCAGATTTGATCCGCGCTCCGAAGGCAAGGCTGTGGAGGACTTCCGGAATAAAAATTTCAGAGAGCGCCTCGGTCACTTGTCTGATGGGAATGGCGAAGCCAATACCCTGGCCCTCTCGATGCACGGCGACATTCAAACCGATAAGTTCCCCGCGCAAATTGATCAACGGCCCCCCGCTGTTGCCTGGGTTGATGGCCGCGTCAGTTTGCAACCAATCGGCATAATCCAAGGGTTCGTCCTCTTTGGGCAGGCGACGATTCTTGGAACTCAAAATGCCGCGACTGACCGAACCACCAAGGCCGAAGGGATTGCCCAAGGCCAGCACTGTTTCGCCCAACAGCAAATCATCATCCGCCGTGAACTTGACTGCGCGGAAACGTTCGCCAGGTTTGGTCTTCAGTTTGAGTAATGCGACGTCGCTCCGGGTTGTGCCGACGATCGGCTCCGCTTCGTAATCTCTGTATTGAGTTCCATCGAACACTTTCACCTTGATTCGATTGGCCCGCCGCACTACGTGGAGGTTCGTGAGCACATAACCGTCTTCGTGAATGATGACTCCCGATCCGAGGCTGTATTCAGTGTTGGGAGGCCGTCGCCGGTAATAAGGCCCCCAGAATTCGCGAAGCAACTGATCAAACGGGTCGCTGTATTCCACGATTGTTTCCGTCTGAAGATTCACCACGCTCGGCATGACCCGTTCGATGGCCTCAACGGCGGCGTCGCGACGGACATCCGCCTCTGTTGTGTGGACGCAGACGGCCCACAAGCTGACGATTAGCCCAGTCGCCAGCCGCCGCCTCCGCAACTGAACTCGTCGGGAATGTTCACAATTCAAAATCATACTCATGTTCAACGCCAGAACCCGTTCGAGGGTTCCTCCGAATACTTCCCCACCCGGCTCAAACTTTTCACGCGCGTGCGGCTTGACTTTGCCGGAGCTAGCGCGCAAAAGCAATGCGAAGGTGTCCACTCTGCCGGCCAATTTTTACGCCCAGTGGCGCGCCCGCTGCGGCATCGTTTCGGTCTTGCGGGACGACCACGAATCGCCGCCGCCGGAATCCTTGCTGCAAGCAGTCTGGCAGCACCAACGCCTCTCTCGCGATCGACTCAGGACGTTGGACGGAGAAACCGTGCGCGTGCTTCATCCGGGTTTTGCGAACCGGGAAGCAGGGCCGGACTTTCGGGGCGCGTTCGTGCAAATCGGCGACGATTCGCCTCGCACCGGCGATGTCGAAGTTGATGTCCATTCCGGCGGCTGGCGGGCGCATCATCACGAGGGCAATCCTGCCTTCCAAAACGTGATTCTTCACGTTGTTTGGGACGGTGCGCGCTCTGCGTCCGTTGGGAAAATCCCCACGCTGCCAATACGAGGATTGCTTGATGCACCGTTGGCTGAACTGAGTTTGTGGTTGGGTTGCGATGGCGCGGCATCGTTACCGGGGAATTTGTTTGGCCAATGCTCGGCGCCGCTGCGTGGACTGACCGAATCACGATTGATTGAACTCCTGCACCAGTCCGCGCAAGTTCGATATCAAACCAAGGCGGCACAATTTCAAGCCCGTGCCCGGCAGGCCGGCTGGGAACAATCATTCTGGGAAGGACTCTTTCGCGCACTCGGCTACAAACAAAATGTCTGGCCGATGCACACGCTGGCGGAATTGCGTTCGCGTTGGTGGTCGCCGAAATTAACGCTACTGGCGTTGCAGGCGCGGCTCTTCGGCATCAGCGGTTTGTTGCCGGTTGAAATAACGCGAGTGCAAGCGTCCAGCGACGGTCACCTCCGGCGAATCTGGGATCAGTGGTGGCGCGAGCGGGATGAGTTCGGTGATTGTGTTTTACCGCGTGAGTTTTGGCGCTTTCACGGACTGCGCCCGGCAAATCACCCGCAGCGTCGTCTGGCGCTGGCGGCACACTGGCTGGCGGGTGGAGATTTTTTGGGGAAATTGGAAAAATGGTTTACCACCGACTTGGGCACCCAACCGGCAGTGCTGCTGGACTCGGTGTTGTCGGTTCTCCAAGTTGAGCAGGACGATTTTTGGTCGTGGCATTGGACGTTCCGTTCAGCCCGGCTGAAAAAGCCGCAACCGCTGCTCGGCGCCGCGCGGGCGACGGATCTGGCAGTCAATGTGATTCTGCCTTGGTTCTGGGCACGCGCGACAGAAGGCAAAAATAAATCGTTACAGCGCGTCGCCGAAGAACGCTATTTTGCCTGGCCAACGGCCGAGGACAACGCTGTGTTGCGCCAGGCCCGGCAACGTTTGCTTGGTGGCGCGGCACGACGGCTCATACGTGGGGCCGGGGCGCAGCAAGGTTTGTTGCAAATCGTGCGGGACTTTTGTGAACACTCCAACGCGATTTGCGAAAACTGTCGGTTTCCAGAACTAGTACGCGAATGGAATTCCGCGCAGTGAGTCGCGTTTCTTGTTAAGGAAAGGATCGCTCCTTTTCGGCGGTCCTTCGCCTACAAGACGCTATTTCTGAAACCATCCAATTGTCCGGAAGCAGGCGGCGACTGGGTCTCTGGTTGCGCGCCGGCTTTTGGCGGCAGTGGCGAGGCCGGCCGGTCGTTGTCCTGATACGGGTGCTTGGCGCGCTTGTTGCGTGGGAGCGGACTGATCATGACGTTGATCGCCCGGCCCACCAGTTTGGGAGTGAAGTCCGGATGGCCAAAAGGGGCCATTCCCTTGAGTGCTCTTTCGATGACTTGAAAACCAACATCAGTATGCGCCATTTCACGCCCACGAAACTTCAACGCGACTTTTACCTTCATGTCATCGCACAGGAAACCGACCGCATGACTGATTTTGACGCCCAAGTCGTGCGGATCGATCTTCGGGCTTAACTGAATCTCCTTAACCTTATTGGCGTGTTGATGTTTTTTTGAATCGCGGTCCTTCTTGGCTTGTTCGTAGCGGAATTTTCCAAAATCCACCAAACGGCAAACCGGCGGCGTCGCGTTGGGGGCAATTTCCACCAAATCAACGCCGTTAGCGCGCGCCTGGGTGAGCGCATCGCCGAGGCTCAATACGCCGAGTTGATTCCCATCGACTCCGATAACACGGACTTCGCGGGCACGGATTTTCCCATTGATCCTGACGAATGCACCAGTGGAGGAATTACGAGGCAGAAAAGGGCGACTCAAGGCACCCTCGTCGGTTGAAGCTTGTTCATGCGGTCTCGACTGAAACTAACTTTGGCGTTTTGCCAATCCAAATCATTACTTCCCATATAAACCCTCTCATCAACGCCTGCAAGCAAATAATCGGCATAAATAACCGAGCAAATTGGGTTGCTTGTTGTGCCGGAATCAACCAAAACGACAACCATTATGGCATCAGAGGTCTTCCAAGCCAGTCGTTGGACAAAAGGCAATTTTCTATTTCCAACCCGCATTGAAGTTGCCGACCGGGCGGTGATTCGCCGCAAGCGTTCCTGGTTTAGTCTCGAGGAAATCAGCATCAGCATCCACAAGGTGGCCTCTGTGCACATCAAAACCGGTCTCTTGTGGTCCGACATTTTGATTGAATCATCCGGTGGCAGTAATCCGCTGACCAGTCATGGACATACCAAGGGCGATGCCCGGCGCATCAAGGAACTCATAGAAGATCTTCAAGCATCTCCAGAAAACCTCCCTAGCGCGCGCGATGAATAGCGCCGGCGCAAAGACATTCCACCGCGCCAAGGAAACCAGCAGCATTCAGTCGCTTGGGCAGACCTTTTCGGTTGCTATTTCTGTGTCCTGATTTTCCAGTTGCAGGCGTTGGCGAAGCACAACAACCGGAACCCAATTTTTTCCGCGATCGGACGGCTCATCGGTTGGGCGTCGATGGTTAGAAAACGTGCTCCGCGCTGATGGGCTTCCCGACTGCGCGCGGCAACCAGCGCCGTGTAAAAACCACGCTTGCGATATTCGGGCAACGTCGAGCCACCCCACAGACCGGCGAACTGGCTGTTCGGATGGAAATAAATCCAACCTGCACTAACAGGAAGATCATCTACATAACCCACATAAACGCTGAGTTGCTCAGGAACACTGCGTAAATCATTTGCGAGTCGATAGCCTAACTCTTCAAAGTTTTCTCCCCAAACTCCTTCCTTGACAGCAACCACGTCAGTAATCCGGCCAGGGTCGGTAATGCGTCTGATGTCGTGATTTGTGCGTTGCAGCAGCAGCGCGGGCAGGACGGCTAAATCGAGCGCCAGGATGGCCTCGGTCACTTCCGCTTCGAAACCGTGCGCTATCAATTGCTCTTTGAGGTCGGGAGGTGCGTCGTGCGAGTAAACCTTCCATTCAAAACTCTGCCCGATGGATTCAAAGTATTCAATTTGGTCCTGGATTGCACTTTTGACATCTTGATTCTCAAGCGAGGAGTAAATGACACAGCCTCCGCGACCGGATAGACCAATCTGCCGCACGATGTCGCCCGCCACTTCGCGCCTCAGACCAGGCCACTCGACCTCAATGCGCTGTTCCCGGTCGTAAAGCGCGCGTATCGCCTCGACATCCATGCCTTAAGCCGTCGCGGCTACACTCCGCTTGGCCATGATGGCTTCGACAATTTTCCTGGCCAGCTCCGGTTTTTCCGAAAGCGTTTTTTGCGCGGCATCCTTGCCCTGCCCGATCAATTCGCCATTGAATTGCAACCACGCCCCCTTTTTGTCCACGACGCCGCTCTCGATCCCCACATCGAGAATGCTGCCTTCCTTGTTGATGCCATGATTGTAAACGATGTCGAACTCGGCCTCGGCAAACGGCGGCGCCACCTTGTTTTTGACGATCTTAACTTTGACATGGTTGCCGACGGCATTGCCGGCGGCGTCTTTGAGCGTGTCTTTGCGGCGGATGTCGATGCGGACGCTTGCGTAAAACTTCAATGCCTTACCACCGGGCGTTGTTTCGGGATTGCCGAACATCACGCCAACTTTTTCGCGCAACTGGTTCGTGAAGATACAGGTGGTTTTGGACTTGGCTAGAATGGCGGTCAACTTGCGCAGCGCCTGGCTCATGAGACGCGCCTGCATACCCATCGTGGCCATGCCCATTTCGCCCTCCAGTTCAGCGCGCGGCACCAAGGCGGCAACGGAGTCGATCACGATGACATCCAGCGCGTTCGAGCGCGCGAGGGTCTCGCAAATGGTCAAGGCTTCCTCACCGCTGTCGGGTTGCGAGACGAGCAGGTCGTCGAGATTGACGCCGAGCTTTTTTGCGTAAGCAGGGTCGAGCGCGTGTTCGGCGTCAATGAACGCCGCCAGTCCTCCCGCCTTTTGGGCATTGGCAACAACATGCAACATTAGCGTGGTCTTTCCAGAAGATTCCGGGCCAAAAATCTCGATCACGCGTCCGCGTGGCACTCCGCCAACTCCAAGCGCCAGATCTACCGCCAGTGCGCCCGTGGGAATGACCTCGATCTTGGTTTGTGCCCGCGCGTCACCCAAGCGCATGATGCTGCCGTCGCCGTAAGCTTTGGTGATGGAAGAAATCGCCGCATCAAGATCGCGTTGGCGGGTGGCGGTGACCTTGGCGGTCTCGGCGGGCGCGTTTTTTTCAGTGGTTTTAGGAGGCATAAGTTTTGCGTTTGGTTGGTTTCAAAAGTTGGTTCGAAAATGGTCGCTTCGTAATAAAGAACCTTGCGAGCTTAGTCAACCGCCGGTTCTGGTTATTCGGATTATTTCCTCCGCAAACGAATGGCCGACAGCCTGGCTTAGTCTTCCGGTCGTTCGCCGCTCGGCGCCATCTTCACCAGCTTTGGATCAAACTGGCCCAAAACGGTCACGAGATCACTCTGCGCAGCCATGACTTCACGGATGTTCTTGTAGGCCATCGGGACTTCGTCCAAGCCGGCAGAAATCAACGTCACCCCTTGCTGCTTGAGGAAGCGGTTCACGTCTTTCCAATTGAATTTTTCGTTCGCGGCTTTGCGGCTCATCGCGCGGCCTGCACCATGAGATGCGGAGCCAAGTGACTCAGGATTTCCTTTTCCGCTCACCACGAAACCGGGCGACGCCATCGAACCGGGAATGATGCCCAACACACCGGCGCCCGCAGGTGTCGCGCCTTTGCGATGCACGATCACTTCGCGCTCCAAACCGCCAATAACGTGCTTCTCCTTCCATGCAAAGTTGTGGTGGTTCTCCAAATCGAGCAGCACCTGCGCGCCAAGGTGTTCCGCGATGTGATGATGAATGCACCAGTGATTCGCGGCCGCGTAGCGACCCATCAACTCCATCGCGTTCCAGTATTCCTGCCCCTCTTCCGAATCGAGCGGCAGCCACGCCAGCCGGAGCAATTCATTCGGCAGCGTTGAACGACATCGTCCAAACGCCAGTTTGCTGTAATGATCGCACACTGCCGCGCCCGTGCCGCGACTGCCGCTGTGTGACAACAATGCTACATAAGTTCCGGCAGGTAGTGGCCCGGGCGTCCTCGCCTGTCCGGGCACTGAAATGTCCCCATGCGCCGTGAATAAGCCGAACTCCACAAAATGATTCCCACTCCCGCTCGTGCCGAGTTGCGCCCACGCACGGTCCTTGTTCTGTTTCGTGACGCCGCTGACCGACCAATCCACGTCCATCACCTCGTGGTCGCGACGATGCTTGAATGTCGCGCCCACACCAAATCGCGTTTCCGCTTCGATGGTGCGCGTGAGCCGGTCCTGTTTCTGTTCGAGATCGCGCACCGGGATGTCCAGCACGGTCATCTTCATGCGGCAGGCGATGTCCACGCCCACGGCGTAAGGGATCACCGCGTTTTCCGTGGCCAGCACGCCGCCGATGGGCAGACCATAGCCCACGTGCGCGTCCGGCATCAACGCGCCCGCGACCGAGACCGGCAACAAACACGCTTTCTCCATTTGCATCACCGCGTCGTGCTCCAACCCTTCGCCCCACTGCCGATAAATGACCGGCTCGGCGCGCGGCGGCGGCGGCGCATTGAGCAACGCCCTAGCAAACGCTCCGCGCAACAGGTCGTCCACGAATGCTGCCGGATTGGCGACAATGGCCGCAACTTCCTCGTGCAACCGCGACTTGTCGCCGCCGCCGAGGATGAACTTCGATATGAAATCCGTCGCCCGCCGCGTGGCTTCACCCAACGGCACGCCGAGTCGAAGAAAGTCTTTCGCCTTCATAACCAGACTAGTTTACCGGTTGACTCCCAACAGAGCGAGCGTCTGTAGGCATAAAAATGACCGACGCCGCCATCATGCCGAGTGCGAGGCATGCGATCCAATACGCCGCGGCGTTGAACGCGAACAGCTTCATCCCGATGACTGGGCCGATGACCAACGCCACCGCCCAGGTCATGCCGTTCACGCCCATGTAACGCCCGCGCATTTGCGGCGGCGCCAAATCCGCCACATACGCCGAAGCCATGGGCAGCGAGAGCATTTCGCCCAGCGTAAACACCGCCATGCAGGCCACCAACGCCGGCACCGAATGGGCGAAGTAATTCAACGCAAAACCGCCGCCGATGAGCACGAAGCCGAGCGCCATCACCTTGCGCCCCGGAAAACGTCGCGTGAAACTGGTCAGAGGCAGTTCGAACAGGACGATCAGCGCGCCGTTCAGCGAGATGATTGCGCCGTAAGTCGAGGCGGAGAATCCCAGGCTCGTCACAAACAAACCGAAGGTCGAAGCCATTTGCATGAACACCAGCGACACCGCGAAGTTCGCAAGCAACAACTGCTGAAACCGTTTGTCGCGGCGCACCACGGTCAAAACTTCACCCCACTTAGCCGCGCCGTTGGTGGAACGTTTGACCACCACCGGCAGCGCCACTAATGCGAGCAACCCGAACAGCGCCGAGGTGAGCGCGTTGCCCACGAACAGCCAGATGTAACCGTAGGCTGCGAGCAAGCCCGCCGTGGCCGGACCAAACGCAAAGCCGGCGTTCAACGTCACGCGCAACGCGGCAAACGCGGTCAGTCTTTGCTCCGGCCGCACCAGGTCCGTGAGTAGCGCAGCGCTTGCGGGCCGATACGCCTCACTCACCATGCCTGTCAAAAAGGTGAGCGCCACAATCGCGGGCAAGGCGTGCACCTGTGAGAGCAACAGCATCGCCGCCGCCGCACTGAACATCGAGAGCACGATCGTTTCACGCCGGCCGAAGCGATCCGCCAGATGTCCGCCGACCAGCGAGGCAAACAGGTTGCCGGCGCCGTACGCGCTCACCGCCAGTCCCGCCGCCGTCACCGAATAACCCTGCCCGGTGAGATACAACGTCAGAAACGGCACGACGAATCCGCCGAACCGGTTGATGAACGTGCCGGCGAACAGCACCCATGCCGGTCGCGGCAACGCCCGCAGACTCCCGAACAACGTCGGTTCAGGATGACTTGTGATGGCTTGAGTCGCATTCATGGAAAACAAAAAACCCTGCTCACCGTTCGGCAAGCAGGGTTGGAAATCTTTGGTTCGTTAAATCAGCCTTGTCCCTCCTGCCCGCCGGTAATGAGACGGTAATTGGCAACCTGCCAGGACATGCGCCGCCCGCGCGGTGCAATGACAACGCCCGCGATGACTCGCGTCAGAGGTTTGGTTGTCATGGCTGCGTTCATGAACGCGGCGACAATGGGCGTCTTCGAGGTTCGGGTCAAGGGAAACATTCAACTATTTCTCCAACGCACCGAAGCGGAGAAGACGCCGTCAATATTCCAGAAGTGCGGGCCGCGCATGATTGATTGCCCGTGACGAAAACTCGTTTTACCGACTGTTCTTATCCCATCAACTGCATCTGTTTCGGGGTGAGCAGCCATTCCAAAACTGCACAGCGGCCATACTTCAACGACGTGGTTGTCAATTTACACAAGCCGCCCTTTTTCAACGCCACCGGTAATCCCGCGCTGCCCGAAACCAGTCGCGCGATCAGCTCGCTCAGATATGGTTCATGGCCGACGAGCAGGACCCTCTCCGGTGCCGGACAAACCTCGTTGAGATGCGCGACGAGCGCCTTTGCATCGCCATCCGGAGTCAAGCTGTCGAGCAATTCAAGTTTCTTCCGTGCTCTAAAAGCATCGGCTACGATGTCGGCGGTTTGTCTGGCACGCAGATACGGGCTGGAAAAAATGAGATCAAATGAAAGTTCCAGCGCCAGCATCGCCTCGGTGATTCGGCACAATCTTCGTTTGCCTTTTGGTGTCAATGCGCGGTCAGCGTCCTTATCCACGCCGGGCGTTCCGCGTTCCACGGCGATACCGTGGCGTAAAATGTAGAGATTCACAAGGCGCTCCTTTCTTTTCTGCGGTGGGTTTGCTTCCAGCAACGGGCCGGGGACGGAAATCGCGCAGTCTATCCGCCTCGTCCATGAATCGTTGCGTCAGCCACTGACGCCGTCGCACCAATTCGTCGCGGAAATTCTGGGCCGATTCCGGATTCACGGCTTGTTTTTGAACACATTTGCCCAAAGTCGCCAGCAAAACTTCAAGATCTTGAATGTTGCCCATCATGGTTTGATACTGGCGCATGGCGGCCAGCCGTTCTTCCGTCACGCCGGGCAACAGAGGCGACAACGCCTCCACCATGTAGCGAAATTTTTTGAACGCGATTCGCGTGCGATGGATGGTTACTGTATTGTCCGGATCAATCCGCGACTTTAGCCGCACGACGCCTGCGTAGGCGCGGTCCAGCGCGCGCAGCAGGATTTTCCGAGCCTGTTTGGCGGTACGGCGCTTGCGCTCGTGTCGCAGCCCGGCTTTGCATCCGGCAATAATCTGTCCCAGCCGCTTGGTCTTGATGCGCCCAATCCGCTTGCGTGTCGTGGAAGTTAAATGACCTTCCCGCCTGGACAGGTAGGCATGAAACTGGCGCGCGGCCTGGCCGACTCGCAACATTTTGCCAACGTAAAGCAACTGAACCTGCGTGTCGCGCAGGTCATCGAACGTGTCCAGATGCCGCTTCAATGCGTGGCGTGCCTTCCTGATTTGACCGTCACGAATGAAGGCGCTGAGCAACTCTACCGTCGAAAGCAGGCGCCGGGTTTCAACTCGAGATTCGTGGACGGCCTCCTCGGAAAAGTTTTTCTGACAACGTTTCAACCGCTTTCGATAGCGTTTCCACTGCGCTTTGAGCAATTTGCCGAGATGCCGCAGGCAGTCATCCGGAGATTCGCCGGAAGTTTGTTCTTGATCCATCGCCCCATCTAAATCCGCCCGGCGGTTGTTCGGCGCGATTCTCATCAGGTGAATCTGATTCAACGGCGGTTTTTCCGCCCCACAAACGGAGAAGGCGCAATCTTGATTTCCGGATACCGCGACTTTCCGCCAGTTCGCTTCGGCTCTGGAGTTTTTTCCCCGTTGGCCAAGGCCATAAACTCAATCTGACTCCGGTGGACCGGTCGGCCATTGCCGGGCACCGCACGATGATAGACAGCATCGCCCTGCAAAAAACGCGCTTTGGAATTATCCGCCAACGAGGTGGCCAGGATCTCATTGATTATTCGATCGCGGAGAATACCGTCCTCAATTGGGAAAACCAGTTCGATGCGACGGAAAAAATTCCGCGGCAGCCAGTCAGCGCTGCCCACAAAAACCTGCGGCTGACAGGCATTCTCAAAATAATAAATTCGGCTGTGTTCCAAGAAACGGTCCACGATGCTGCGCACGGTGATATTGTCACTGATGCCCTTCAAGCCGGGGCGCAAACAACAGATACCGCGAACGATCAAATCGATTTTCACGCCGGCTTGAGAGGCGCAATAGAGGGCTTCGATAATCTCCCGCTCCGCCAGGGAATTGAGTTTGGCCACGATGCGGGCCGGCAAACCCTTGCGTGCGTTTTCGGCTTCGCGCTCGATGAGCCGGAGCATTCGCTTGTGCAATTCAAATGGTGCAACGAGCAACTTTCGCATTCCTTGGAACTGGCAGATCCCCGTCAGCAGGTTGAAAAAGTCGGTCGCATCCTCGCCAAAATCCGGGCGGCAGGTCAAAAGGCCGATGTCGGTGTAAAGCCGCGCGGTCGTGGGATTGTAATTGCCCGTGCCAAGGTGGACGTAGCGGCGGATGTGGTTTCCCTCACGGCGAACCACCAGGCAGCTTTTGCCGTGAATCTTGTATCCCACCACGCCATAGACGACGTGCACGCCGTTCTCCTCAAGCTGCCGCGCCCAGAGAATGTTGTTCGCCTCGTCAAAGCGCGCCCGCAACTCCACGACGGCGGTGACCTGCTTGCCATTTTTGACGGCGTTCATCAACGCGCCGATGATGCGCGGCTCGCCACCCGTGCGATAAAGTGTTTGTTTGATCGCGAGCACATTGGGGTCAGCCGCCGCCTGCTCCAAAAAATCAACGATGGTGCTGAAAGTTTCGTAAGGGTGATGCAGCAAAACATCGCGTTCCCGGATGGCGGCAAACAAATCTGTTTTGTCCCGCAGCGACGCGGCAACCGGGGCCATGAATGGCGGGTCGCGCAGTTCCGGTGAGTGGTCGCCTTCGTAAATGGCCATGAGCCGGGTTGGGTTGAGCGGTCCGTCCACCAGAAACAAATCCTCCTCATCCAGGCGCAGGGTTCGCAACAAGGCGTTCCGGATTGAAATCGGGCATTCGCGATCCAGTTCGAGCCGCACGGCGGCGCCTTTGCGCCGATTGTGCAGTTCGGTTTCCACCGCTTTGAGAATGTTGGCGACTTCCTCTTCGTCGATGTAAAGCTCACTGTTGCGCGTCACCCGGAAGTGCCAGAACCCGCAAACCGTGGTGCCCGGGAACAAGTCCGCCAGATAATGGCCGACGAGCGAACCGAGCGAGACGTAGTCACGCCGGGCATCGGTACGCGGCAGGGTGATCAACCTTGGCAGCCCGCGAGGCACCGGCACCACCGCCAGATGCCGCAAGGATTGATCCCCTTGTGGTCTTTCCACCTGCACGATGATGTTCAACGACTTGTTGAGCAATTGTGGAAAGGGATGGGCGGGATCAATTGCCAGAGGCGTCAGCACCGGCCGGACCTGGGTGCGGTAGTAGTTCTCCACCCATTCGAGATCGTTGGTGCCAAGTTCAGGAATGTCCAGGATACGGATGTTGTTCCTGGCCAATCCCGGCAACAATTCCTCGCGCCAGCAAGCGTACTGTTGATCAACCATGCGCCTGGCCCGCTTGATGATGACGCGGAGAGTTTCCGTGGCCGTCAAACCGTCGATCGATCGTTCCGCAACTCCGCTTTCGATCTGCTGTTTGATTCCCGCCACACGCACTTCAAAAAACTCGTCAAGGTTCGAACTCACAATGCAGAAGAATTTCAGGCGCTCCAACAGCGGGTTGCTCCCGTCGAGCGCCTCGTCAAGCACTCGCTGGTTGAATTCGAGCCAGCTCAATTCACGGTTAATGAAGTGGGCCGGTCCAAAGGATATTGTGTTGGCTTCCGCGGGCACAGCGAAGCGAAGTTAACGGTCGGCTTCAGCGTTGGAAAGTTACAATTTTGGTCCCACCGTTCTTTGCACGGCATAAAGGTGGGTCATTGTTGCGACATAGAGGACGCCGTTGGCGGCAGTGGCGGTGGCGCTGATCGGGTTGCCGAGCTCGGTCTCGCTCATCAACCGCTTTTCCTTGTTCGCAGCAAACACGTAAAATGTTCCGCTCCGCGTACCGAGGTAAACCTTGCCATCGGCAACCATCGGCGACGCCCACACTTCACCTTTGATTTCATGTGTCCAGTAAGGCTTGCCAGTCTTCGCGTCCACACAATGCATCTTGCGCCCACTGTCTGCGATAAACACCAGACCATCATGCACCGCCGGCGTGGACAGGACGTGCTTCTCCAGCGGATACGTCCAAACAAGTCCGTTCGTCGTGATGTCGCCGGTCTTTGCGACATCAATGCACTTGAGCCAGGCCTCGTTCTTTCCCCACCAGATGTCGCCGCCGCCTGCGACATAGAGACGACTTCCGTCGAAGACCGGCATCCCGTATAAATTGCTTGGGCCTTCCCGACGGTTCGTATTGTATTTGTGCACCTCTGTTTTTGGTGCACTGGGATCGAAGTCAAACTGGAAAACTTTCTTCAATTTGGCGATCTGCCCTTCAACCGGGTGAGCGGGGGCCTTCAGCGGCTCGAACGCATAAACGATTCCATTGCCCCCGCAGAAAAAAATCAGCGGGCGACCATTCAACTCTCCGAGAGATGGAGATGACCAGGTGTTGTGAAATATGTTCGGCGCGATGTGTTCATCGTCGCGGGCCAACAGTCGGCCAGTTCGTTTGTCGAGCACCACGAGACTTGGCGCATCCGGTTTGCGAATGCGTTTGTGCGTGTTGTCCACTCCCGTGCCGGTGTTGAGGTAGAGATGATCGCCGCGAATGAGAATCGAACTATGTGCGGAGTCGTGCGGCCATATCCCTGCGCCAGCAACCAGATCAAATATCCAGAGGATGTCCGCGTCCAGCGGACCGGGGCTGAGTAGTTTTCCGTCGTCCGGAGGCAACAGCGGCTGGGGATTTATCTCGGCGCCAATGACGGGTTTGGGTGGGGCACCTGAGTTCGGCGGCGGCGTCATGTGCGCGGCTTCGTCGCGGTACGGACCATCGTTGCCGTTGGTCATGCCTCGCGCGTCGAGGCAGATCACCTCGCCACGGTTGCTGACGAGATAAACGCGGTCGCCTTCCACGGTGGCCGGCGATGGAATTCCGGCCTTGGGCCAGTCAAAGTAAGGGTCTTCTTCGCGCTTTGGCACAACGAGTTGCCAGAGAAGTTTTCCGGTCTGCTCGTCGAGGCACATGAACACGCCGCGGTCACCTTGGTGCTTCGGATCGCGTGGCTCGCCGTTATTTGTGCCGATGAACACGCGCCCGCCCGCGACGATTGGCGTGGAGTGCGTCTCCGTGCCGAGGCGAGCAGACCACTTGATGTTCTCGCCCGTTTTTGTGTCAAATGAATCGGGCAAACCCTTCTCATGTGACACCATGTTGCGCGACCACGCCTGGCCCCACTGTGGCTGATCGGCGGCGCCCACCGCGAAGCTCCCGGCAACGCTCATGGTCAATATCGCATTCCGAAAACAACAAGGGCGGCGGCTACACTTCGAGCCAAAGTTGGTGCGCCGGGATTGGGCGAAGAGTTGTTTCATTGGCGATACTCTGCGAGGAAACCCGAACGAAGACAACTCAACAAGGATTCTTTGCCAGCAAAGGCGAGTGCGGCAAGCCACAACCAAAGGAGCGCGGGCAGCCTTGTCCGCGTGTTGCTTGCGCGTAGTTCGAGACTCGCGGACAGCCATGTTATTTCTGTTCGGCATAGAAATTGAGTGGAGAGGTTCACGTGCCTGTAACGT
>CAZYYS010000132.1:0-14459 GCA_964651015.1 uncultured Verrucomicrobiota bacterium
CGTGCGCAGTGATGCGGCAATTGTGTGTGTCGTTCGGCGCGCAGACCCAGGAGAATTCGTGGTCGTAGGCGTATTGGTTGCGGTAGAGTTTTTCCCAATCGCGATTTGGATAGGCCGCGAGCGGATTGAGCACGTCCTCAATCTGCGGGTGTGCCTGGAGGAAGCGAAGGGGAAGGAATTGCGCGGCGGTGATGCCCGCGCCGACCAGTCCGCTGCGTTGGAGGAAGGAGCGGCGGGAGAGAGAGTCGTTCATACGTGGTTCGTTGAATCGTTAAACCGGTTATCGTTTCACCGTCTTGCCGTCGTCGAGCACGAGTTGATACCAGTTGCTCACCATCTTGCGGCCGTTGCGGTCGTGCTGTTCGCCGTTCCAGATGGCAAACGCCACCGGCACGGGTTTGCCCGTGACAAACTTTATGTCGTCGGCATCTCTTGATTTCAGATCGCGGATGAAGACCACGTTCCAAAAGCCGTCATGCCACACTCCTTTGCCCGCGACGTTCTGTTGCGAGATGGGTTGCGACTTGAACGAGCCGAAGCCAGCGGCGTTGGCGTCCTCAACCGGCGATTTGTGCGGCTGCGAGATCACGTTCCCCGCGCTGGCCGCCGTGTTGTAGTTGGTGAACGTCCAGGCGTCGGTGTGCATGGATTGGTAAACCGAGTCCATATCCGGCGTGCCCTCCGCCTGCCAGCCAGCTTTCCAGCTCCAGAGGTTGACCGGGTTATCCTTGTCGCCCATGCCAATGAAGCCGTATTTGCCCGAAAGCGAAAACTGCAACGCCGCGCCATCCTGGAAATCCTGCACGCGGATGGCGGTGTTTTGTGGCAGGTCATCGCGCCACTGGAGTAGCACGGCGAGTTTTTTGCCATCGGTAACGGCGGAGACAGCCACAGCGTAAATCTGGTTCGGCTCAGGCCAGAGCGGATTGAGCGGTACGCGCACGGGATCAAACGATTCCCATAAGCTATCCATCGGCTCGGTCGGGAGCTTGGCAACGCGCTTCACGTGAACCGCGCTGTCCTCGGGTGCGAGTAAATCGTTCACGGAGACATCCGTGCGACGCAACGACTGGACATAATGCACGAGCGCCCAGCGTTCCTCGGGTTTGAGCAGGTCGTCACCATACGGAATCATTGGTGTGCCCGGCAGACCGTTGTTGATGCGGAGATAAAGATCCCGTCCAGTATGGCCGCCGCGGAAGAGACCGGTGTTGAAATCGCGCGGGTGCACCGGCAGTCCCGAGGCGTCCTTGAGCGTCGGGACTTGCGGGCCATCGCCCGCGCCGGTTTCACCGTGACACAGTGCGCATTGCATCTTCTTGAAGACCTCGCGACCCAACGTGAGTTCCGCCACCGTCGCCGCGGGTTCGGGGGGTACGTCGACCGGTTTGGCAAGGGTTCCGTCACGGGCTGCTTCTGAAAACAAATTGACGCGCCCGCCGCTTGTATTGGTTCGCGCTGTGAGAAATTTGACGTATTGAGCGGCGTCACGCCGTTCTGGTTCGGTGAGGTAGGAAAAACTGGGCATTGAACTGCCCGGCAGCCCGCGCGTGACTGATTGGAACAAATCCTCATCCGCAGGCAGCGACTGACCGGGCGTGGATTTGATCTTGAACAGTCCCGCGCTGAAGTCGCGCGGCTTGGGATAAAGCCACACGGAAGCCGGGCCATTGCCATCACCTGTGATGCCATGACAGGAGGCGCAGTGTTGGTCGTACAGCTTTTTGCCCGAATCGAGTTGGGCCGTATCCGCTTCAGGGACGGAAGCAATGATCAAGCTTATCGTGAGGGCGGTTAGGATGGTCAAAGTTCTCATGAGGGGCTGGTTAAGGTCTGTCGTGTTGATTGAATTGAGATCACGCAGCATTGTCGATCGTTGTCCTTTCGTGCTTCATCAGGATGGAGCGGGTGAAAGGACAAAGCCGGGGTATGGAATTGGCGTCTCGCGAGGCGACTGGCAACAACTCGGTCTGAGTGCACCGCCATTTTCATATTAGATTTGTGCTCTAAGTTCCTTGTAGCGACATTGACTCAAATCAAAATTCTCGTGTTTCCCACGCGGAATCATTCAATACCCGCCACAGCAACTCGTCACCGCTCCGCCGACTTTTTCCAGTGGTTTCAACTTTGTAATCTTCACGCGAAATTCCTGTGGCCCTCGGGTGAGATGTTCCCAAGCAAACGCTCCCGGCCATTGCGCCGCGAACTGATAATAGAGCGGTACGGGATCGTGGTCATTCAGGAGAATAAAATGCTCGCCGACCGGCAACGCGAGCCAGGTTTGAATGATGAGACCATGCTTGAAGGAACAGGGAATCGGACGAACATCCATCACTTTGTCGGGGTCGATCAGATGTTCGGTTTCGATATTCATCTGCTTATGTGGTTGATGCTTGCGCTTGAGATTTATGTGCCCGTAATTGCGCGTCCGGCCTCCGTCATCATGGACGGGTGCCACGGTGGGTCGAAGACAAGTTCCACCTCTGCGTCGTTCACACCTTCGAGATTCGACAGCGCACACTGCGCGCCCCACCGCAGGCTTTCGTGCATCGGGCAGCCGGGCGAAGTCAGCGTCATGGCCACGCGTACCTTGTCGCCGTCGATTTTCACGCTGTAAATCAAACCGAGGTCAACGAGATTGCAGTCAATTTCCGGGTCAATTACCTGACGGAGTGCGTCGAGGACAGTTTGTTCGTTGAGATTGATTGGAGTGTTCATGCGGAAATTCCAGCGGCTGGTTTGACCGGGATCATGGGCGTAAGTTGCGGCCGGGGTACATGTGTCAGAATTTTGACAACGTTGATCAACAGCATGAAGACGCTGGTAGTGAGCATGAGCGAGCCCAGCCGAACCACACTTTCACTCGCGCGCAAAATGCCCGTGCTGGTCGCAACCAGTCCAGCGAGGAAACTCCAGTAGCCGACCATTTGGAGCCAAGGTGAATACATGTCCGCAAGCGACGGTACTTTTGCCCGGCCAATGTGTTTGCTATAGACGCCAAACCAGACCAGAAACGGGATTATCTTGTAGAGCATGCCGATGATTGCGAGCGACACGACACCAACCAAACCGACAAACCCGTAAAGGTTTTCGAGTCGACCAGTCATTTGAGTGAGCGGAAGGCCGGGCCAGGAGAGCACGATTGCCAGCGGTGAAGTCAGCAGCAATAGCGCGGCTGCCGTTATGAAATGGCGGGTACCCCAATCGAGCGCGCGACGCTTGCGGACACGCAGGATGGCGTGTAGTTCCCAGCCATAGATAGTTAGCGCGGCCACAAGGCAGACGGCGAAAGCGAACTTCCAAGGGCTGCGCAACAGGATGGCAAGGAAGGAACCAGCAACGCCAAGGTTCAGCAACATCAGCGACAGTACCGCCCGGTTCCGGCTTTGCACCTCGCTCAACGTGAACATGGGAATCAACTTATACGAAACGCCTACGATGAGCATGATGAAGAAGCCGACGCCACCGAGATGCGCATGGGCGTGCATGGCGCCGATGGCGTCGAAGCGCGACATGAACCCCGCCAACGATCGTAATGCGCCAACCAAAGTTCTAATTCCGCTTACCGTTGCCAGGCCCGAAGTGGATTCGTAGGCGCATTTTCCAGTTGCGATCGAAAGACCGACGAACACGGTCAGGGAAATCCAACCCAGCGCGGCAGTAACCGCCGTGGCCGTAACATTCCACTTGGGAACGCGGCGTAGTGTCTGCGCCATATTGAAAACAAACAACCCAACGCCCAAGGTCAGCACCGCTCCGAAGTGCCCGACCTGCTTCATATTCCACACGCGAAACATCCAGACCATGCCGATGAAGCCAATGACATGAAGCGCAAACTGCCAGCGTACGAGGCGTTCGCTATAGAGTTTTGTTTCGAGTGCGACTGGCACAAGTTGGTACATCGCGCCCATTATGACCGAGCAAATGAAGCCCAACACGAACAGGTGGGTGACGGCGATGACATGCTGGTTGTAATGATACGAGGCAAGAACCGATGGTTGTGCGACCAACCAGCCGACGCTGACAAGCAAAGCGGCCAACCCCGTGAGCATGAACGCGAGCGGCAGTTTGATAGCCGGAGGTTTTAAATCAAGCGATGCCGCAGCTACGGTTGATTTAACTCGCTCAGGCTTAAGAGCGGCGGATATGGGTAATGAAACTTCCATCGGATTGTTCCTGGGAATTACCGGTGAAACCGCGCTCGGCAAGGTGCGCGTACAAATGCACGGGTCGGCGATCGGTGTGGGCGCGGAGTTCCGCGTGAGCCAGGAGTGACCCCAGTGATTCAAGAATCTTCACAAGCGGTTGCGGTGGTTCCAGCCCTCGTGCGTCCAGTTCGATCACTTCCTTCGCAGCGACGGTTGTGTTCCCACGAGACGGCCCCGCCGCAGCTTGGATGGTCGCTGGCTCCGTCACGGGTTGACGGGTGAAGAGGGTTTCCCATTCGCCGGCGGCCAGAGGCCGGGCGGTGTGGTGAAAGCCCCGCCGTCCCAGCAGTTCAAATAGTGGTGCAGGCTCTAACGGTGCGAGGAGGCGAAGGCTTTGATCGGGTTGCAGCCCGGCGATTGTGCCCATGATCTTGGAAAGCGGCTCCCGCCCGGCGCGGATATCATCACGCACATCAAGCGTGATGATTTTGGTGTTCTCAAGGCTGGTCACGTGGAGTCAGAAATTGATGTTGATTTGGGCGTAAGCAAAGTTGGCGTCCTGAGAGCCGAAAGCGGGAGCGGACAACGATTGCTGGATGTAATCGCTGGAAAAGAAATGACCGTAGCCCGCCTCTATTTGTGCGTAGCGCGTAATCGAGTAGCTGGCGATGACGTCGATCTCCGTCCCGAGGAATTTGCCGTAGCTGGGGTTGACGCCATAGCCGGTGCCGGGTGTCGAGGCTGTTCCACCGCGCGCGACGCCGGCCACATTGTAAAAGCTGTCATGGGTGTCTGCCAGCCAGAAGCCGTGGCCTTCCAGCATCACAGTCAATTGCTTCGTCGGCTTCAACGTGAGGCTGCCGCGAATGTCCTGGATGTTCTGCAACGAAAGAAAATCCATGTAACCGTAAAACTTGTGGTTCGTGGGAAATAGGTTGTCGAATGTTCCATGCTCGTCATCGAACGGATCGCTGTCGCCCGAACTGAAGGTGTATTCCAAACCGAGACGCGGCGTCGCCCAAAGGTCTGCAAAGGTGTAACCAGCTTGAGCGACGAACATATAAGCGGATTGGTCCAGACGCTTGGTGGGCGTGGTGGCGCCGGGCCGTGCGTCGAGGAAGTTTCCGAACTGATAAGCGCTTTCCACGGCATAATCCCAATGGCCCAGTTCCAGCGGTTTTGACTTCAGCCGGAAGCCCAGCGTGTAAATATCCCGCGCACTCGGTTGCGGGAATTGTGGACTAGGTACGGCGGCGGTCGCCTGCGCAGAGGCATTGCGCGACAAGAAATAGATGTCCAGACTGTGCTTGGGAATCTTCAGCGTGGTGGCATAGATACCGGAGAAATAATCGTAGTCATTGGGCACATCGAACACCCCGTTCTGCGGAATCACCGGGCGTGTGGCGAACAGGTCGGCGACGAACCAGTCGTTCTGCCAACGCAACTTCCCCCCGTCGAAAGTCCGACCAATGTTGTTCCAGCCGAAGGCGCCGATCAAACGCTCATCACCGTAGGACAATTCCATGCGTCCGACTTTGAGTTCGAGTGGAAATTGCTTAAGATTACCGACCCCAATGATGGCCTGATGCAGTTCGATTTCGTCCGCTTCCGGGCCGTCACCTCTTTTGGCAACGGTGCCGGGAACCGGTGGATTATTGGCGTAGGCCCAACGCTGATCGCTCTGTGCCAGGCTGCTCTCTCCTTCTGCCAGTGCGCTCCACCATTCCTGCGAATAACCGCTGCGAAAACGGATCTTCTCGAGAAAATAATCATTGTCCACGTCCACATTATGAGCGCGAAAATCCACCGAGCCGGGCACACCCGCAGTGCCGTAGCCGTCTTTCACTTCGTAACGGCCACGCACCGAACCGCCAAAGTCCCAATTCGTGAATGAGGAATGTTGTTCGCGCAGGTAACCGTTGACCAGACCTGAACTAGCTGGACTGGTGGCGGGCGACGGCTGTTGCGCCGATGCTGATGCGGTGACGACACAAGCCGTGACTAATGTGAAGCGTCGTGCTGAAGTCATTTTCATAATTCTAATCCGCCGATACGAAGTGGCCTTTCAAATCGAAGAATGGATGAGAATGGATTGAAGGGCTTTGACATGGGTCAAAGATGCCGTTCGTGAATCGCGTGCTCCGGACACCCAGGGTTCATTCGGGCCACCGCACTTGGTGGATCGATACTGTGGATCGAAACTGCTTGTGACCACGCAGCGAAGTCTTTACGGTTCAGACCGACGTGCGCTTCGTGGCAGACCAATCCGATTGTTGCGGCCCGATCCAGACGGCGGAGCCGCGAGGAGTTCTACTGTGGCAGGGGTCACAGCAGAACATCCGGCGTGTAATTTGCGTCATTGCAAAAAGCCTTTGTTTATATCACGCACCTCAGATTGTGAAAGAGTAGGCGTTACGACGAACACAAGTCACTCACCACGGCCCGCAAAACTCATGGAAGCAATGGAACCATTTTCGCATTACAATTTTGACCACCAAGTCAGTCGCCCCAGCGGGATTCGAGGATTAATTCTGCTCGCGCTTGTGGTGACCGAATTTGGCGCCCAACAGATAAGCCTCCAGGGTGCTGAGTCTGCCACGGTCAGTGAGGTCCCGCCGGATTATCGTTACAAGACCGAAGTCCTCGCGCGGGGCATGCCGCGGCCGATGTTGCTTCACCAGGCCCCGGATGGACGCATCTTTTTCAACGAGTTGGGCGGCAAATTGAAGATTTGGAAACCGAGCGGTGAAGTCGTCGAGGCCGGCAGCGTGCCGGTGTTTGAAGAGCAGGAGAATGGTTTCTTGGGCTTTGCGCTGGACCCGCAATTCGCGCAGAACCAATGGATCTACCTGCTCTATTCGCCCACGAATTTTGTTGGTCAGCGATTGAGCCGCTTTCAAATGGACGGCGACCGGCTCGATCTTGCCAGCGAAAAGGAGATGTTCAAATTTGGCGAGCAACGGCGTGAGTGCTGTCACCACGCCGGCTCGGTGAGGTTTGCTCCGGATGGCTGTTTGCTAATCAGCACCGGCGACAACACTCATCCATTCGGCGATTCCGAGAGCTACGGTCCGATGGACGAGCGTCCGGATCGCGAACCGTGGGACGCGCAGAGAAGCTCAGGTAACACGGCGTCCCAGAGCGGAAAAATTCTGCGCATCCGCCCCACACCCGACGGCGGCTATACGATTCCCGATGGTAATCTGTTCCCCAAGGACGGTTCGGGAGGTTGCCCGGAGATTTATGTGATGGGATGTCGCAATCCCTGGCGGATGAACGTCGATGAAAGAACCGGCATTGTCTACTGGGGCGATGTTGGTCCGGATGCCGGCGGCGATGGTCCACGCGGTTCGCGTGGCTACGACGAAATCAATCAGGCTCGGCGCGCGGGTAACTTCGGCTGGCCGTACTTTGTGGGCAGCAACTTTCCCTATGCGAAGGTTGATTACAAAACGAAAGCAATTGGCGCAATGTTTGACCCCGCGCGTCCGGTGAATGAGTCGGTCAACAACACTGGCGCAAAAGTGCTGCCACCGGCACAACCCGCCTTGATCTTTTGGCCCTACGGCAACTCCAAGGAGTTTCCGATGCTGGGTAGTGGCGGGCGCACGGCGTGTGCTGGGCCGGTGTTTCATTTCAAATCCGGATTCGAGAAGACCGGCGGTTTCCCAGAATACTTCGACAACTGCCTCCTCTTTTGGGACTGGCAACGACCGTTTATGAAATGGGCGCGTCTCGACGAAGACGCGCGACTGGTCGGCATTGAGGCATTCCCCGGCGCTGTAAAGCTGGAAAACGCCCGGCAGAAAATAGATGAAGCGGAAAGGGCCGGGGCATTCGTCATCCGCCGGCCGATCGATGCGCTGTTTGGTCGGGATGGTTGCCTCTACCTGCTTGATTACGGCGAATCCTGGGGCGTCAACTCTGATTCGAAGCTGGTCAGGATTTCGTACCAACGTGGCAACCTCGCACCGATCGCCAGGGCTACCGCAAGTCCGACGGCTGGACGGGAACCATTGACTGTTTCACTCTCCAGCACCGGATCTAAAGACATCGAGGGCGATCCATTGCGTTTTGAATGGCGACTTTTTCAAGGCGCGGGTGCGTCGCCGACCAATTCCGGAGTCGCCGCAATTGGAAAACTTCTTTCCACCGAACCCAATCCGCGCGTGACCGTGGACCAACCCGGGAACTACATCGTTCAACTCACCGTGAGCGACGACAAAGGCGCGAGTTCCAAGACCACTTTGCCGCTCGTGGTCGGCAACACTCCGCCACAAGTGCGGTTTGAGTCGCCACAGGAGGGCGACTTCTTCACGTTGGGAAAACCGATCTCCTACAAGGTACGGGCCGTGGACGCGGAAGACGGCGACTCCGCGCATTTCGAGGAGTTGATGGACTCGCGGACCTTCGTCAGCGCGCAAAGCAACCGGGGTGATGGCAAGGAGGAGGAGGCTGGCCATCCGGGCCTCGCGTTGATGAAACAGAGCGATTGTTTCAACTGCCACGCGATTGAGACAAAGATTGTCGGGCCGGCCTATCTGGAGGTGGCGAACAAATATCGCGGACAACCGGGCGCGATTGAGGCGAGTGTGCAGCGTGTGATCAAAGGGAGCAGCGGCGTCTGGAGCGAACTGCCCATGCTGCCGCACGAATCATTCACGGCGGACCAGGTTAATCTCATGGTGAATTGGATTTTCGATCTCAAACCCGGCCAGACCGGCGCCGGCCTGGTGCGCGGGCTGACCGGCACGGTCGTCGCGCCCACGAACGAGGCCATCCGCCAGGTGGTGCTCGAAGCCAGTTACACCGATGCCGGTCGCGCTCCAGCCGGCCCGTTGACCTGCAATAGCCGCTTAAAGCTTCGCAGCCGTCGAATTGAGGTCGAGCAGGCGGACGTCATCAACGGACCCAAGCGCCACGATAATGATCAGGCCGGTGGGCGGGCCATGCTCGGCAATATCGACCGCACTCACACGCTCAAGTTCAACAACCTCGACCTCGCCGACACGGCCAGCGTGAGTTGCCGCGTTGAGGGCGGCAAGACCAACGCCGTGATTGAATTCCGCGATGGTTCGCCGCAAGGCGATTTGCTTGCGAGCATCGAACTAAAACCGGCGACCGGTGGAAATTCTTGGATGGAATTAAGTTCGCCTTTGAAGTCAACGAGCCATCGCACCACCGTTTGCCTGGCTTTCACCAGCCCCAGCACGAACCGGTTGCTGAATCTGGATTGGGTCCAATTCAATCCGCGCTGACACGGCGTGGCGGTGCTTGCACCCACTACTGAGAGTTCGCCTTTTGGCGGCGATTTAAGTTTGACAACGCCACGCTTGAGATCGTGCGGACGTTGGAGTTTGACGACATCATGCCAGTCTCGAAGACGCGCCTTAGATCAGTATCCAGCTGCAACTTAAGGATTGCCGTTGCCGCGTTTACGCGAACCTCCTCCTCAGGGTCATTGAGGGCCGACTTTAACGCTGGCATTGCTTCGAGTTGCACCGGGAGCACGTTCAATCCTTCGACCGCAATAACTCTAGTGTGGACATCACCAGTTTGCAGAGCAGAGCCAAACGCGGCGATACATTCGCTGCTCAGATCATGGCCAAGATATCCACGGAACCAGAGAAGGTGGATGGCGTAACCCTGCACTTGTGTATCCTTTGAATAACTCATTTGGATCAGCTCTGGCGTTCCATTTGTGAAGTAAAGCTTTGAAAGTATTAGATGGGCCACGCTACGCCGGATCGGCGCTGGGATAGGTGTTGGAAGTGCTGCTCGCATTTGGTTAGGCAACACAGACCAGAATTTGGAGTAAGCCCGCGATATCGCCGAATCCCGCGTCTGTAGGCGCTCCAATCAGAATGGGACGGCTTCCGGCCCCATTTTCTCCACAGCGGGCAGGATCGCTTGTTCGTTACCTTGCGGCACCTGTAAGAGTGCTTGCTCTTCCCAGTAACCTAATGATTTGCCGTTGTAAGTTAATTGGCCACTGCGTTTACCCGATGTAAAAACAAGATAGATCAGCAGGCAGCCGAGCAAAACACTTAAGGTTTTAAGGAGTTTGCGCATGATTAGCAGAGCCACGGCCAAGAATCACCATGCGTTTGTAAAGGATGCCGAGCATTTACTCAAGGTTCAGTTCACCTTGGTTGAGTCATTTCCATTTTTCGCAATTTTCTGATGGTTGCAATTCGGCCAGCTTAGGCATTGCCGTTGACGAAAAAGGTCCGAAAAAATTAAGGTCGCAGAATGAAAGCTCAAATCGCTGCGCTGGCCTTGTTGGTTACGGGCGTTTTCGCCGCAGATAGCGAAACACCTGATCAAATCGCCGCCGCGCTGGCGCACAAGGCAATGACCAATTCCACCGCGATGACTTTGGTCGGCGACTTGACCACGGAAATTGGTCCGCGGCTCGCTGGTTCGGAAGCGGAGAAACGCGCTGCTGCGTGGGCGAAGCGCCGCTTTGAGCAACTCGGTTTCGACAAAGCCTGGATCGAGACGTTTCCGCTTGAGCAGGGCTGGGCGCGCGGAATTGAGAAGGCGGAAATCATTTCGCCGTCGCCTCAAGCCCTGAGCGTCACCGCGCTCGGCAGCAGCCCAGCGACGCCGCCAGAAGGCCTCGAAGCCGAGATCGCCTTGTTCAAGACCTACGACGAGTTCTTGGCCGCACCGGTCGGTTCGCTGTCGAACAAAATCGTGGTCGTAACTCAACCGATGGCTCGCACGCGCGATGGCCGCGGTTACGGTACGCTCAACCGAATGCGCACCCGAGGCCCCGCGCAGGCGGCTCAACGCGGGGCGGTGGCCTACCTGTTGCGGTCATTGGGGACCGACAATCGTCGGATGCCGCACACCGGCCAGACGGAATTTCCGGCGAATGGTCCGCGCATTCCGGCGGCGGCGTTGTCGGTGCCCGACGCCAAACAATTGGATCGCTTGGTGGCGAAAGGCGGCTCCGTGCGCGTCAAACTCGTATTGACTCCACGCGAGCTTGGTCGGGTCACCAGTCAAAACGTCATCGCTGAAATCAAAGGCCGCGAAAAGCCGGACGAAATCGTCCTGCTTGGCGCGCATCTGGATTCATGGGATTTGGGAACCGGCGCGATCGATGACGGTGCCGGAGTTGCGATTGTGGCCGCCGCTGCCAAATTGATTCGTGATCTGCCGCAACGTCCCAAACGCACCATTCGTGTGGTCCTGTTCGGCGCCGAAGAGTGCGGGCTTTTTGGTGGTCGCGCCTACGCCGAGGCGCACAAATACGAACTCGGTCGCTACGTCGTCGTTGCTGAGGCGGACGAGGGACAAGGTCCGGTTTATGCCTTTCAGACAGGCGTTGCGAATCCGGATGAACCGAGCCTCAAGCGAATTCGCCAGGCTCTTTCGCCGCTGGGGATTGTCGCCGATGATAACAACTCCAAAGGCAGCTCGGACGTGGAGCCGATGGCGGAGAAAGGCGTACCTGCCGTGACCTTGAAATTAGACGCAAGGGATTATTTCGACTTCCACCACACTGCTGACGACACTTTCGATAGGATCAAGCCCGAGCGTATCAACCAGGCAACTGCTGCCTACGCCGTCTTCGCCTATCTCGCGGCGGAATTGGACGGCGACTACGAAATGAAAGTCCCGTAGAAGAACGGGCGCTTACTCAAGCCCAGGGACGCACTTTTGACTTTCGCGTTTCAAGGGTACTGCGCGGGGTTCCTTCAGCGGAGGAAAACCTATTGCAACCGACGCGGAGTGCTGACATCGTTCGCGTGTGATCCCGTTTTCGAGTCGAGGTACGGTTCGAATGAGCGCATCGTCGAAGGATTCTGCTTTTACGCTGATCGAATTGCTTGTGGTGATTGCCATCATCGCGATCCTTGCCGGGCTGTTGTTGCCAGCATTGAGCAGAGCCAAGTTCCGCGCCCGGGTCACCAATTGCACCTCCAACTATCGACAATGGGGCATCGCGGCCAATCTTTACGCCAATGATGATTCGCGCGGTTCGTTACCGTCCTTTGATATGCCCACAACCGGCCTCAATCCTTGGGATGTCTCAACTTTGATGGTGCCGAAATTACAGCCCTTCGGCCTGACCGTCCCGATGTGGTTTTGCCCGACGCGTCCCAATGAATTCCAGGAGGCAGACAAATGGTTTCGCCAAAACAATCAGGGGCGTAGCATCGGCAGCACAGCCGACTTGAACCAATATCTGACGTCGCGTTTCGTAACTTTTGCCTTGCTGAATCACGACTGGTGGGTGCCGCGCACGTTAGACGGAGATCCCAAACGGTTGTTTCCGAGTCCAGGCTTGGCAAATACTGTCACCCGGACTCAGGAAGGTTGGCCGCGTCGGCTCGAAGATCAAATCGCTGCCCTCCAACCCATCCTTTCGGACCTGACTGCGGCGGAGGGACAACGCGTCACGAATTTCGCGAAGGCCGGCGGTGGCCATCCGGTGGGCAAGCAAATTCAATCCGTCAACAAGGCATTCGCCGATGGACACGTCGAGATGGTCTCGCCACAGCGTGTTCAATGGCAACACTCTGGTAACTTCACCACGTACTATTGAAATGGACCATTTCGCGGAAACATTCCCAAGAGCGCAATGTACCCTGAGAAAAAGGCACTACTGATGCCCAGTCAATACAGTGTTACTCCGCTTGTCCGTACGATTCCACGCAAGGGCACAGCGTTTACCCTCATCGAGTTGCTGGTTGTTATTGCGATCATTGCCATTTTGGCAAGTTTGCTTCTACCGGCGTTGGCGACGTCCAAAGCCAAGGCCGCCCGAGTCAAATGCGTGAGCAATCAGCGGCAGATTGGCGTGGCCTACGTGCTCTATTCCGACGACCATAATGACTTCTACCCGGTCCATAACGATTGGGCCACCGTTGGAGGCACGAACGGCAAAACGGCGATTTATAGTGGTTTGACGGACCCAACGAATCGTCCGCTCAACAAATACACTGCCTCCTTGGAAATCTTCCGATGTCCCGCGGATCGTGGAGACGTTCTCTTTCTAACGGACAAAGTCACGTGCTTTGAAGCTTGGGGGAATAGCTATTTGACCGAGTGGGTCGTGGATGCCTGGGGGCTGGCCCATGTCACCGCCGACAGTCAGGCGCCCAAAGGGAGCAAAGAAGCTACTCCCATCCGCGGCAGCGAGATTGCCCGGGGGCCAGCCACGAAGATGATACAGGGGGATTGGCCGTGGCATCCCAACCGCGGTGTGGATAACCCGAAAAGCCGCTGGCATAATCACCGTGGTCAATGGCGATTCAATGTCTTGTTCGGCGATGGGCATCTGGAATTCTTCAGTAACAAAGCAATGGCTGCCCGGCTGGGTAGCGAGGTAGGACCACCCAACGCACCGGGATCCAGTTGGTGGTGAAGCGTCTGGTTTTTGGAGTTACAGTTCCCAGCCCTTTCGGTATTCGTAGTGGAGCAGTCCATTTGCTTCGGGGTTGTTCGTGATTCTTAGATTGGCACTGTCCCAAATCAGTTTTTCGCCACCGTTACGGATACAGACGGAACCCAGCAGTACCGCCTCCGTCAGTGGACCCGCGAAGTCGAAATTGGAGCGCGGCGCCGGGGCGCCTTTGCAAGCTTCGATCCACTCTTGGTGATGACCGATGGAACGTGGCAGTGACTTGGGCGGTCGTTTGTATTCCTTGTTGCGACTTTCCGGGATCAACCGTGGTTGCTTTCCTCCCCAACCGGTCACGAGCATTTTACCTTTATCCCCCACGAAGATGATACCGTCCTCTGGATCGAGATCGCGGTCATCTTCGAGTTCATCGGGCCGTACCGGCAGAAGACCGCCGTCGTACCAGTGCAATTTGACCGGAGGCAGTTCGCCGCGTGCCGGGAATTGGTAATGCACGGTAGCGGCCAGCGGAACGGTTTCCTTGAAAACGGGAGTCGAGCTGGCGTAAACACTCTCGGGTGCGCCAAGTTTCAACGCGGCGAAAACGGGCGCGAGGTTGTGAATACCCATGTCGCCGAGGCCGCCGGTGCCAAAGTCCCACCAGCCTCGCCATGCGAACGGCACATAAGCCGGGTGATAGGGACGCCACGGAGCGGGACCGAGCCACAGATCCCAATCCAATGTTGCGGGAACGGCTGGAGTATCCTTTGGCCGTTCAATGCCTTGCGCCCACCACAACGGCATTTTGCCGCGATGCGTCGGGCGATCCGACCACACGTGCACTTCGCGCACCTGACCGATGGCGCCGTCCGCGAGCCACTCGTTGATGAGCCGATTGCTGTCCTAACGACCAGATCATGAGACTGATTTAGACGGTAAAGTGGTTGACACTT
>CAZYYS010000133.1:0-14433 GCA_964651015.1 uncultured Verrucomicrobiota bacterium
GCCGGACGAACGTGGGGGCGTTTCTGGACCCGCGGCCCAAGGCGGGCAGCCCGGCCTACAGCAACTACGCCACTCCTAACGACGGCTTCCTCACCCCCGTCAACTTCCAAGGCGCGTTCGGATCTGGCCGCAACTCTTGGATATCAGATTGGACAGCATTGAGTGAATACGGGATCGTGGGAGGCGCGGGCGGTTTCAATCCCCAGAAAATCCAGGCTGTGGCACCTGTGCCCTCGCCGAATCCGGTGACACTCACTCTCACTCTCGGAGGTGCGAATTTGGATATCATTTACTCCTCGCAGAGCGGTTACAGTTATCAGTTCCAGTCCGCAACGAACCTGAACGATCCAATTATTTGGGCTGACGAGGGTGAACCACAAACCGGTACGGGCGGATCCTTGACTAACACTGTTCCGACCGCCGCCGCGCAGAAATTCTTCCGAGTCAGGGCTCAGTAACGGGCGAAAAGCTCTGATGTCAGGGGCAGGCGGGTTTTGGGGAGAAGGCTGTGTGTCGAACCAGAACCTGCCTGGCGATCAAGAAGCCAAACGTCAGGCCTATGAATACGATTCCCGTGGAATCGAACGAAGACGGTGATGAAGCGTTCGTAAAGGTCAAGTTTATGTTCCGCGAGCGGGTGTTTCCCCCGTTGTTTCAATTCAGGCGCTCTTCGGAACATCGCCTGGCAAATTCAATCCCATATCTGATCCTCCTTCGCAAGCAGTACTTGAATCGGCGCAATCCGCCGAACCGAGCCGCTCGTGACACGTTGTAATCAGACGCAGCTTCGCTGTGCCAAATTAGTCCGATTCGAACTGTAGTACAGTAGGGAACGGAAGGCGCTTACACGGGCCTTCCGTTTTGTTTGAGGTGAGAAAGCAAGGCTAGAACCAGACGGCTTCACAATCGCCCAAGGCGCAAAGTTAACGAAGCTTACATACAGCCCGCGACGGAAGCAAATTGAAAGCTATGCGGAAATTTCGTCGATCAGCGCCAAAAGTTTTGTTACCAGAGGGGGGAGCGGTGACCTAGGCGTCGTGGGCTTTGTCTTGAACGGTTGGAGCGCAACCCACCGCAATTCGGTCATCAGTATGTAACCATATTGTAACGGCCTCGTTGTTGTCCCCAAGTTCAGGTGCTGGCAAGCTGTAGGAGTGAGCGCTAAAATTCTCGTGGTGGATGACGAGTGGGATTTTACGGAATTGCTTTCCTTTAATCTGACCGTTCATGGGTTCAAGGTCATGACCGCGTCCAATGGCTTGGACGCTTTTGTGGTAGCCCGGCGTTTCCTGCCGGAGATTATGGTGCTGGATTTGATGATGGAGGGGATGGACGGCTATACCGTCTGCGAAGTACTGCGTCGCCAACCTTGGGCGAAAGCTTCGTCCATCATCGTTGTTACCGCCGCCGGCGGAGAGATGGCGCGAATGAACGCGCTCGCCGCCGGCGCCGACGAATTTCTCACGAAGCCATTTAGCACGCATGAACTGGTTCGCCGCGTGAGGCAATTACTGGAACGTCGCGAAGCAAGAAGGACACGCAAAATGGCTTGCGTACCCTAGTGACTCATAAACGCCCGGGAACCGATAACGTCCCATCTTCATTCGCGATCACGACCCATTTTTGATGAAAACTGGCTATCTAATCGACATGGACGGTGTAATCTACCGGGAAAATCAGTTGATTGCTGGCGCGCCGGAATTTGTCCAGGCGTTGCTCGATACGGGGACGCCGTTCCTGTTTGTCACCAACAACTCTGCGCCGACACCAGAAGACCTTGTGGTGCGCCTGAAACACCTGGGGATTTCCGGCTTATCCTCGCGGCATTTCTACACCTCTGCGCTCAATACCGCAGACTTTCTGAGTGAAACTGATCCGGGTTGTACCGTTTTTGTGATCGGCGAGGGAGGTCTGCTGGCCGCCTTGCATGAACGCAGGATTGCGAGTGATTCGATCCGACCCGCTTATGTCGTCGTTGGTGAAGTGGCCGCTTCAATGGAAAAATTGACCAAAGCTCATGAGTGCATCGAGCGCGGTGCGCGCCTGCTGGCGACGAATCCGGACAACTGGTGTCCAGTGTCAAGTGACCGGACTCGGCCCGGCGCCGGCGCCACCGCGGCGTTCCTGGAAGCGAGCACCGGCCGACAAGCCTATTATCTGGGCAAACCGAATGGTCATATGTTCCATTGTGCTCGTCGAAAGCTTACGGAGTCCGCTCGCTGTGAGCCCGAGCAGGTCGTTATGATTGGAGACACAATGGAGACGGATATTCGTGGCGCGTTCGAAGCCGGGATGCAGTCGATTTTGGTCTTGAGCGGTTCGACTCAACTCGAAAATGTTGGCGACTATGTTTATCAACCCACTCGCATTTTGCAAAGCGTCGCGGAACTCACCGCAGAGATAAGAACAGGCAAGCTCTCGGATCGTGTCAACACCCCGGACTCCCTCATCCCGGGGCTTCGCGGAGAAAGACACGGCCATCGTCATCAGACTGATATTTTTGCCTTTCACAAACCGCGTCCGCGGGCCGCCATGACCAAGTAAAAAAGAGTGGAACAATTCGCTGCCGATTGACAAGGATTCGACGTTATGAGACTTCCAAGCGGCACGATGTTGGGTAGGTACCGTATCGATGAAATTCTTGGCCAAGGTGTATCAGGAATCGTTTACCACGCTTTCGACACCACCATTGAACGACCGGTCGCGATCAAGTGTCTGCAAACGGGCCCTGCGGAAAGCGCAACTCGCCGGATGAGCCTTCTGTTCCAGGAGGCCAAAGTAATCGGCCAGTTAAGCCATCCCCATATCGCTGCTGTGTTCGACATGGGCAGCTCGGATGGCGTTTCCTACATTGTCATGGAATACGTCCAGGGAGAAACATTGAAGCCCAGACTGGCGCAGGCGGACAAGGCGTCCGTTCCACAAATCCTGAGTTTCATCGTCATGGTATGCCGGGCACTGCACTATGTCCATCAGCGGGGTATTCTTCACGGCGACATCAAGCCGGCCAATATTATGGTCACACCTCAAGGCACTCCGAAAATAATGGATTTTGGGGTGGCTCGCCGAAGCCATGTTGATAAGCCTGCCACCTGGTCGCTGGCAGGTGAGAAATCGGTTTGGGGCACACCCGGTTATATCGCACCTGAACAGTTTACCAAAAGTGAAATTGACGCGCGGGCGGACGTGTTCTCATTGGGGGTCATTGCGTATGAATGGCTGGCTGGCCGAAAACCCTTTCGGAGCGACACTGCTGATGAATTTGTTAAAGCCGTGTCGCAGGGGCCGGTGAAATCTTTGTGCGACCGGGGTGAATTTGACGCGGAACTCTCATGGGCCATAGACCAAGCCCTTGCCAGCGATCCTGCGCGTCGTTGTAGTTCGGCCGACGCGCTGGCTGATGCTTTGGAAATATGTCTGGAACGGTGGTTGAAACAGTTTCCGCCTGGGTATCCTCCCACACCGCTGGACAGCAATCAGAATCAGGCTTTCCCACGGCTTAAGGGCCGCAACATCTTGTTCGCTGATTTCAACGAGGAGGAACTCGCTGGTGTGATGCGAATGTCGCGCCGGGAGACTTTCAGTGCCGGAGATACAATTTTCCAAGAGGGTGCGGGCGGATCGACGATGTACGTGGTAGTGGACGGCCGCGTGTCCATCCGCAAAATGTCTGGGGACTCAGCCGTGGAAATCAAGCAGGTCTCGCGCGGCGAGTGTTTCGGAGAGATGGCGGTTATCAGCCAGACGCCGCGTTCGGCGACTGTGGTCGCCTTGCGGTCCACGGAAGTCATCGCCATCTCGGGCGCGGTTCTGCGCTCGGCCAGTCAGGTGCTTTGCATGAAGCTTTACCGCAACATCGCAGCCTTGCTTTCTGAACGCGTGCGCCTGAAGGACGCGCAAATCATGACCCAATTGCAGACCGATCGGGAAGAGACATCCAAGAAACGCTCCTTTCTCTTTTGGTAGGCCGCCAGGATTCTTCATACGGAAGCGGTACCTGAGACGACGTAATCTCCAAGGCGGAGAGGGTGGAATTTAACGCAGGCGAACGGCTATTTTCCCTGAGGCAAACGTTCAAAAGAGGATTTCTGTTTTGCCACAGAGCGTGAACTCAAAGCCGAGCCAAAAAACGGCACCTTACGGTAGTTAACTGTTTCCGCTTGGAGCCGCATCGAGTGGCGAAGCGGATGCGGGAGTTTGCGGCTGTGCGCCCGATGCGTTGCCAGTATCCACAGCCTTCTTGGCGGGAGCCGGTCGTCGCGTTTTACTTGCGGGCTTTGGCTTGCGTGCGGGTGGAGCGGCCTTGGCAGCGGATTTTTTTCTTGCCTTCTCCGCCTTCTTTTTCGCGGCCACCGCCCTCTTGAGCGCGGCCTGAAGTTCCTCTTGCGCCTGTCGGGCTTGTTTGGCGGCTTTCTTGGCGGCTTTCCTGACCCGCTTGTACTCTTTGCGGGCGGCCTTCAATTTCGCCTTGGCCAGGCGGGCCTTTTGCCCGGCGGTGTTCGCCTGCTGATCCGCTTGCTTGGCGGCACTAGCGGCGATTTGTAAGGCGTTGTCGGATGGCGGGGGCGACTTTTGGGACGAGGCAGTTTTCATGGCACGATGCTTTTCAAGTGGTGATGATTAGTTCGGCCCGGCAAAGATAGGCAGTCCGCCGAATCCAAGCCGATGTTTGGAGGGCATTCTATAGCCCCCAAATCCGGCTAGGACAAGCCTAGAATTGTTACATTTTGAGAGGCAAATTCTGTGCGCGGATAACGTAATCCGACCATGATTTGCCCGGCGCAACGCTGGGTGCGCCTTCCTGCTTTAATGCGGTACCGTCAACTTTGTTTTCACATGGCGCCTTTCAAGTAACGCAAATGTAACCGCACCGCCCTTTCGTTGACATCGTTCACTCCTAAAGTGCGCACGCGTTTCAAGTGAGACGCGAACAAAACAAAAAACTAACGCAAGCAATCAAAACTATGACAACACAAATCCACAATTCTCGGACGTCAGCCCGGGGCACGTTACGGAACGTACTCGGTTTGGCCGCAGTCTTTAGCGCTGCTCTCGCTGCTTCCGCGCAGGACTACACCAAGGTCAAACCCTACGTCGTGCCGGTGTCCACCGACTACGTCGTGCAACCGCTACTCACAGTGGGTGATCAAGTGCCCAACACCAGTGACGCCAATCGCACCTATCAGATGATCGGCATCCCGGACGGCCTCGGTGCCTACCGGACTGAGCGCGGCGACACCGTCCTGTTCATGAACCACGAACTGCGCCGCTCCGCAGTTTCTCAACCGAACGTGAGCGAAACCCCGTTGCGCGGGGCGTTCGTCTCTCGCTTCGTGATGGACCAAAAAGCCCGGGTTGTTTCCGGCGAGGTGGCTTACGACTCCGTACATGACGAGGAAACCGGCACCGTTTATCCGCTCGCCACCACAAACAACACCGCGCCCGCGTTTGCGCGCTTCTGCTCCGGCTCTTTCTCTTACAAGGAAGCCGGACTGGACCGTCCCATGTTCTTCACGGGTGAGGAATCCGAAGGCGCGGACACGTTCGACGGCAAGGGCGGTCTCGCGGCAGTGATATACGACCGTGAACTCCACACCCTGCCCAAGCTGGGTCGCTTCGCCTGGGAAAACTCGCTCGTCCGTCCAGCCAACACGGACTACACCGTCATCATGTGCATGGAAGACGGTCCCACCACGCCCGACAACCAGCTCTACATGTACGTCGGAGCAAAGGATAGCACTCCCGGCGCAAGTGTCCTGAGCCGCAACGGACTCGATACCGGCAGGCTCTACGCCTTCGTCGCGGACTCCGGTTTTCCAACGAACGAAATCGCCTACACCAACGGCACCATCACCGGCTCGTGGGTGGAAGTGCCCGATGCCGACCTGCTCACCGACACGCAACTCGAAGCCGCCACGGACGCCACGGGCGCGTTCGGATTCATCCGCATTGAGGACGGCGCGTGGAGCAAAAAGGACAAGAACAAGTTCTACTTCGTCACCACGGGCAACGGCCCGGGAAACCGGCTCGGTCGCCTTTATGAAGTGAACTTCGACAAGAAGAACATCCTCGGCAAAACGACATTCACAATGATCTACAACGCCGACGCGATTGATGCCGCAGGCGGAGACATCGCCTTTGCCGCCGACAACATGGACACGAGCAAGGACTACATCATGATTAATGAGGACGGCCATTCCGACAGCCGCCCGAAATACGCCGCTCGCGCCCGCGAAGGCAGCATCTGGCGGTTGGACCTCAGCAACAACTTTGCCGCCAAACGCGTGGCTGAGTTGAATCCGCCCGGCACGGAAATTGCCCCCGGTCAGACGCAGCCACCGGCCGTGTCCGTTCCCGGCACTTGGGAAACCAGCGGCATCATTGACGCCTCCGACCTCTTCGGTCGCGATTCCTGGCTGACGGTGGTCCAAGCGCACGGACCGAGCCTCCCGCCCGCTCCGAATACGGTTGAAGATGGTCAGCTCGTGTTGATGCTGCCAAGCAACTTATACCGAGGGAGCGACAAACAGGAACACAAGGACTACAAGCACGACCATCGCGACTAGGCCATCTCCTCCAAAAGCCAATCGGGCGGCCTTTCTGCGTTTCGGCGGAAGGCCGCCCTTCAATTTTTGATTCTGCGCGACTTAGATTTCAAGGTGTACAATATGACGCTCATTGGAGCGGGGGCCTTGAGCACCAATATCAACGGCGGCGCGGACTCGGGCGTGACTCTGCGGCCTTGGGCGGGTCCCAAGATTTACAATGCGATCTTCACGGACTTCAACGCGGAAGGCGTGCGGCTGGACACGCAACAGGGGATCACGGCGACGCAATCGGTGCTCAATGCGTATGCGCAGTTTCATAACACGCTGTGGTGGAATTTCGCAACGGGTTCGGGTTCGGGGGTGATTGACAACAGCATCGCCAACCTGTCGCGCAACACGGTGGCGTCGAACTACTGGACGGACGCGAGTTTGACCAACCAGATTACTGACCCGCTGTTGACGAGCATCAGCCGGACGAACGTGGGGGCGTTTCTGGACCCGCGGCCCAAGGCGGGCAGCCCGGCCTACAGCAACTACGCCACTCCTAACGACGGCTTCCTCACTTCGGCCAATTACCGGGGCGCGTTCGGGTCCGGACGCAACTCGTGGATATCAGATTGGACCGCGCTGAGTGAATACGGAATCGTTGGCGGTGCGGGCGGTTTCAATCCACAGAGAGTTCAAAGCGCGGCAACTGTGCCCACGCCGAACCCAGTGACACTCACTCTCACCTTCGGCGGCGCGAATCTGGAAATCGTTTACCCCTCGCAGAGCGGTTACAGCTATCAGTTCCAATCCGCGACCAACTTCGGCAGCTCAACTTTCTGGACTGACGAAGGAGAACCACAAACCGGCACGGGTGGGATGCTGACCAACACCGTTCCGACCACTGAAGCCGAGAAATACTTTCGGGTGAAAACCCAGTGACCGCAAAAATTCCTGATCAAGGGGGCGGGCAGGTTCTGGGGAGCAAGCGTGTATCGAACCAGAACCTGCCTGGCAATAAACTGCTCGTACGCCACCCATGAGTACGATCCCCGTGAACTGGAACGAAGGCGGCGATCAGACGTTCGTTAAGGTTAAGTTTACGTTCCGTGACCGGACGTCTCCGCCGCTCTTTCATTTCGGACGCGCTTCGGAACTTCGCCTGACAAATTCGGTTCATTACCTGATCCTCCTGCGCAAGCGTTACGCAAAACGCGCAATCCGCCAGGCCAGGCCGGTCTGATCACGGTACACGTACACCATTTCCGTCCGGAGTAGTTGGTTGGCTCCAACTCGAAGTGTGATTTGAGCAGAATCGGTTTCCTGAACTCAGGCGCTTTTCACAATCGCGCAAGGCACACAACCTTAAACTCGGAAATGGAATTCAGCGATGATGGTGTTTAGCTGTTTCCGCTCGAAGCAACGTCGGGGGGCGAAAATGACTCGGAGGCTTGCGGCTGTGTCCCTGATCCGTCATCGGTTCCCGGCGCCTTTTTAGCGGGAGCTGACCGCGGTGCATTATGTGCGGGTTTCCGAGTGGAGCGCGGTGGGTTCGGCTTCCGATGGGATTGGACGTTCTTGGCAGAAGACTTTCTCCTGTCTTTGTCCGCCTTCTTTTTCGCCGCGACTGCCTTTTTGAGCGCGATCTGAAGATCTTCCTGTGCCTGTCGGGCTTTTTTGGCGGTTTTCCGGGCGACTTTCTTGGCCTGTTTGTAGCCCTTGCGGGCGGCCTTCAATTTTGCCTTGGCCAGTCGCGCCTTTTGCTCCGCGGTGCTTGCCTGCTGGTCAGCCTGCTTCGCGGCGGTGGCGGCGAGTTGTAAGCTATTGTCGGCTTGCGGAGACGACTTTTGGAACGAGGCAGTTTTCATGGCACGATGCTTTTCAAGTGGTGATGATTAGTTCAGCCCGGCGAAGACGGTTAGTCTGCCGAATCCAAGCCGATGTTTGGTGAGCCTACTAGCCTCACGATCCGGCCATGACAAGCCTTAAATTGTTACATTCTTCATCATCGCATTACGGATTGAACACCGATCAAAATCCGTGTTTCATCCGTGTTCCATCTGTGGCCAAAACGAAATCGGACAAGTCAGTGGATCCGAGCAATGCGTCGTCGAGCGCGGTCGGAGTCGTTCGCATGGCGGCACTGCAGCGGCGCCTCGAGCAATCGGATCAGGTTGCCGTCGAAGAGCCGCTGGAAATCCGCGTGCAGGGCCGCAGCGTGGCGGTGACGATGCGCACACCCGGTCACGACCGGGAACTGACCGCCGGCTTCCTCCTGACCGAGGGCATTGTCCGCAGTCGGAATGATCTGGTTGAGATTCTCCATTGCAAAGCCGCTGCCACGCCGGACAACACCCTTAATGTCTTTCTATCACCGTCGGTCAAGGTGGATTTCGCACAACTCACGCGGCACGTCTTCGCGTCGTCCAGTTGCGGAATGTGCGGCAAGGCGTCCATCGCGTCGGTGCATCAGCATTTTCCGCCGGTCCAATCTAAAACCACCGTCAGCGCGAAAACGCTCGGCCGCCTGCCGGCCCTCATGCGCACCGCCCAGCGGACTTTTGATCAAACTGGCGGCTTGCATGCCGCCGCTGTGTTTGACGCCCAAGGCAAATTGATCGTGCTGCGTGAGGATGTGGGCCGGCACAACGCCGTGGACAAAGTCATCGGTTTCGGTTTGCTGAAGGGCAAACTTCCATTTGAACAACACATCCTGCTCGTGAGTGGCCGGGCTTCATTTGAAATCATGCAAAAGGCGCTGGCGGCGCGGATTCCGATTGTCGCTGCGATTTCTGCCCCATCGAGCCTGGCGGTGGAATTCGCGCGCGAAAGCGGCCAAACTCTGGTTGGCTTTCTGCGCTACCAAACGATGAATATCTACTCCCACCCGGAACGAATTGCCGGATCGAAAAGCAAATAAATTCCCGTTGACCCGCCCCTATTGGTTTTCTAAGCTCACCGCGTTGTTCCAATAAAATTAAACCTATCTCTCAAACTATGAATACAATTGTCCCTCTGATTAGTTCCGGTGTCGCCGGCCCGCTCGGCGTGATTCATCTCCCAAGACTTTGGCTCAAGGTTTCGCTTGAAGCGCGCGGCAAACTCGCCCCCGGTTATCCCGGCGCCGGCAAGGGTTACGACCAGATGGTCATCGACGGCCTGGGGCTTAGTCGCGATGCCGTGATCCAATTCATCAAGGATTCGCGTCCGACTTATCCGCAGTTCGAGGCGTGGGTCAAAAAGAATTCCACCAAACTGGACAAGGGTTCGGTGGACAAGCTCAACGCTTCCATCCGCGGCTACATTCATGATGATGGCACGCGCAAATCAATCCTCGGTGCGAATGGCATTCCCGACGACGCCAGCGCGCCAAAGGACGCAGTCAACCTCAACAACCTCGACGACTGGAAGGAGTTCCACGAAGCGGTGTTGAAGTAATTCGCACATCAAAGATCACCTGAAGCCGGCACGACTGTTTACGCGTGCCGGCTTTTTGTTTCCACGCTCGACAGGTTGCTTGCGTGGTGTTAGGTAACACGAACCAGCATGGAAACAAAATCAACCAACCAACTCGTTGCCCCGCCGAAATGGAGCTGGCCTCGTTGGCTGCGATGCATCTTTGCCATTCTCGGGTGGGGCTGTCTGGGGCTGATGACGCTTTGGGCGATGGCCGCGCTCTATTTTGACGCGCGGGTGGCCTGGTTGGGTATGCCACTCGCGGCGGCGTATGGGCTGGGAATGCTGGCGGTATGGGTGTGGGTGCGTCGACAGTTGAAGGCAATCATTACTGCGGCTGGCCTCGTCATCGTGCTGGGATGGTGGTTCTCGCTCAAACCTTCCAATGATCGAGACTGGCAGCCGGACCTGGCGGTGTTGCCTTATGCGGACATCACCGGCAACAAGGTCACGGTCCACAATATCCGTAACTGCGATTATCGGACGGAAACCGATTTCGATGTGCATCGCTACGACAAAACCTTCGACCTCGCCAAGTTACAGGCGACGGATTTTTATCTTGTTTACTGGGGTTCGCCGCACATGGCGCACACGATGGTGAGTTTCGGGTTCGAGGGCGGCGATTACGTCTGCTTTTCCATCGAGACGCGCAAGGAAAAGGGTGAGGGCTACTCGGCGGTGAAGGGTTTGTTCCGCCAGTTTGAATTGATGTACGTCGTCGCGGACGAACGTGACTTGGTGCGGTTGCGGACCAATTACCGGAAGGGCGAGGAGGTGTATCTTTTTCACGCGCGAATGACACCGGAGCAAGGCAGGACCTTCTTCCTTGCTTATCTTCAGCGGGTCAACCAATTGTATGAGCGGCCGGAGTGGTACAACGCAATTACGGACAATTGCACCACAGCCATCCGCGCCCAACGCGCCGCGCAGGACCGCGCGCCCTGGAACTGGCGGATGCTCGTCAACGGACATCTCGACGAACTCCTTTACGAACGTGGCACCATTGCAACCAATCTGCCCCTTACCGAGATCAAACAACGATCTCTTATCAATCCGCGGGCCAAGGCGGCAAATAAGGCGGACGATTTCTCAAAGCAGATTCGCGAAAGGCTGCCGGTGGCCAATCCGTAAAGCGCTTGCAGTCTTGCAAGTGGCCGGGCGTCTGGCAGGCTGGTTTCGTGCCCAACAACTCAAAGTCAGAGTGCGACGATCTAGCCAGCCGTCCTATGGAGCCGCCGCCACCGACTGTTATCCGCGAGCCGGCTCTGCCGCGCAAGGAACTCCGGATTGTGTTGCTCTATGTCTTCTTCGCAAGCCTGTGGATGGTGGGCAGCGACATGATCATCGAGTGGGTGGAGACTCATCCCACTCACGCGACTCGAATCCACATGTTCAAGGGCTTGAACTTTGTCGGCACGACGGCGGTGTTGCTGTACATCGTGCTTCAACGCAGCTTTAACCGCTGGCGCCGCGCCGAGCATAAAGTGCGGCGTTCGAGTGATCAGTTGCGCGCGTTGTCCGCCAAGCTCCAGTTCCTCCGCGAGGAGGAACGCAGCCGCATCGCGCGGGAGATCCACGATGAACTCGGTCAGATGCTCACTGCGTTGAAGATGGACCTGCGTTGGATCGAGGGGCGTCTTTCGCACGGCCCGGACACGACGCTCAACCCCGTGCTGGAGAAAGTGGTGGAAGCGGGTGAAATGGCCGACGCCACGATTGCCAGCGTGCAGCGGATTTCGACGGAGTTGCGCCCGGGTGTGCTCGACGAACTTGGTCTCTGCGCCGCCGTGCGCCACGAGGCGACGCGTTTCCAGGAACGAACCGGCGTGGTTTGTCGTGCAGAATGCCCCGATGAGTCCACGACGCTTTCACGCGAAGCCGCCACGACGGTATTTCGGATTTTGCAGGAAGCGCTCACCAACGTTGCGCGACACGCGCAGGCCACCCAGGTTTCGATTACCTTACGAATCGACACGAAGGAATTGCGCTTGGAAATCATCGACAACGGCAAGGGTATCAAGAGCGCAAACCTTGATGACCCCAAATCCCTTGGCCTGCTTGGCATGAACGAGCGAGCGATGTTGCTCGGAGGTGAAGTTGACATCCGACCCGGCGCGCAAGGCGGCACGGTGGTCAGGCTGCAAATCCCAATCAACGTCGATGCCACCAGCCCAGCCCTCGCCTTCCCATGATCCTGCTTATCGCTGACGATCACGAAGTCGTGCGCCGGGGATTGAAGGGCATCCTCGCGGAGGAGTTTTCCAAAGTGTGCATCGGCGAGGCGCGCAACGCGCAGGAGACCCTCGAAGCCGCGCGCAAACAGGCTTGGGACATCGTGCTCCTCGATATCAACATGCCGGGGCGTGGCGGGTTGGATGTGCTGGCGGAACTCAAGGAGTTGCGCCCCAAAATGCCGGTGCTCGTGTTGAGCGCGTTCCCGGAGGAGGATTATGCGTTGCGCGCCTTCAAGCTCGGCGCCGCCGGTTACGTTTCCAAACAGAGCGCTTCGGATGAACTGCTCACGGCCATCCGCAAGGCGCTGGCCGGCGGACGTTATGTGACGCCGCTGCTCGCCGAGAAGCTGGCCGGGGCGATGGCGGGCGAATCGCCGGCCACTCCTCACGAACTGCTCTCCAATCGCGAACTACAGGTGCTGCGCTCCATTGCGGCCGGCAAGACGATCAAGGAAATTGCCGGGGAACTGGCGTTGAGCGAAAAGACCGTCGGCACGTACCGCACCCGTATTTCGGAAAAAATGCGCCTCGCCACCAATGTGGAATTAACCCGGTATGCGATGCAGCATCGGCTGGTGGATTGAGTCACATGAGTCGTCGCACAGGCGTGAAGGCGTAACAAAGTATCTTATGCCCCCGCCCGCTTTCCCGACGGCTCGTTGAGGCAGCTACCGACCCACGTCGGCCCCGGTGCTGTCGGGGATTCACCTGACAAGCCTCCACCTTCATAGCCCGACATATTTTTCAGTCGTCCTCCATCTAGTCGGAATCGCGCTCTGAAGTGATTCTGAGGTCGTGAAAAAGACCGCTTTCTCGACAACGGAAACGACGACGATGGATTGGAACTCCGAGGCCGTTTCAGCGCACGACCAATTCACCATCGTGGCTGGCGATGACCGAACCGAAGTGTGCCGGGCGACCGAACAACTCCCCTCGTCCCCCTGCGCGCCTCAGGCTGAAGGGCCTCCCTCGGAGGACGATCCGTCAGGTTCCGAGGAACGCGGCGGTTCCACCTTCCACATCTACCTGCGCGAAATTCGTCGGACCAAGCTCCTCTCGTTTGCGGAGGAGGCCGCTCTGGCGCGGCGCATCCAGCAAGGCGATACGGCCGCGCGCGAGCACATGATCAAGGCCCATTTACGCTTGGTCGTGAAGATCGCGCGCCGGTACGAGGGTTTGGGCCTGCCGCTGCTGGATCTTATCAGCGAGGGTAACATCGGTCTGATGACGGGAGTCGAGCGCTTCGATCCGACTCGGGGCACCAGGCTCTCAAACTACGCGTCGATCTGGATCAAACAGCGAATTTTTCGCGCATTGAGTGATCACTCGCGCACCGTCCGTCTTCCCGTGAGCTGCTATGAAGAGTGTCGCCGGATCGACCGGGTCGCGGATCGGCTTCGGGAAATGCTGGAACGCGAACCCACGGAGGTGGAAATCGCCAGCGAGATTGACACGAGCGCGACCCGAGTCCGGCGTCTCCGTGACGTGGCGCGAGGCACCATTTCCCTCGACGGGCCGCAGTTCGGCGATGAATCACAGATGTTTGCTGAATCGGTCATGGATACATCCGCCACCTCGCCGGAGGACAGCCTCCAACAGGTCACTTGCTTCGAATTGTTGCGAGAGCATTGGACTGAACTCAGCGCGCGCGAGCAATACGTCCTCCGGGGTCGTTTTGGCTTGGACGGCAGTGAGGAGAAAACCTTGAAGACCATTGGCGAAGAACTTGGCGTGACTCGCGAAGCCATCCGTCAGATCCAGGATTGTGCTTTAAAGAAGCTGCGCCGGATGATCCGGCGGCGTGAACTCATAACACCATTGTCCAAAGTGAAGATCAAACCTCCCCGTCCACTACTGGACCCAAACCAATGAAAGTCACAGGCGCATATTTTCGACCAGGCGAAGGACGGGACAAATTAGCTCTCTGGCCCGCAGCCGGTCCGGAGGCGACATTGCCTTCAATCAACCCGACAGCCTCCTGCATCGGCTTGACTTACTTTCAGTTGAACACCACCAAAAACACCGGTCGAGCAATGCTATCAAAGAACCGGAGGATTGGCTGATATGTCCCGCTCCCGCATCAGCGCCCCGACCGTCCTGATCGCCGATGACTCCGTCCCGGTGCGCAAACGTCTGCGCACCCTCCTCGAAGAGGGCGGCGACGTGGGGCGGCTCATCGAAGCGGACTGTGCCGTGGACGCCTGGCTGCT
>CAZYYS010000134.1:0-14432 GCA_964651015.1 uncultured Verrucomicrobiota bacterium
GGATTGGGGGACACTCGACCCTCTACCGCGATCTCGGCGATTGGAAGTTCGAGGATATTACCCACGAGGCCGGGCTTGAATTACCGAACCTCGACGCTACCGGCGCGGTACTTGCGGACGTGGACGGTGACGGTGATCTGGACCTGTTGCTCACTTCGATTCGTGCGGGCGTTCATTTGTTTCTCAACGATGGCAGAGGCCATTTTCAGGAGACAACCGCCGCTGCCGGGCTGATTTCCATCACGGCCGGCATGTCCATGACGTTGGCGGATGTGAGCGGGAACGGTCGGCTCGATTTGTATGTCTGCAATTACCGCAACGAGACGTTGCGTGACGGTTTCCGTATGCAGGTACGCGTCGCCACGATCAACGGCAAGCGCGTAATCACGATGCTTAATGGCCGGCCATTGACCGGCCCCGACCTCACCGGCTGGGTCACGCTGGATGAAAAAGGCCAGATCGTCGAAAACGGCCAGGCGGATGTTTTGTATCGCAACGACGGGCGTGGGAAGTTTTCGCCCCTATCGTTAGCGAGCGGTGTTTTCCTAGACGAAAACGGGCAGCCGCTCAAGACGCTGCTATATGATTGGACACTCAGTGCAGCATTTCGCGATCTCAATGGCGACGGTGCGCCCGACTTGTACGTGTGCAACGACCTGGCCTCGCCGGACCGGATTTGGATCAATCGCGGCAACGGCCAACTGCAAATGATCCGGCCTACCGCCTTTCGCAAAACCAGTTGGTTCTCGATGGGGGTTGACTTCGCCGATCTAAATCGCGACGGCCACGACGAAATTCTCGTAGCGGACATGGTCAGCCGGGACCATCGGTTGCGACAGGTGCAGGTCGGCGATCATCAAGCCGTTTTCTCACCCATCGGTGTAATTGAGAACCGCCCCCAAGTCCCCCGCAACACTCTGTTCCTGAACCATGGCGATGGCGACTATGCAGAGATCGGCTATTTCAGCGGCTTGTATGCGTCCGAGTGGTCGTGGTCGCCGGTGTTCCTGGATGTTGACCTTGATGGATACGAAGACGTGTTGATCGCCACTGGGTTTGAGCGGGATGTTCAAGACGCCGACATCGCCAACGAATTGGAAACCGCCCGACGCACACAGCAACTATCCGATGCCGAAGCCTTGCGCATGCGCGCAAGATTTCCACGGCTCGAATTGCCGAAGCTGGCCTTTCGCAATCAAGGCAACCTCACTTTCGCAGAACGGGGTGACACATGGGGATTTAATACGCGCGGCGTCAGTCAGGGCATGGCACTCGCCGACTTGGACAACGACGGTGACCTGGATGTCATCGTCAATAACATGAACGGTGTCGCGGGCATTTATCGCAATGAAAGCAACGCACCTCGCGTGGCCGTCCGCCTCAAGGGCCAACCACTCAACACCCGTGGTATCGGCGCCCACATCGCAGTCACCGGTGGCGCCGTCCCGATTCAAACCCAGGAAATGCAATGCGGCGGTCGCTATCTCTCTTCGGATGACTCCATGCGCGTGTTCGCTGCGGGCCAATTGACGAATGTCCTGACCGTGGAAGTTGTCTGGCGAAACGGGAAACGGGGCCGATTGGAAGGATTACGGCCCAACCAACTGGTCGAGATGGTTGAGCCACCCGACGGACCAAGCGCACGTCCGGCGAAGCCGACTCAACCGCGACCGGTCTTCGAGGATGTAAGTTCGTTGGTGGCCCAAATCCATCACGAAGAAAGTTTCGATGACTTTGCCAATCAGCCATTGCTGCCCCGAAAACTCAGTCAGCTTGGCCCCGGTGTGGCTTGGTTCGATCTCGACGGTGACGGATGGGAGGACCTCTTCATCGGCTCCGGTAAGGGTGGAGCGCTGGCCGCCTTCCGAAACAATGGGAAGGGTGCGTTCGAGCAATTCACCCGAGATCCCCTGTCACAGATTGTGAATCGCGATCAAACAGCCATTCTTGGCACTCAACTTATGCCCGGCCAGCCGGTCTTGTTAGCTGGTTCGGCCAGTTATGAGGATGGGCGCTCTGAAGGCGGAGCCGTCTTGTTATACGATCTGACAACGGGCAAGCTGCTTGACTTGGTTCCCGGAACTTCGTCGAGCACCGGACCTCTGGCGTTGGGTGATTACGACGGCGATGGCGATCTGGATCTTTTTGTGGGTGGCCGGGTCATAGCAGGACGTTACCCGGAGCCGGCATCGTCGCGGTTGTTTCGGAATGAACGTGGCAAACTCATTGAAGATTCAGCCGCTGGTGACTTGCTGCGACACGTGGGGCTCGTCAGCGGCGCTACCTGGTGCGACCTGAACAGCGATGGCTTTACGGAGTTGATTCTGGCCTGCGAATGGGGACCGCTCCGGGTTTTTCGTTGCCAGGAAAGGCGAGCGTGGCGCGAAATCACCACTGAGTTGAGTTTGGATAAATACAGAGGTTGGTGGAATGGGGTTGCAGCTGGAGATTTCGATGGCGATGGTCGCCTGGATCTGGTCGCATCCAATTGGGGACAAAACAACAAGTATCACAGCTATCGCCAGCAACCACTGCGGCTCTACTACGGCGACTTCAACGAGTCAGGTGGCGTGGATTTGTTGGAAGCGTACTACGAACCTACGATGGCCAAGATCGTACCGTGGCAACACCTTGGCCGCGTTGGTACCGCTCTACCGTTCCTCCGGAGCCGCTTCAACACTTTCCGTCAGTTTGGCGAAGCCAGCATCAGCGAAATCCTTGGTGACAAAGCAAAAGGTGCGCATGAACTGCAAGCAAATTGGCTCGAAACGACCGCCTTCCTGAATCGAGGAGATCATTTCGAAGCCCGCCCCTTGCCCATGGAAGCGCAATTAAGTCCGGCATTCGCCATCTGCGTCGCCGACATCGACAATGACGGCAACGAAGACCTTTTTCTGAGTCAAAACTTTTTCGCCACGGAACCGGAAACTGGACGCTATGATGCCGGCCGCGGCCTGTGGTTGCGGGGCGACGGTCATGGCGAATTCCACGCGGTAACCGCTGTGGAAAGCGGGGTCCGCGTTTACGGCGAGCAACGCGGCGCAGCCGTCGCCGATTTTGATCACGATGGGCGGGTGGATTTATGCGTTAGTCAGAATGGTGCCCCCGTCCGCTTGTTCAGGAATACCGGCGCGCATCCCGGTGTCAGGCTCCGCCTCGAAGGTCCACCGGGCAACCCGACCGGAGTTGGAGCACAAGTTCGCTCGTCCCACACCAAAGCGGTCAAGGAAGTTCACGCCGGATCCGGTTACTGGTCGCAAGATTCCGCGACGTTGATCTTTCCCGTTTCGCCGACAGCCGCTGAAGTTACAGTTCGTTGGCCAGGCGGGAAAGTAACCACCGACAAGATGATTCCCGGAAAACCTGAGGTTGTGATGAAGTTTCCTGCGTCCGAGGCCAGGTGAAGAAACGCGGGCCGCAAGTCAGCTTTTGGCAAAACGGCAATTCTCACTAACACCGGGCATCCACCAATTTGCCTCCTTTTGAAAACCACACGACAGTCTCGCTAAATTTGCTTGCCCGCTAACAATTCGACGAAGGATACTCCGCGCGGTCTGACACAGTTACCAGCAACCGTGCGACGGAAACAATCATTGACGAGAAATTATGATTCTCAAAAAAGGCGAAAAGATTCACGCGATTCACCGACGGCATCTTGAAAAGGACCCGCATCGTCATTTCATCGGCATCGTCGATGAATACGAAGCCGGCGTCGCCCGCGTGACCGGTTATGTCTATACGGTTGATCCGTCCAAGTTTTCCTTCTTCCGCCGTCCGGAGAAGCGGACGCGCATCATCTCGGTGGTTTCGGGCGATCTGCTGATCAACGTGATTCCGTCGTCGGTCGATCTGGAGAAAATTGTTTACAAACAGGAAGCCAAATCCGTGCGCGTTACGGACGGCGGCGATTGGCATCTTGACCTGAGCGAATTCACGTGGCGCTAGACCACTTTCTTGATACGTGCGTCACGACAGCGCCTTGCGCTGGGACGCTGTGATGTGCTGACCTGAAAGTGTGACACCCCCCTGCAGCAGCCTGGAGCGTCATTGTCCGGCCAATTTTTGTCGGCGTTGCACCAAGATTGGCGGAGGTTTTATCGGAGCTTGAGGCTTGCCTTTGCGTTCATGGTGAGGAACATGTTTACTGTTATGCACAGTTGCCTTAACGCTAACCATCACAGCCGGTTCAGTCAACGAGTCGCGCTGTTTCGCGGAGTTTTCCCGGCACTCTCGCTCTGGCTGGGATCGCAGGCGGATTTGGCCCACGCCGCGGAACCGAGCGTCCATTTCAACCGCGATGTCCGCCCGATATTCGCCGAGAACTGCTTCGCCTGTCACGGACCAGACAATAACGCGCGGAAGGCCAATCTTCGCCTCGACACCAAGGAAGGTATCTTCGAACAGACCCCCAAACGCAGCCCGGCAGTCGTGGCTGGTCAGCTCGAAAAAAGCGAGCTATGGAAGCGCGTCATCACGACGGACCCCGACGACGTGATGCCGCCTCCGAAATCTCACAAGACGCTCACGCCAGAGCAGAAAGAGAAACTAAAACAATGGATTCTGGCTGGCGCGCCCTGGCAGGGGCACTGGGCCTACCTCAAGCCGGAGCACCCACCGATCCCGGCGGTTCAGACGCCTGGCTTTATCATTCGAAATCCCATTGATGCCTTCGTGCTGGCGAAATTGCAATCCAAGGGGCTCAAGCCGGCGCCCGAAGCTGATCGTCACACGCTTGCCCGACGGCTCTCGCTTGATTTGACCGGCCTCCCGCCGAAACCCGAAACCGTCGATGCCTTCGTAAACGACCGCTCGGCGGATTACTACGAGAAGTTTGTGCGGAAGCTGATGGCGTCACCGGCCTGGGGCGAGCATCGCTCCCGATACTGGCTGGATGCGGCGCGGTATGCGGACACGCACGGGCTGCACTTCGACAACTACCGTGAGATGTGGCCGTACCGCGACTGGGTCATCAAGGCGTTTAACCGCAATCAGACCTTCGACCGGTTCGTCATCGAACAACTCGCAGGTGATTTGCTGCCTGACCCCACGCAAGATCAGGAAATCGCCACCGGCTTTCAACGATGCAACATGACCACCAACGAAGGCGGCACCATCGACGAAGAAAACGAAGCCAACTACGCCAATGATCGTGTAACGACTCTCGGCTGGGTATTCCTTGGCACGACGATTAATTGCTGCGCCTGCCATGACCACAAGTTCGATCCGTTCTCAATGAAAGACTTTTATTCGCTGGCGGCATACTTTCGCAACACGGTCCAGCCCGCGAAGGACGATAACGTGAAGGATTCGCAACCGAGCATTCTCGTGCCGCAGACGCCCGAAGACGCAGCAAGATGGACTGCGTTGCCTGGCGAAATCGCCGCCGCAAAAAGCAGAGTCGATCAGCGACAGGCCAAAGCCGGGCCTGATTTCGCCAAGTGGCTGGCCGCCACGGCTCCGAGTGATCTGGCGCGAGACGTTCCGACCGCGAATCTCGTTGTGCATCTGCCTTTGAATGAGATTCGCACCAATGAGGTCGCTACGGCGGTTGGCGGTATCAAGTCCATTGCTCTGGCCGCCAATCCAGAATGGACACCGGGAGAACTGGGCCCGGCACTCGTATTGAAGACCAACGCGACGCTCAACCTCGGCGATCAAGGAGATTTTGAGAAGGACCAGGCGTTCAGCTTTGGCGGTTGGGTACGCGTAAACAGTGCCCAAGACGATACCGCAATCATCGCGCGCATGGACACGGACAACGCTTTTCGCGGCTGGAATCTGTATCAACAAAGAAAGAGGCTCAGTGTTCATCTGATTAACACCTGGCCAAGTGACGCGCTCAAAGTTTCGACCGATAGGGACGTGATCAAGGAGAAGGCATGGCAGCACTTTTTCGTGACCTACGACGGCTCCGGCAGGGCGGCAGGCGTAAAGATTTACGTCAATGGTGAGGTGGTGGCTTCAAAGACAGAGAATAATGACCTTGATGGTTCGATCCGCACTACTGTGCCGCTCCGAATCGGCCAGCGGGAACGTGGCTACGTCTTTCAAGGTGGGCAAGTCCAGGACTTCCGATTGTATGACCGCAAATTGGAGGAAGGCGAAATTCATAAACTGGCCAAGTTTGTAAGACTTCAATCTTTCCTCAGGCTCGCCGAAAGCGAACGGACAAAGGAGCAGACCGAAGCCATCTTTGATTACTGGTTGAAATCGCTTGATGCTGCCTATGCCGAGCGGGCTCGCCACGTTGCCGCGCTCAAGGCGGAACAGGACGCAATCCGAAACCGCAATCCCGTTACACATATTCAGCGTGAGAAGACCAACTCGATGCCCATGGCGAACATCTTGTTTCGCGGGCAATACGACAAGCCGAAGGAGAAAGTCGGTGCGGCCCCACCCGCTGTGTTGCATCCCATGCTGGCCGGTGCGCCGACTAACCGCCTCGGCCTTGCGCGGTGGCTGGTCTCCCCCGAGAATCCGCTCACCGCCCGTGTGACTGTCAACCGGTTCTGGCAGGAAATTTTTGGCGCCGGGTTGGTGAAGGCAACCGAGGATTTCGGCACCACCAGCGAAGCCCCCTCGAACCAGGAATTGCTCGACTGGCTGGCATTGGAATTCCAGGAGAGCGGCTGGGATGTGAAGCATCTGTTTGAATTGATTGTGACGTCTTCCGCTTACCGCCAGAGCGCCGAAGTAACGCCGGAGAAGTTGGAGCGGGATCCGCAAAACCGTTTTCTTAGTCGCGGGCCGCGTTTTCGCATGGACGCAGAGATGGTGCGCGATTATGCGCTCGCGGTCAGCGGCCTGCTGGTGGAGAAGGTTGGAGGTGCGAGTGTGAAACCGTACCAACCTGATGGGATCTGGGAAGCGGTCGCCATGCCGGAGAGTAACACCAAAAAGTATCGGCGCGACGGCGGCGACGCCCTCTATCGACGCAGCCTTTACACCTTTTGGAAACGCGCCGCGCCGCCCGCCACGATGGATATCTTCAACGCACCCAGCCGTGAGGTGTGCAACGTCCGTCGCGAACGCACGAACACGCCGCTTCAGGCGCTCGCCACGCTCAACGACCCGCAATTCGTCGAAGCCGCCCGCCGCCTCGCTGAACTCGCGCTGGCCCGTCCGCGCGACGAAGACGCCATCGACGAAATGGCGCAACGACTCCTGTGCCGTTCCCTGACCGCGGAGGAGAAGGCCATCGTCCGACAAACGCTCGACGAGATGAAAGCTTTCTACGAGCAGCAACCCGAGGCCGCCAAAGAATTCGTTCGCATCGGCGAATCGAAGCCAGCTGACAATTTGCCCGCGTCAAGGCTCGCTGCAATGACGATGGTCGCCAACCAATTGATGAACCTGGACGAAACCCTGAACAAGTAATCGGAGAAAATGCCATGAGCCTATACGAAGAACTCCACCGCTACGAAACCCGCCGGCAATTCTTCGCCCGCGGGAAGAACGCCCTTGGCTACGCCGCCCTCGCCTCGTTGCTCGGCCCGGCGCTTAAACTATGGGGCGAGGACACCGCGCCAGTGGCCCCGACACTCCCGCATTTCAAGGCCAAGGTGAAAAACATCATCTACCTGCACATGGTTGGCGGGCCGTCGCAGATGGACCTCTACGATTACAAGCCGGTGATGGCGGATTGGTATGACAAGGACCTGCCCGACTCCATCCGCATGGGCCAGCGACTGACCACGATGACCTCCGGCCAGAAACGATTCCCCGTTGCACCGTCGAAGTACAAGTTCAGCGCGGCAGGCCAATGTGGATTGATGATGAACACGGAGTTGCTGCCGTGGACCGCCAAGTGTGTCGATGACATGGCCTTCATCCGTTCGATGCACACGGAGGCCATCAACCACGAACCCGCCATTTGCGCCATGCAGACCGGCAGCATGGTCAGCGGCCGTCCCTGCATCGGTTCGTGGGTGAGTTACGGTCTCGGCTCGTTGAATCAGAACTTGCCAACTTTTGTCGTGCTCGTCGCCGACCCGACCAACAAGGAACAGTTTCAGGCGATCAGCGCGCGGCTCTGGTCCAGCGGTTTCCTCAGTGGCGAACACGCGGGCGTTTCCTTCCGCAGCAAGGGCGACCCGATTCTATTCATCAACAACCCGCCCGGCGTTCCGGGTGACTTGCGCCGCCAGCAGCTCGACGGTTTGAAGGCGCTCAATGAATTGAACTATCGAAAGGTGGGCGATCCGGAAACGCATACGCGCATTCAGCAGTTTGAAATGGCCTTCCGCATGCAGACCAGCGTGCCGGAACTCACCAACGTCTCGAACGAAACCGAGGCGACCTACAAGCTTTACGGAGACGAAGCGAGGAAGCCCGGCACGTTCGCGTTCACCTGCCTGCTTGCGCGCAGGTTGGTCGAGCGCGGTACTCGATTTGTGCAGGTCTATTTGAACAATTGGGACCACCACTTCAATGTCGCGGGGCGATTGCCGATGCAGTGCAAAGACATCGACCAGGCTACCTACGCCTTGTTCCACGACCTGAAATCGCGCGGCTTGTGGGACAGCACGCTCATCATCTGGGGCGGCGAATTCGGACGCACCATTTACAGCCAAGGCGGGCTTACGAAAGAAAACTACGGGCGCGACCATCATCCACGTTGCTTCACCATGTGGCTGGCTGGCGGCGGCATCAAGGGCGGCACGGTCTATGGTCAGACGGACGACTTCAGCTACAACATCGTCGAGAACCCCGTCCACGTCCGCGACCTGCACGCAACAGTGCTGCACGAACTTGGCATCGACCATCGCCGGTTCACCTTCAAATGGCAGGGCGTGGACATGAGGCTCACCGGCGTCGATGCCGAAGCACAGGTGGTGAAAGACGTGCTGGCTTGAGCGGTTTACCGGCGCTTGCGACTGGTAACGCCGGTTTTCAACCGGCCTTACCATTCCGTTCCTCCAACCACTTTCGCCGACTGGAAAGTCGGCGCTGCGTGATCATCTGGCCAATGGTCACTTCCTCAGCGCGGTGACGCCACCCGGCAACGCGAAGAGTTGCTCCACTTCGGATGCGGTGAGTGCCCGGTTGAAAAATGCCAGATCGTCAAACAGTCCGGTGTAGGCGATTCCGAGCATGGCGATGGTTTTGGAGGGTTCCCAGGAGAAGGTCTGTTCCTTCGCACTCACGCTGCCCTGGCTCTTGCCATCGAGGTAGAGGGTGGCCGTCCCGTCCTTTTTCCCGGTGTTGAAATTTGCGAACGTGAAGGCGACGTGCGTCCAGCGCTGGCGGGTAAAGGGCGGCTTGGTCACCGTGACCATCGGGCGTTCGGCCTCGGGCACCTTGTCATAGTCGCGCCGATTCGGGTCCCATACCGCGCGATCTGGAAACGCGCCGAGCCGGAAGTGCCGCGGACGTTCGTCTTTGCTGAAATCCACCCAGAACGCGCCGTCGTTCCAGTCGCGTGGCGTGATCTGCAGTGGGTCGCAGTAGCCCGGTTCGAGGTCGGCGTCCGGATCGAGCCGCAGCCAGAACGAAACGGTGCCGTTCCAGTTCGATTTCGCGTAGGCGAAATTCTTTTCCACCTGGAAGAAGACGGTCTCCGGCGCTTTGCGATGGAACCGCAGCGCATCGCCAAACCTGCCTTCACCCTTGGCAATGGAAACGACGCCATTTGTCGGCAGGCCGGGAGCGCCAACCCGCGGGTGCTTCAACCAAGGGGCGCTGAATATCCGACGATCGCCTTGTCCGAAGTCGGCATCTGCTCCGCGATCGAACGAGGCGTGAAACGTCAGGGCTTGTCGTAGGCTGGTTGTGTCCGCAGCCTGGAGGCTCTCCGCAGTGACCACGCACCACAGGGTGAGGACCAGGGCCAGCCAGGCGCACGGATTTCTATTAAGCGTTAAGGACAAGTTGTTGTTCATTGTATGGTCCGGGTTTAACTGAATTGCGCGGGATTAAACCCCGGCGACTTTGATTCGTCGAACTTTAATTGAAGCGGCGCCAAGTAACGCCGGTTTTCCAACCGGCTCCACCGCCTACTCCTTCCACAATTCTCTCGCCGACTGGAAAGTCGGCGTTACGTGGATCGACTTCGCCGGCAATTCTCGCATCGAGCACCTTCGCAATGTTCGGATGGCCCATCATCGCCAAGGCCTGCCGCTCGGCCTCGAACCGCGCGACGACCTGCTTCGTGTCCATCTCCAGCTTGATGACCTTGAGCGCCAGCCGCCGCCGAACTGGCTCGGTCCCGACGTGGACACTACTTGAGTGGCATGCGGGCGTGAAGCCGATCCCCCAGCCGCGAAGCCGAAGGAGGGTCCAGGTTGCCCAACACGATCACCGACTGGCCCGACTCTGGATACACGCGGAGAATCGCGTTCATTCCCGGAGCGCCGCCGCCGTGGCCATAGGTCCGCGCCTCGTCCGGCCGGCTGAACTGGAATCCGAAGCCGTAGTCGCTCGTCGTGAATTGGGGACGCGTGGCCTCGGCGAGCGTCTCGGCCACAGTAATCGTGCGGCCGTCGCGCGCCGGGTCGGGGCTTTGGAAGACTTCGCCGAGGAACTTGGAGATGGCCTCGGCGTCCTGGCGCGCGAGTTCCTTCGCATCGCGCTCGGCGGCGACTAGCTTGAGGGTGTCGGCGGTCTGCTTCTCCGCCTGTGTCGCGCGCACCGCCTGCCACACGCTCGCCGCGATACCGATGACCAGCGACGCGGCAATGGCCGTGCCGGCGGCGAAGGCGAGCTTGTTCCTGCGGAACGCTTTCTGGAATTTGTATGCCGCCGTCGGTGGCCGGGCGACCACCGGCTCGTTGTTCAGATGCCGTTTCAGGTCGGCGGCGAGTCCGTTGGCGGTGTCGTAACGGCGCGCGCGATCCTTCTCCAGACACTTCATCACGATCCAGTCGAGGTCGCCCTTGAGCTGGTGCAGTAACTTCGACGTGTCGGCGGAACGGCGCTTCGCGGTGGTCGTGAGTTGATCGGCACCGAGTGTCGCGAGGCGCGTGCTCGGGCGCTGCGGTTCCTTCTCCCGGATCGTCTTGCGCATCGCGTCGATGCCCGAGGCCATCAGTTCCTTCGCATCAAACGGCGTGCTGCCGGCCAGCAATTCGTAGAGCAACACGCCCAGGCTGTAGATGTCGCTGCGCGTGTCGATGTCCAGCCCGCTCATCTCCGCCTGCTCCGGGCTCATGTAGGCCGGCGTGCCGATGAACTGATGCAACTGCGTGTAAACCGTGTTGTCGGTCAGCCGGCCTTCGGTGGCCTTGGCGATGCCAAAATCAATCACCTTCGGCACCGGCACACCGTCATGCAGCGTGACGAGAATGTTCGACGGCTTGATGTCGCGATGGATGATCCCTTTCTGGTGCGCGTGCTGGATGGCGTGGCAAACCTTGATGAACAGATCGAGCCGCTCCCTGGTGGTGAGATTGGCCTGGTCGCAGTAGTCGGTGATCTTGATGCCTCGGACCAGTTCCATCACGAAGTAGGGCCGGCCGGCAGAAAGGTAGGGCGCGTCAGTCCCCTGCGCGCCGCTGTCCGTCGGCCCCGCTTCGGCGCGCACGGAGTGACGCGCCCTACCTTCCGTCATCCCCGCATCGAGCACCTTGGCGATGTTCGGGTGATCCATCATCGCCAGCGCCTGCCGCTCTGCCTCGAGCCGCGCCACCACCTGCTTGGTGTCCATCCCCAGCTTGATGACCTTGAGCGCCACGCGTCGTCGCACTGGCTCGGTCTGCTCGGCGACGTAGACCGCGCCGCACCCGCCTTCTCCGACGCGCTCGAGCAATTTGTAGCGTCCGAGCGTCTGGCCCAAGGCTTCGTCAATGTCGTGAATGCCTTCGTCAGCCTTCACGGTGGACGCGTCCGCGTCGGCCAGTTCGGTGGCCGGTTGTTCGTGCGCGGCGAGCGAGGCTTCGAGGCGCTGGCGCAGCGCCGTATCGCCTTCGCACTCGGCGTCGAGCCACGCCGCTCGTTTCGTCGCAGGCTTGCTCAGTGCAAGTTGAAACAGGGCTTCTTCGCGGTTTGGGTTCATGGCTGGGGTGTCGGAGGCGGATGGAGCAGAGCCTTGGCTTCCTCGCGGGCAAGGAAAACTGCCATCGAGTCGGCATTGAAGAAGATGGCTGAAGCCGTTGGCGGAGCTGGAACATTGGGCAGCAGTGCCTCCAACTCGGCTAGGTCGGCCCGGGCTTCGCTCAAACGGTTCAACCGCGCCCGCGCGAGAGTGCGGTAGGCCAGCGCGAGACCGCGGCGGTCCTTGCTGCCGTCGGGAAAAGCGAGCGCCTCGTTCAACAAGCTTTCGGCTTCGGCTGGCCTGCCGTCCCGCACCTCCGCCATCGCAGCCGTGACGAGAAACCAACCTCGGAGCGCGTCTTTGGCGGCCGCCAGCTTCAACGCTTGACGCCCGGACGCCACAGCCTGCTTCAACAACTCCGGGTCGGGGTGCGCCTGGACGAGATAGGCCTTGGCGGCGCGGTCGTGGGCGGTGGGATCTTGGGAGTTAACCGTGCGTTCCAGCAAGTTTCGGCAAAGGGTCTGATGTTCGTTGGTCTCGCCCAGCCAATAATGAACCGTGGCCAATTGCTTGGCCTTGTCCGTGTCGGCGGGTGAGGCGGCCACCGTTGTCCGCAACGTAGTCAGCCATTCCTCCATGAACGGATTGACGGATGCAAGGTGTGGACGGCCAGTCTCCCGATTCTCACCTCCCAACCCGGCCTCGGCCTGGGCGATGCGGTCGGCCGTTTCTAATCCGCGTTCGCCATCCGGATAAAACTTCTGAGTGGCGCGGAGGATCGGCAACGCCTCGGCATACCGCTGGCGGTCGGCTAGCGCTTTGCCCAGCCAGTAGTGCGTATTCTTCGTTCCGGCGGGGTCTATCCGCACGGCTTCCTGCCAGGCCTTGATGGCGTCGTCACCCCTTCCCACCGCGTCGAGTGTGAATCCGAGTTGGGCATAAGCAGTCGCGGTGGCTGTGGAATTCGGATCTTTCTTGAGGGAGAGCTCGAGCTGCTCTTCGCGCAGCTTGAGGGCTTCTTCACCACGATTGGCGCTGGCGTGGGAACTCCCCAGGTCATTGATCGCTCTGAGCGTGTCGGGGTGTTCCGGACCGAGCACCTTGCGGCTGAGCTTCAACACAGCCTCGCGTAGCTTGAGCGCCTCGTCGGCACGGCCGGCGTCGTTGTAGGCAAGTGCCAGGTTCCCCATCGCCTCGAGGGTACGAGGGTGTTCCGATCCGAGGACCTTGCTGCGGAGAGCCAGAACCTCTTCTTGAAGCTTGATCGCCACGTCCCAGCGACCAGCCCCGTGATGGGATCCTGCCAGGTTCTCCATGGCCCGGAGCGTATCCGGATCCTGCGGGCCGTTCACTTTGCGGCTGAGCGGCAGCGCCTCTTCTTCCACTTTGAGCGCTTCCTCCTTTCGGCCAACGCGGGTGTAGGAATCCGCCAGATTTAGCATCGCTTCGATCGTGAGGCGGTGCTCCAAGCCAAGCGCCTGGCGGCTGAGCGTCCGCGCCTCCTCCGCCAGTGCGAGGGCCTCGTTAGAGCGGCCAGCTTCTAGATAGGAGTGGACCAGCTTGTTCATCGCTTGGAGCGTGTTGGTGTGCTCTAGGCCGGATGTTGTCAGATGGTAATCCCGGACCTTTTCCATTAGTGGAATGGCATCCCGATAGAGACCGAGAGCTGTGTAGGTTTCAGCCAGGGTGGCTTGCAGCACCGCCCGGCGCGCCGGTTGGTTGGTCAGACCGCTGTCCAGTCTCCTCGCGGCGGCGGCGAGCATCTCGGCAGCGGTGATGGTGCGGCCATCGCGCTCAGGACTGGGACTCTGGAACAGTTCAGTGATGAACTTGGAGACCGCTTCGGACTCCGCGCGCGCCCGTTCTGACTCCAGCAACCGCTCGGAAGCGAGCTTCTCGGCTCTCTTGGCGCGCATTGCCTGCCAAGTGCTCGCGATGACACCCAGCACCAGCGCGAGCGTCACGATTCCGGCGGCGGTGAAAGCGAGCCTGTTCCGCCGAAACGCCTTTTGGAACTTGTAGGCCGCGCTCGGCGGACGGGCGACGACTGGCTCGTTGTTAAGATGCCGCTTGAGATCGGCGGCGAGTCCGTTGGCGGTGTCGTAGCGGCGCTGACGATCCTTCTCCAGGCACTTCATCACGATCCAGTCCAGATCGCCCTTGAGTTGGTGCAACAGCTTCGAGGTGTCGGCGGAACGGCGCTTGGCCGTAGTCGTGAGCTGATCAGCGCCGAGCGTCGCGAGTCGCGTGCTGGGGCGGGGCGGCTCCTTCTCGCGGATCGTCTTGCGCATCACGTCGAGGCCCGAGGCCATCAGTTCCCTCCCGTCAAACGGCGTGCTGCCGGCCAGCAGTTCGTAGAGCAACACGCCCAGGCTGTAGATGTCGCTGCGCGTATCAATATCCAGCCCGCTCATCTCCGCCTGCTCCGGGCTCATGTAAGCCGGCGTCCCGATGAACTGAT
>CAZYYS010000135.1:0-14289 GCA_964651015.1 uncultured Verrucomicrobiota bacterium
TGACCGACAAGACGCTCTTCACCGCGCTGGAGCAATTCATCGGCACGCCGGCCTATATGAGTCCCGAGCAGGCCGAGATGAGCGGCTTGGACATCGATACCCGCTGCGACATCTACAGCCTGGGTGTGCTGCTCTATGAACTGCTGACGGGCAAGACGCCGTTTGACGGCAAGGAAATGCTGGCCTCGGGCTTGGATGAAATGCGCCGCACGATTCGGGAGAAGGAACCCGTTCGGCCAAGCACCAAACTCAGCCAAACGCTGGTAGCAGCGGACGTGAGTCCGCTCAAATCGTCCGGTGGGAAACCTCCAACGGAGGAAGAAGTTAGAGCCGACTCACGTCGGCTGCTACGAATCAAGGAAACGATCACGCTGCTGCGCGGCGATGTGGATTGGATCGTGATGAAGTGCCTGGAGAAAGATCGCGCCCGGCGCTACGACACGGCCAACGGCCTGGCCGCTGATCTCCAGCGCCACCTTGACAATGAGCCGGTAGTTGCTCGCCCCCCGAGCGCAGCCTATCGTTTGCAAAAGGCATTCCGGCGCAACAAGCTCGTTTTCGCTGCCGCCGCGGCGGTCTCCCTTGTGCTCATCAGCGGCATCATCGTTAGCAGTTGGCAAGCTGTGCGTGCCAAACGTGCCGAAAGCACGGCGCTCGCGGCCAAGCAGAGCGAGGCGCAGTTGCGGCAGACCGCCGACGAGCGGCGGGACGAGGCACAGCGGGCGCGCGACCGGGCGGACGACAACGCACGGCAACTCGAGCAGAGTCTTTATCTGAACAGCATGTCGCTGGCCCACTGGAACCTGACGCACGAGCCGCCGATCATTGTCGAAGCGGAGCGACTGCTCGATTCGTGCAAGCCCGAACTGCGCGGCTGGGAATGGGATTACCTCAGACATCAATGGTTGTTTGAGCCGTACGTGCTGCGGGATTCCGCACAACAAGGGTTTAACAGTGTCGCCTTCAGTCGAGATGATCGTTACCTCGCAGCGGCGGGCGCGGACGGCAGGGTCACGGTATGGGAGGTAGCGACCCGCAAGCTGCTTCGATCTTTCATCGCCCATTTCAGCGGCGCGACCAATCATTACGCGTTTTGCGTGGCATTCGATCCGACGGATCCGGACCGCCTGGTGTCGGCCGGTTTCGACAAGCAGGTCAAACTCTGGGATTGGAAGACGACCAACGTCCTTCAATCCTGGCCGATCCAATACGGCTTTCAATTGGGGATGGCTTACGCCGTCGCTTTTAGTCCCGACGGGCAGCGCGTGGCGGCGACAGTCGGGAGCGGAAAGGTGACCGTTTGGAGCGCGACCACGGGCAAAGAATTGTTCAGTGTCATTCACCGGGGCGAAGGAGCGGGATCGCCGTTGTTGGCGGTGTGCAGCCTGGCGTTCAGCTCCGATGGCCAGCGCTTGGCCACCGGTGGCGCCGATGGCCTCGTCTGCGTGTGGGACACGCGGTCGGGGGACCGGATCAAAACTCTGGGGCGACCCACCAACCCTATCGCGGGGGTGGCCTTCAGCAAGGACGGCAAGCGCTTGACCGCCGCCAGTTTCGACTATTTGGTCAGGGTCTTCGATGTGGAGTCCTGGGACATGTTGTGGAGCTGGCGGGCGCACAGCGGATCCATCTATTCTCTCGCCCTCAGCCCGGACGAAAAACGCCTCGCCACCGGATCGGAGGATCGGACGTTGAAGCTCTGGGTGATGAACTGGGCCGCGAAGACAAACCAGGAGGTGCTGACCTTCCGCGACTTCACGAAGGCGGTGCAATGCGCTGCCTTCAGTCATGACGGTCGCCTCCTGGCCGCTTGCAGTGTGGATGGGACGGTTCGGATATGGAATGCCGCTCCACGAACACCGGACAACGGCGAATGCCTGCTGACCGTGAATCAGGGCATGGAGGTCCGCAGTATCGTTCTTCGCCAGGACCAACTCCAGTTCGCTTCCGGCGGCGAGCGGCTTCCAGACGAGCAAGGCGGCACGGCCCCGGTGTTCATTTGGGACTCCCTGACCGGGCGGCGGATCGAGATCGTCCCGCGCGAGAGTCTCTACCTCTTCCGTGCTGCATTCAGTCCGAACGGTCGATTCCTGGCCGCAACGGGAGACGATCGAGATCGCCAGAACGGCCTGACGGTGCGGGTCTGGGATCTTGCCACCCGGAGCCCGAGTTTTCGCACCGAGCCGTTTCCCGGCGCGGATTTCGTCTTTGGCCTGGCCTTCAGCCCGGACGGCCGGCATCTCGTGGGAGGAGCTGAGGACGGCAAGGTACTCGTTTGGGATGGAGCGACCGGAAAGACGAACGCGATCTTGGGCGAGCACCGCGGAACTGTCTTCAATGTCGTCTTCAGCCCGAATGGGCGCTACTTGGCCTCCGCCGCGCAATCGGGACAAGTGCGGGTTTGGGACGGCACGCGCCTGGACGTCCTGCAAACCAACGCCGTCGAGATCGCCACCGTCGTGAGCGAGATCAGCGACACACTGGCCTTCAGCCCCGACAGTCGCCGTCTGGCGGTTGCGACGGACGATAAAGTGGCCACGGTTTGGGATGTCGAACACCAGACCACCGTGTTGAGTTTGCGCAGCGATTCCATTCACGGTTTTCGCGCGGTCGCTTTCAGTCCCGACGGACGCTGGATTGCCTCGGGCGGCAGCGACTCCAAGGTGAAACTCTGGGATGCCAGGACCGGCGATTTGCTGCACACCTTTCGCGGGCACAAGGGAGAGGTTTTGACGATCACGTTTTTGACCCTCCCCGACGGCCCCCGGCTAATTTCCGGCAGTCGGGACGGCACCATCAAATATTGGAATCTCCCTCAACAGACGGAGTGAACTTCGACGGTGCGCCAGTAACCTTGGCCGATTGCACCGCTGAACCCGCAGGATTCGAGATGAACCACAATCCACCACAATGAATGAAAGAAACACAGTGAATAGAAAACCAGAGCGTTTACCATGAATGGAACCGCGAAGCATTTGCTGATTTGGGGACTCTCCACGTGCTGCTTCATCGCTGCTCCGGGGGTGACCGTGGATGATCTTGCCCCCGGAGTTTATACCAACACGCAAGGGACGCTTCCGTATCGGCTTTTCATTCCCACCAATTACAACCCATCACTCAAATATCCAATCGTGCTTTTTATGCATGGGTCCGGGGAAAGCGGCACGGACAACCGGTTGCAGTTGTCCGTGCATACCGGAGTATTGGTTTTTGCGTCAGCCACCAACCAGAGCAGGTATCTCTCCTTTCTGGTGGCGCCGCAGTGCCCAGTGAACGGCGAATGGAATGACAGCATCAGGCGACAGCAGTTGTTCGGCCTGATGAACCTGCTTTTAAGCCAGTACAGCATTGACTCGGACCGGCTGTATGTCACCGGTCTTTCGCTCGGGGGCGATGGCACGTGGGACCAGATTGGGCAGTTCACAAACATGTATGCGGCGGCGATCCCGATGTCCGCCGAGGGCAACACCGCGCTGGCCTCGCGGATCATCAATATCCCGACTTGGAACTTTCACGCCGCCAATGATCCCGTGGTGGATGTCAGCGGTTCACGCAGCATGATCAACGCCCTGCGAAAAGCCGGGGGCAATCCGATCTACACCGAATACGTTAGCGGCAATCACGAAATCTGGACTCCGGCTTACCACACGCCGGTTTTGATGGACTGGGTCTATTCGCATGAGCGCGGGGCAACCTCAACCAACGAGCCACTGCTTGCGATCACCAGCCCAACCGCCTCCGCAATTTGGCGAACCGGTGCCACCAATCTGAACTTGGCGGGAACCGCCGGAGCGATGGGGCAGACTGTGACCGCCGTGTCATGGATGAATTTTGCCAACAACGTAAAAGGTGTCGCCGCTGGTACGAACGAGTGGAACGCAGTGGGCATTCCGCTTCTGGCCAATAAGACCAATCTCGTCGTGGTTACTGCCACAACCACCAGTTGGACACCTGCATTGGGAGGCGCGACAACGTTTAACGACACCCTGGCAGTGGTCAGTTTGCCGATGCGCGCGGCGCTCGCCGTGGATGGTTCAAGCGCAACGTTGAACTGGACTGGAGGCGTACCTCCTTACCGTGTGCAGAGCGCGACCAGTCTGACAGCGAAAGATTGGGTGGACATCCTGACCAATGCCGTCCCCCCGGTGACTCTGACGTTGGAAGGTCCGGCTGAGTTCTATCGCATTGTCGGACGATGATGACGTGGCAGGTTTGACTGCCACTGTTCCCAACCGAAGTGCCACGAATACTGGTCGCGCGATGCTCGGGTAATCGAGTGGCAGAATCACTTTAATCGCGTGTCGTCTGTTTGCCGAGGTTGATGATTTTGTCAATTAGCTTCGAGTAGGGAATGCCGGCCTTCTTGGCGGATTCGGCGAAATCCTCTTCGCGAGCGAGGATCGGATTGGGGTTGGCTTCGATGAAGACGACTTCGTTTTTAGGGGTGAGCCGAAGATCGAGCCGCGCGTACCCGTCGATGGCGAGCAGTCGGTAGATCTTTTTACAAACCGATTCGATGTGCTGGATCAGTCCGGCGTCCAGTTCCTTGGCGAATTCGTTCTGAATGCCCCAACGCTTCCGGTATTCTTCGTCCCACTTGGCTTTGTATGTGGCGAACTTGGGTTCATCGGGTGGCACTTCCTTGAAGGTCAACTCGCGAATCGGCAGCACTTGAAGTCGATGGTTGCCAAGAATGGCGACGTAAAGTTCCCGGCCCTCTATGTATTCTTCCGCGATGGCGTCCTGCCCAAACTTCTCGTGAATGAAAGCGACCCGTTGCTTGAATTGCTCGTCATTTTCCACAAACGAAGCCTGCGCGATGCCGTAAGAAGCTTCTTCCTTCAACGGTTTGATGAAAATGGGAAACTTGAGGCGATTGGGTCGGGCGATGCGTTTGCCGCGCGGGATGATCGTGAAGTCGGGCACGTGGATCCGGTGATAGCCGAGAATCTTTTTTGAGATGCCCTTGTGTTTGCACAGCGTCAGCCCCGTCGAACCGCAACCGGTGAAAGGCACGTCCTGCAATTCCAAAAACGAAACGATGTTCTGGTCGAACGCCCGGTTGTTTTTGAATTGATCAGCCAGGTTGAAAATAATGTCCGGTTGGAAACTTTCAATCTTCTGCCGAATGAGGTCGGTGTCGTCGAAAATTGCGAGATGGTCGCTTGGATGACCGAGCGTTCCGAGCGCTTCAAGGACGTTGGCCTCCGTTTCCCAATCCTTGGTCTTGAGTTCTTTGCTTAGATTTTGATCCAAGGTGGTCGGTCCGATGGCATCAAAGAGCGCAAGGACTTTTTGTTTTCTCTTCACGGCGGCTTATTTTGAGCGCTTGAACTTGCCGGTAAACAAATAATTCATCACGAGCGAGGTGATGTAAGAGGCGACATTTAAATTGAGTGTCGGGTCATCACTCCTGATAAACAAATCAAGTTCGTCGCAACGATCGATGAGCCGCGTCAGCAGGCGGTGCACCCGATATTTCCTTTCGTTTGTCCATTGACAGGCGGAGTTCATGATTTGCTTGCGATGAGTTCTGAGATAGCGCGAAGCTTTTTCCCGATTCACAGTTTCCGCAGTGGCGGCAAAAAGCCTTTTCAAATCCTTGTCGTAAAAGTCGGGATACGAATCTTCGTATAACTTCCGCTTGCGGGCGTAGTAGGTCTTGAGCTTGAGGTTCAGACAGTCGTAGTCCGCCGCGCGAATCTTGGGTTGATGAATTGGCGGCTTGCCAGCGAGGGACCCCATCAACTCGGCCACATATTCGAGTTTTTGCAACGCCTTCCAACCACGATAACGCTCTCGCCAATTCAAGTCGGGGGTCAGCCAGACGGCGAAGGTTTCGGCGAAATCTTCATCCGGATGGCTCTGCGCATACCAGTCGGCCAGATGAATCACGTACGATCGACTGTACGGGCGGGGCCGGTGGGTATCAGATTCCTCTGTCGAGGCCAGACCAAAACATTGCTGCCACTTCTTCTTCTTGTATAGTTGGTAGGCGTAGGAATAGGCATGGGCCGCTTCGTGGCGCATGAGTTGCATGAACCACGATTTGGTTTCGCCTTCTACTTCGAGGATGATCTTGCGCTCGAGCTTTTTCAGTCGCTCGTGGGTAAGGAAGAACGGAATGAAAATGGCGGGTACACCGACCGGACAGAACCACTCATCGCCGACAAAACACGGCGGATGAAAGGCAAGATTCTTCTGCGAGAGTTCATTGTAGAGCTGCTGAATGAGCGGTTCGAGTTCGGTGCCGTCCAGTTTCAGGCCGAGTTTGGAGATGTTTTTCTCCAGCAATTCCTCGTCACTCAGGTTTGCCCATTCCGGCGAATCCATGCATTCAAAATACCCCGCCACGAGGCGCAGTCACAAGCAGAAGCCTTTTGACGGACGGGTTTGTGTCGTATGAGATCATGACTTCAGTTGATCTCGGCGAGGGAATAACGGCGAGACGTCGCCAATTTTGTGGCCGACGTCCAGGCCGCCCCATTCGGCCAAAGCCAGTTTGTCCGGCGAACCGCCTAGACCGAGTTGCGCGTAAAGTTTCGTCGCTGTGCCCGGCAAAAATGGCCAAAGCAAGACGGCGATCACCCGGCAGACTTCGGCGAGGTTGTAGAGAACTTCATCAAGTCGTTGTGCTTGCGCCGGGTCCTTGGCGAGTTTGAACGGCGCGGTTTGATCCACATACTGATTGCCCCGGTTGACTAGCGACCAGATGCTTTGCAGTGCCGCTTGCAGTTTGTATTCGCGCAATTGAGTAATGGTTTGTCCCACTGCCTCGCGGGCATCGAATCCCAGTTCCTCGGAACGTGTCGGCACCAAGCCAGCGCGGTAACGTTTCAGCATGGAAAGCGAGCGGTTGACGAGATTACCAAGGCCGTTCGCCAGTTCGGCTTGGTAGCGCGCGGCAAAACCGGCGTCCGTCCAGTTGCCGTCCGGGCCGATGTCGAGTTCGCGCACAACGTAAAAGCGGAAAGCGTCTAGCCCCCATTCGTCGATCACGGCGACGGGATCAACGATGTTGCCGGTGCTCTTGCTGATTTTTGCGCCGTCTTTCTGCCACCAACCGTGAGCGGCTATTTGCTTTGGCAGCGGCAGATTCATTGCCTTGAGCATGATCGGCCAATACACGGCATGGAATTTCAAGATGTCTTTGCCAATGACGTGAACATCGGCGGGCCACAGCGAGAGTTGATGGCTGATGGCTGACGGCTGATGGTTGATGGCGCGGACAATTGTCGAGTCGCCGTGAGCGGCGGGAACGCTGACATAGTTGACGAGCGCATCGAACCAGACGTAGGTGACATAGTCTTTGTCAAAGGGCAGGGGTATGCCCCAGTTCAAGCGTGACGCGGGACGGCTAATGCACAAATCTTCGAGCGTTTGGCTCTTCAGAAAGCCGAGGACCTCATTGCGCCGGTAATCGGGTTGCACAAACGACGGATTCGTCGTCAGATAATGAATCAGCCATTGTTGGTGTTCGCCCAGTTTGAACCAGTAATTGGTCTCCTCCAATTCGATGACTTCGCCCCAAGCCGGGTCGAACGTTCCGTCAGGGAGACGGTCTTTGTCGGTCAAAAACGTTTCTTCCTTTGACGAATAAAAGCCCTTGTAGGTTTTTGTGTAGAATTGCCCGGCAGCGTGGAGTTTCGCGAGGATGGCTTGAACGAATTGCTTGTGGCGCGGCTCGGTGGTGCGGACGAAATCGTCGTTGGTAAGTTCGAGCTTCTTCGCGAAGGCTTTCCAGTCAGCAGCCAGTTCGTCGCAGTACGCTTGCGGATTCTTTCCTTCCGCGAGTGCGGCCTGCTGGACCTTCTGACCGTGCTCATCAAGGCCGGTAAGAAAAAAAACCTCCTCGCCAAGACTGCGTCGGCTGCGGGCAATGACATCGCTGACGATTTTTTCGTACGCATGGCCCAGATGCGGCTGACCGTTGACGTAGTCAATCGCGGTCGTGATATAGAATCGCTTGCTCATTCGCGGTAGAAGCTTGGCGGAGCGGCGTTAGGTTGGCAACCACGGGAATTGTCGTGGCTGATTGCAAAGGCTGAATTGAATGAAAGACTCCCGTCCGTGTCCGTTCGTGAAAGGTTTCGGTGGTAACGCGTTCAGCTTCGAGCTGGTTATGTGGTCAGTGGACATGCCTTTCGCCGTTGGAGGTTTCATTGCCTGTTTCTGGTAGGTTGCAATTCAGGTGAGGTTGGCTAAATCGACTCTCGTCAGGGTTGGAAAAATGTGTAGCATCGAGCCGTGCCATTGGGCGCCAAGACATTTAGGAAACTGGCTGCGGGAGCGCAGGCATATTTTCTGCGAAATTGGCAGCGCGCACTGCGGATCCGCGAACGGCTGCGATTCCGTGAGGAAACGTTTCATCTGGTTCTGGCGGGTGGTGTGGGCATTCTCGGAGGGGTCGTCAATGTGTTTTTTTACCTTGGCACCGAATGGGTCACTCAATTGTTGCTGCGGCACACAGGGGACCCGGTGGAAGTGGCGGAGATTCTGAGACCCTGGCAACTGCTCGTGACTCCGACGCTAGGTGGCTTGGCCGCAGGTTTCGTCCTTCATTTGGGGTTGAAGCTGGTTGGTGAGAAGGGAACGAGTAACTTACTCGAGGTGGTGGTTGCTGGCGATGGTCGGTTGCCAATTCGCGTGGGGATTGTCAAAACCTTTTCCTCCCTCTTGAGCATTGGTTCAGGAGCGTCCATTGGAAGAGAGGGGGCGATTGTGCAACTGACGGCGACACTTGCTTCTAAAGGGGGACAGGTTGGGAACTGGCAACCGTATCGCTTGCGTTTGCTGGTGGCGTGCGGCGCCGCGTCGGGAATTGCCGCCGCTTACAATGCGCCCGTGGCCGGCGCGGTGTTCGCCGCACTCATCGTGTTGGGCAACTTTTCCATGAATATGTTCGCTCCACTGGTATTTGCCTCAGTCACGTCCTCAATTGTTTCCCGCAGCTTTTTCGGATTGGAGCCTCGATACGTGGTCCCTCCATTTGAAATAACAAGTTTGGTGCAATTGCCCTGGTTTTTGATTTTAGGAATTCTGGCAGGGGCAACTGGGGCGGTGTTCCTAAGAATGCTCCATTCGGGTGAAGGCTGGTTTCAACGTCTGCCCGTCCCAATTTATGCGCGCCTGGCGTTGGGCGGACTTCTGGTGGGAATCATTGCGCTCGCGTATCCAGGTGTTTGGGGCAACGGCTTCGTGATGACGAACCGGATTCTGCATGGACAGTATTTGGGACAGCCATTTGCGCTGCTATTTTTAACGGGTCTATTGCTGGGGAAAGTATTGGCGACCATGGTGACCGTGGGCTCCGGCGCCGTCGGCGGCGTGTTCACGCCCACTTTATTTTTGGGTGCCGGGGTGGGATGTGTCTTCGGCACCGCTCTGCACGAACTCGGCAAGGCCGGCGGATTGCCGACCGGCGCCTTCGCATTGGTGGGCATGGGAAGCGTCCTGGCTGCGACAACTCATTCACCGCTGCTGGCCATGATTCTGGTGTTTGAGATTTCACTCAACTATTCGCTAATGCCGCCGCTGATGCTGGCGTGTGCCGTTTCCTCTTTGCTGTCGCAGCGATTGCATTCGGAGTCCATTTACACGGCGCCGTTGCAACTCAAACATTTGACGATCGAACGAGAAAGCACGCGGATGGGCGCCGCAACCGAGCAGACCGTGGGCGAACTCATGCGCGGGCCGGTGCCGCCATTGCGGGAAAATGTCAAACTGCGCCAGATTGCGGAGCGCTTTCTTTCCAGTTCGAATAATTTTTTGCCAGTCGTCGATGACACGCAACGCTTGCTGGGAGTCGTGGCGCTTCAAGATTTAAAGCAGCATCTCAATGCCGGTGAAGAGATGGGTGCTGTGATTGCCTACGATGTCATGCGCCCAATACCTCCCTGTGTTACACCAAACCAGCGCTTGCTCGACGCGTTACCAACGGTATTGGCCAGTGAGCAGCGGAATGTGCCGGTGGTAAACTCCTTCAAAGAATATCGGTTAATCGGAGCCGTAGATCGGGCCGAAGTGTTGGGTTTACTTTCTGAGGCGATCGCTGAGGGTAGCCGGGCCAAAACTTGACCAGAGCAAGCGAATCAAAGAAAAGCGAAGCTGCCAAGGACCACCGCCACTAACCAGATAAGAAGCACCGTCCGGACGGGAGTCAGACCGCGGCGCACGAGTTGATGGGAGAGGTGGTTGTTGTCTCCAATGTAAATTGGCTGGCCGATGTGCCAACGAAAAATCACCACCCAAACTATATCGATCAAGGGTATGGAGAGTATCAGCAATGGCGTGAAGACCGCCCAGACCTTTGGGTTTTTCGGCGTGTAGAAGTGCGGAAGAACCGCCAGCACGGCGATCAGGTAACCAACAAGGTGACTACCTGCGTCACCAAGAAACGTACTGGCCTTCGGAAAGTTGTACGGCAGAAAACCGAGCAAAGCCCCAAGGATCACGAAGGCCAGCAGACCGACCAGGTATTGGCCATTGACCGCAGCAATCAACCCGAAGTAGCCAGCACTGATGGCTCCCAGGCCCGAACAAAGTCCATTCATGTTATCCATGAAATTGAAGGCGTTCGTTACCGTCAGGATCCATAGAACCGTGACCAAATAACTGAACACTGCATTTGGCACGAATAGCGTAATCCGTACTCCCGCCGCTGCGACCAAACCCGCGATGAGCAACTGGCCGGCAAACTTGACTGCCGGACGCAATTCGTGTTTGTCATCCCACAAGCCGAGACCCAGCATGCCTGCCGCGCCGATAACAATTGCGATTAACTGAACCGTTCGGCGGCTTAAACCGTAAGCCAAGGGTGGTGCCGTGGCCATTCCCAAGAATTGAAATTTCAAATCAAGCGCACCGAGAAGCAACGGCACGGCGATTCCGGTCATCACAGCCAATCCACCGGCCAGGGGGACCGGGCGTTCGTGAAGCTTGCGATGACCCGGATCATCCACCAATCCCACGCGCAGGCACAAAGCCCGCCACGCCGGTAAAGTCAGGAATGTCGCCAACCATGCACCGGCCAATGCCAGCAGATATGCATTGAAAGGGAAGCTCACGCGGTAGGCATCTGCCTTTCGGCGGCGAGTCTCAAGTAAAGCGCATAGAGATCGTCCACCATGCGCTGTACGCCAAAGCTGTCTTTCACCAATTGTTGGCCGCGGCGGCCCAAGCGCGCGCGCAAACCCGGATCCCGTGCCAACTGCACCAGTCGGGAAGTCAATTCATCGGTTTTGCCGGGAGCTACCAGAAATCCAGTTTCGTTCGTAATGCAGACCTCTCGGGCGCCATCGCAGTCGTAGGCAACGACTGGTCGGCACGCCGCTAAGGCCTGCGGCAACGCCCGGGGGAGGCCTTCGCGGAGGGACAGGTGTACCAATACGTCCATGATGCCGACCAACCGGGGCACTTCCGTTGGCGGGACCAGACCCGTAAAGACAAAATACTTTTCCAAACCCTGCGCGCGCGCTTGATTCTCAAAACGACTTCGCCACGGACCATCGCCAACCAGCAAGAACTTGATCTGTGGACATTCCCGCACCAATACTGATGCCGCCGCAAACAAATCATCATGGCCTTTTAGTTTGACCAGCCGGGCGATTTTACCGACCACGAAATCGTTGGGTGCAATTCCCAGACGCGCACGCAAGGCCGGATCATTCGTGGCCGACAAGAATGGCGACAAGTCAAAGCCGCTGAATATCTTGGTGAATTGTTCGGGCCGGCCAATCCCGGCGGCGAGGTATTGGTCCGACATGGCATCGGCCACACTCACGAAATGTGTGGTGACTCTCGCAGCAAGATGTTCCGCCAAACCAAATGTCCAATTGGCCAGCCGACCTTGGAAGCGACCGAACGAGGGGCCGTGAATGGTGTGGATGACAACAGGCACGCCAGCGCGGGCCGCTGCCAGCCTTCCCAAAACTCCGGCCTTGCCACTGTGGGTGTGCACCATCTGCGGACGCTCGGCACGGAACCGACGGGTGAGCTGGCGCAGCGCCAGCCAGTCTTTCCAAGGGTGAACCGGCTGGACCAAATCCGGCATGATGGTCAACAATTGGCGGGAATTCGCAAATGCGGATTCCAGCGAGCCTTCACTCCCCACGGGCGGCCCGGAGATAAGTTTGACCTCCAAGCGGGGTTTCTGATGCAGACCCAACACCGAGGATACGGTGTTTTCCTGGGCGCCTCCGACAATCAGCCGCGTAATGACGTGGGTGACACGCATCCTGCTCTCCTTGATTTCACAAAGAGCTGCCTTTTAATTCCTTCAATCGCGTCTCGACGGACTTTCTTTCTTCGGTGTTGGCGGTGGCATGTTTCAAATAGAGTTCGTAATTCTTGATGGCGGCCTGCTTCTCCTTTTTCCGGTACGCTATTTCTCCCAGGCCGTAATACGCTTGAAAGGCGGTTGGGAACGCGACCGCCAGTTTTTCGTAATCACTCTGCGCGGCTTCGAGTTCGCCAATTTGCAGGTTGGCTATCGCGCGGTTCAGCAGGGCGGCATTGTTTTCCGGTTGCAAAAGCAGCAGTTGATTTAACGGCGGAATGGCATCCTTGAACGTCTTGAGTTGAATGCAAAGGGCGCCTTTGTTGAGGAGTGCCTGCGGATCGTTCGGCGCAATCTTCAACAGCTCGTCCACAGTGGTCAGCGCTTCATTGAGATTTCCAAAGGCCATTTGCACTTGCGTCACAGCGGCCAGCAGGTTTGTGTCGCCCGGGAATTCCATTTGTGCCTTCTGCAGGATGTTGGTTGCGGTTTCCCGGTTGGTTTTGGAAAAATATGCGACAGCTTCGAGCCGGATCAATTCAATCTGACCCGCGCGATCCAGGGGCAAGGTGTCTGGATGGGCGCGAATGTCGGCGACCAGTTCCAAGACTTTGTCCGGCATTCGCCCCAAGATCATCAGTTGCCCCAACCACAACCGGGCCGAGACGTTATCCGGTGTCAGCACCGTGACGCGGTCGAACTGCTGGGCTGCCTGGCGATACAGTCTTCCTCTTACAAAGACCCGGCCTTGCTCGAAACAAAAAAACGGCTCATCAAACGGGCCCTTGTCTCCAATGATCGCCTCCAGATTTCCCCGATATTTTTCAAACTCCTCTTCAACCTCTTTGGACAGTTTGAATGTGCTTGCTTTTCCGGCGCGCCGGTCGCGGTTGTATCCGAGATTGAGCCGGGCAACGTCATTGGCTGGGTTGGATTCCAAGGCGCTCAGGAACACAGGCTCTGCTTCGTCAAAATGATTGTTCCGCTGCAACTCGACGCCCCAGTTGTTGATCGCGTGTGAGTAATATCCGCCGACGATCATGGCTTGAGGGTTTCGCAGTTTGATCAATTTGGGCAACGGCGACAACGCATCTCGATCGATTTGCTTCCAGAAGGCTTGATTTTCCGAGATCTCACCAGGAGTCAGCGCCGGCGCTCTGATGTCTTCGGGTTGAAATGGCTTCAATTCATAAACGACTCCGTGAGGCCGCGTGTAGAACTGCTCGAAGTAATAACCAAAGCTCGGATGCAAGTAGTAAACGTCGTTGCTTCGAGAGAGGCTCAACACCTGTTGGATCAAGCTGGGCTGACTGATCAGTTGAGTGGAGGCAATCGATGTTGCGAATTGCCCGGGATGCTGTGGATAGGTTTCGGCGAGGAACTTTTGATAATTGGGCAACTGCATCAAGCGAGTATCGAGCAGAACATATTTATCGGCCGTTCCGTTCCGATGAAGCGCCGCGGTGAGGAGGTATAGTCGCCTTGGGTCATCACTCATCACCACCGCTCCCTTGGCGGGGAGAGATTTCGCGAGCAGGTTGGCATATTGACTCAGGACCGGCGCTTGATTCGCGCGGATGGAAGGAAAATTCCGGTAAACCAGTGTTGCCGGCACGGCAATGAGCGCAACCCAGATGGCGAACGTGACCAGCTTGTCTATCGCCCGCTGGAGTCCGCCTGGTTTTGAACGTAGGATCACCGGGTCGGTGCCGAACACGAGCAAAAAGTATCCACACAAATAACCAATGCTCAACGCACCGAGATAATAGAAAGTCAGAAACGGTCGCCCCATACCCAATTTCCGGGCGCTGAAAGGGGGATCGAACGCCACCACAATGCACGCGGCGAGAAACAGTCCATGTACGACATGAAACATTATCGGCGTCAGTTTGAGACTGACACTATTCGTATCGCCGAGAGATGACGCCCAGCGAATACCGATAAAAAAAACTGGCGCCAAGGAAGTCAGGCCCAGCAGCAACAGCAGGTATCGAGGAAACGAAATCAATGCG